>NZ_JBTXLW010000023.1:0-49092 GCF_054871795.1 Enterococcus sp. LJL51 | reverse complement strand
TTCACTGAGACGGTCGGCTTCCTTCAGCATAGAAAAGAGATCCATGCTTTCGATAAAGCCCACACCCTCGCTCAACGCCTGCCAATCTGCTGCATTATACTTTATATCCAACCTTTTCCTCCTTTTTTAGCCAAAAGGGCGCAGGATATCATTCTGCTGCTTTTGAATTCCTGCCAAACCTTCCGGTGCTGATTTTTTCTGATTAAAATTTGGATGTAAGCGTTCATTTCTTTCACGTTCAAAGCCTGCCATTGCTTCCTGACTTTTCTTCTTCAGCAGCTGGTCTGCAGCTACTGAAGTCTCAGAAACGAAGGTGACATACTCCGCTAAACGCTGGTAATGCGTTGCTAGCTCTTCTACACGAACCGAAGAATAGGCTTGAAACAGCTCAACCATCATCTGACCGTCACCGCCTTCATAATAAGCGCTATTATTCAAAGAAGACAGCTTTCCCGCTGCCTCATTCAATTGCTGCGTAATTTGCTGCAGCTGTGTTACAAGTCCGGAAAGCTCCTCCGGATTAACGGATACGGATGCACTTACCAATTAGACAACCCCCTTTTTCTTGTCTCATCTTCCAGTTCGTAGGTAATCCCTAAGCGGTCAACCAGCCATTTAGTCAACCAGTACTGACTTATTCGTTTTAATTTGCCCTCCTGTAAGCGATAAAGCAATCCGTCAGAAATGAACAGGACAAACTCTACCTTCTTTATTTCTGTTTCCGTCCGTTCAATAGAACCAATCGGCAGAAGATGAGAAATATCTTCCTGCTCCAGCTCAGTCAAATCAATGCGGGCCCTTCTGCTGCGGAAGCCTGCTTCTTCTTCTAAGGGCTCCCGAGCAAAAATTGTAAAATGAACATACAGGTAGCTCAACAGCTCCTCTGGTCTGAACAGCTGGAACAGATAGCCTGTCTCTGTTTTTTCCAGTAGAATGCACTCTTCCAGTAGTGCGATAAAATAACGATTTCCGATAGAAATATATTGTTCAGCATCACCATATTTTTCCACTAACAATGCGAGAAAGAAACCTTCGTCCGTTAACTGTTCTTCTTCATCCAGCAGCTGATGCCTCCTTAACTCCTTTAACCCCTGCTGATGGAATTGTTTTTGATTCATTCGGTAAAAAGTCAGGTCAGGAAAGCCAAACAGCTCATCATGACCCACCGTATCTGTCAGTATGAGCAACGCTTCTTTCGTCAACAGCATTCTTTTCCCTCCTCATATTCCTCTGATTTCTGCCATATCGCCGCTGTCAAAAACCTTACAATCTTCATCCAGCTTTTTTAAGGCACTGTGAAAATCCTGAATCATCTCAGCTACTTCTTCATGATTCTGAGACAAAATATCCAAATACATGGCATACGTATTTTTCGCTTCTCCCTGCCAGCTTGTTGTGCTGCCTGCCAGTGATTTAGCTGCGCTCAACGCATGCTTAATATCAGCCTTTGCCGACTCCGCCAGCGCCGTTGCCTGTACTAATTCACCTTCTTTAATGATTAATTTTTCCATTGCTTTCCTCCTCTACTATTTACCATTTTGGATTTATAATCTGATTATTTCTATTAAAGAAATCCTGTGTATCAGCTTTACGGTCAGAGGGTGTTGGATTCAGCAGCCTTTGCCGTTCCGCTTCAAAATGCGCATGTTCTCTCGCTTTTTCTGCTTGATACAAGGTGTTATAGTGCTCATATTTTTGTTGAGCAACGGTCGTGCCGTTCTTAATACTGCTGTTTCTTCTACTCAATGCATTCAGCAAGATTTGCAGCTCTGAAAATAATTCTTCTGCCTTGTTAATTGTCGCTTCATTCGGTGTCCCGCTGCCTTCTGAAACACCAGAAAGACTGTTTTTTGCCTGATTTAAACAATCATTTATCTGTGTTTGCTTCTCTGTATGCTGCTGTTGGAACAAGTCCAGCTCAGTTTTCAGCAGCTGATAGTCGTCTCTCTTCTTTTTATACTCTGCGGTGAGAAACATTGAATCACTCCTTTTTATTTTTCTCCTTTGTCTGTCTAAATGCTTACAATAGTAGTCATTAACCTTTCAATAAAGTACCAACACTACTATCTTTTATTAGAACACAGAGCGGAATCTTACTCTTTGACTTGCTTCAATGCATTTAGATATATAATTATAACAAATAAAATATCAAACAATGTATCAATATTTTAAATTATTATCAAAGAAAATGAGACTTTATTTTTTATCCCTTGTAAAAAAAACAAAAAATGAGATTTTTTGAAAAAAATTCTGAAACACCCATCTGACTGGCATTTCAGAATTTTAAATTTATACAAAACAAAAAAGACGGGTAGAAGCAGCCGCCACATCCAAGCTGCAGCAAACGCCGCAGACCAAAACAAATCAGAATCATCCCTTATAGCCTTGTTACACTAAAAGTATTCCTATTTGTTTTGTTAAAGATGTGATGCTTCTTTCCCCGTCTCTCAGATTATCTGTGATTTAGATAGAACCATCTTCATTTTTGATAGAATCATCCATTGCACGGAACATTTGCTTGTACCGCTCCTCATCTTCCTGATTATCTCTGATGACCTTAGCCAGAGTAAAGGAAGAAGAAATCAATCCCACTGATCCCATCAAGTAGTAGCCTTTTACCATCAAAGGCTCTTTCAATGTGTATAATCCAATCAACATTAATGCCACAAAAAAGGCAAATGACCCCCAGCTCATAAATGAAAAGGCTGGTGTGTTTCGATACGCTTTCTTTTTCATTGTTCTCTCCTTTTAAATAATGTTACCAAATTAGTATAACATTGCTAACAAAAGAAGAACAGTTATTTTTTTATTAGTTCGGACAATTCGAGCTTCAGTACACGATCGACTTTATTTCTTGTAAATTTCCTAAAAAAACTGCTTGAAGATTCGTAAACCGTATAAAGATATTTTCCATCGCTGGCAATCTGCTCCATCCGCTCCGGCATATCAATACTCGGTGCTGTTTCTTGATCAATAAATACCTCTCCTTCAACATAATCCTCTAAAATAATCAGCTTTGACGGGTTTCTGCCGCCATTAGATTGAGACAATAGCAAATAATCCTTGTAGAAAGCAGCTCCTTGGATTCGCTGATCAATCAGGGCTGATTGAATAGGAGAAATCTTAGTTTTATGCTTCACATGAATCTGTCCTTGACTGCCTGTTTTAAAGGCACCTCGATTATCCAGTGCGTACTTCTCAATAACCCCATCTCTATTCTCATCAAAATAGCCAACATACAGGTGCTGCTGATGCCAGGTCACAAAAGAGGCCCGCTTGATTTCCGGTAAAAGAACAGACTGATCATAGGCTATTGGCTGGCTGCTTTTGGAAAAGTCATATGCTTCCAGATTTCTTAACTGAACAGCCGCTAATTGTGCCTGATTATCTTTTCGAGCGCAAATCCAGAGATTTTGAAACTCCGAGTCATAGGATATTCCACCCACATGAGGCTTGCCCTGAAGCACAATCGTTTTAAGGTAGCTTCCACTGGATTTATCTAATACATACAATACAGAATTATGCTTTTTATCATGACAATACGCACTAACAATTAGATAATTTTCCGTAACCGCAACACCTTGCTGATCCATCTCATTACAAACAGAAGCAGTCTGATTTTGATTACTGCTTAGGGTCTTTGTAGTTAATAAACCCGGAATAATGAATAGCTGTTGTGCCTTCGGTTCTTCTAACGCTTGGTAAAGCTTCGGGAAGTTCTGCAGGATGGCTAACTGCTCCTCTGTTGAATAAAGAGCAGCGGACGTGTTGGTTTCTGTTCCATTTGATTCCCGAATAAGCGGCTGAAAAAGCAAGTATCCCCATAGACAACTAACATAGGCCAATCCCGCAAGCAGAATCGGGTAGCCATATGATTTTCCAATCTTCATTTTTTACCTGCTTTCTGTCTTTAATCTTCCAGCGTATGCAAAAATTGAATGAGTGAAGCAACTTCATGATTCTTTTCAAATGGCGACAGACAGTCCACCGCCTGTTGCAGCTGTTCTGCTATTTCTCCAGATTTCATCTTACCTGAGCGAAAAACAACCTTTCCCGACAATAGCGGAACAAGATTTTCACCAACGGCTAAATAGTCATCGATAACGGGCACCTGGGTCCGATTAATAAAGAACAAATTGAAGGTGTAGCTGTTTTCTCTCTTTCGACCAACTATCACAGGCTTACTTCCTGCTCCTTTTTTGAAATTTTTCCATTGAGAAGTTAGAAACAAGATACTCTCAATTAGTTCATTCTTATCAGGCCCCTGCAGCTGAACAGCAGGAAAAAGCCCCGGAACTACACCTATATTAAGCAATGGGTACTCCTTTCGTTCAATAAACGCTTCTGCCTCGACAGCCAGACTAGGCAAAGAAGCAGCTCCGCCCTGATAATAGCCATGGGATTCCCTAGTTTCCCCGTCAAATGAAATAAAGTAATGAGGAAATATGTCTAAGATGTCTAGCATACGCTGAACTGCTGCTGTCCCCCAAACCAAAGGTTTATGCTCCTCTGAGGAGATATAAAACTGTTCTGGAAATTGTGCAGCAGGACTATAATGGAAGCCCCAGCTTTCTCCTTGAAGGTTCATCCGAATCAAACGGCTGGCTGCTGTTTCTACTGAGCTTTCTCCATTGAATCCTTCGTTTTCAAAGCAGTGATAACAGCTGGGATTCGGCTGTTTTTTATGAAACAGACTGAAAAATCCGCTCATTCGCTCCTCTGCTGTTTCGGTTAATTCACTGCATTCTGCTCCTAAAAAATTCTGAGGAGCTGCTGACCGTTCTAGTGGAGCGACATAGCCCGTTTGACAACACAGGTTATAAAAATATTCTGTTGCATCAGCTGGCTTTTTCGCATAATATTGAGCGAAAAGTGCATTAACAACAGAGGGAGGCGGTGTCAGCAGCTCTTGAAATTTTTTCTGCAGCTGATTTTTTTCCCAGTCTGTATCCGCTATTTTTTTATTTTTTACTGCAATCAAAAGGAATAACTGAATAGGTGTTTCAGCCGCCTCAGAAAAAACTGTTTTTTCGTCTGAATATCCACCGACCCATTCAAGGATTCGATTTGTTAAGTATAAACGGTCCAGCTCCATCCATCCGCCCAGCTGAATTGCTGAATCATTGAATTGTTTGATTGCTTGTTCTAGCTTCATTATTTTCTTTCCCTTCCCATTCCATCATTCATAAGGAATTATCTCATTTTTCCTGATTAATTTCATTCCTCAAGCACATATTCACTAAAGAAATAGGAGCTGCCTGCACTAATGGAATAACCATATCAAAGAAGAACCAGCTGCCACCGTCATTGTGCTGTTGTATTTTTAATCAATTGATGGAGAAATATATATTCCGCTACTTTACATAACAGTTGGCTTTTTTGATCTTTTGCTTCATAATAGTAAGAGAAGAATCATTTATAACGAGGAGATGGAATTTATGAAAAAATTTGTTTCTGGTCTATTAGTTGGAACTGCAGTTACTTGTGCAGCAGTTGCTGGTCTTGCTCTAACAGTTAAAAAAACAGTGATTGATCCAATCGAAGAAAAAGAAAACATGATTGAAGAAAACCGCAAGAAAGCTATGCGTAAACGCGTTTCCCGCTAAAGAAATACATAAAAAAAGCCGAAGACTTCTCTTTCATCTAGAGAAATCTTTGGCTTTTTTTATTAAAGGGATTATAAACTTTTCCAGTCGTAAATAAAGGAATACCAAGCGGTTGTGAGGAAGACCTCTGGCTGATACCCAGCCTCACGAGCAAGCGCTCAAACAATCTGCGCTGTTCAGCTGTTCTAATTTCTAATTCCTCATGCTAAATATTCTTTCAAGATGCGTGCGGCAATACAATCTGCTTCTCGCAGATTCCATGGGTCCGTTCCCGGTCTGGAGGTAGCGGCTGTTAGCCAATGAATCCCTTCTGTAGGAATTCCATAACAGAATAAACCTGGAACAACCTTTCCTTCTCCATCAATCAGCTGATTAGAAACCGCTTCTACATCAATTGCTCCTGTATAGTGAGCTTCTCCATCGATGGTTAATCGATGACGTCTGCCAACCTTTTCTTTAAGCAGCTGCTGCATCAGCGGACTAACACTTCTTTTCACATCAATAGAAGGAATTCTCGCTTCCATCAAAAAGAATGCATCGTATTTTTTTTCAGGATCATTTGCTGAATAACCAATAAATCGTCCGTCCTTCATGTCTATCTTCATTTCCGGCGCCAGAATTGTTACTACACCAGCCTTCAACAAAGCCGAAAGCTCCTCCATTCGTTCTAAAGGAGGACCAATAGACAAAAAGGAATCTAAGGAAATGAATTTTTCCAAAAACTGCTCTTTGTACTCTTTTTCTGTGAACAGCTGATGATCCAGCATAAAACGGACCTGATCCCGCATATCCTTCAAACTGTCGAACGCACTGCTTAGAGGACCATCGATATTCCCTTTTCGGGCCTCTCCGGCATCATGAAGAACGTAGTTTAAAACGGCTTCTGAAAAATTCTTGTAAGAAGACAAGCCCTGATCTGGGTGCTCAATTTTAGACCAGTCCCAATAATCCTCTTCTGAAATTGCATATTTACTGATGACTGTGCTGTCTCCTTTTTTTCGGATGTACTCCTCTGCAAACCGCTTTTGATTGATTTCAGGATACTTCTCCTTGATTAAGGCTGAATAGTAAACAAATTCTACTTCTTTTTTTAACAAATAAAAAAATTCTTCCGCTGGAAAGCTGCCTTTTCGTTTCCATTTATTCAAATTCTTCTGTTTGAGAAAGCGTGGCTGATACTGTTCCCCATAGGATTTTTGATTGACACCACGGGCATGATAAGGAAAGCCTCTGCCGGAACCAGCCACAATCAGGGGCTCATTCCCGGAGGGCAGGTAATCCAGCTGGCCATTTTTCCGCCGGAAAGTACCACCGCGATTGACAGTCAGCATGGTCATATAATCAAAAAAGGATAGACCTAAACCTTTTAACAGCACTGTCTGTCTGGGTTTAACAGCATCAAAGAAGTTATCTGCAGCATTCTTCGGTTGTGAATAAAATAGACGATGTTCTGCTGCATAGGCAGCTAGCTCCTTCTCAGCGGCTGTCCCTTCAACCTCTTGATGACCAAGAGCCAAGACCACTTTATCTGCTGTAATCTCTACTGATTGTGTGTATACAAGAAATCCTTCTTCCGCTTTTCGAACTGCACGAACGGTATCATTAAAGAAGGTGACAGAGGTTTGCTCCGTCATTCTCGTTCGAATATATTTGTAGAACCAACGCTGATACACGCCATAAAAAGCTCTGGAGCAATGATCATTCGGCCCTAGATTTCGAGCTTCATTGATAAAGGCTAACGCACCGCTAAGCTCCTCCTGAATAAATTCTTCGGCGTAATCCCGCGCCCACTCATAAAGATTAGGACCTTTCGCTACTGGTCCATCTGTACCAAGGGTTTCATCTGTAAATAAAGTGACCTGACAAGCCACTGTATTCATTTTTAGAGACAGCGGCTGATCCTGCCGCCAGATTTTCCCTCCGGGTCCATAAGGATCAAACATCGTGATTTTTAAGTTTTTGACATCTCTCGAACGCTCAACAATTCGTTCCAAAGCAGACAAGCCTCTAGGACCGCCGCCGACTATCACAAGCTTCATCTCATTCCTCCTTTCTTCTCATTACGCTTATATAAATAGGATAAACTTTTCATTAATGCTAAACAAAAATCGGATAAATTTCTTACAATTAGCAGCCTGCTTCCACATAGCCTAGGCGCGAAATATAGGAGTTGCTCCCGAATCTTTCTGGAAAATTAACTCACTAGGTTTTCGATAACTTCTTTTAAAACCACAGCATTATTCATTTTTTTATTTTTCGCTCCATAAATAAGAGTAACCTTTTCTTTTTTTGTCAGCTCCAACAGCTGTTCAACTACTACCGGGTTTTCTTTAAGTTCTACTTTGTATTTCTCTTTAAATTCGCTAAATTTCTCAGGATCGTGATTAAACCATTGCCTTAATTCCTTACTGGGAGCTGCTGCTTTCAGCCAATAGTCAATCTGCGCCTTTTCTTTGGACACCCCTCTGGGCCACAGACGGTCAACTAAAACACGACAGCCATCTTCTGCTTCCGGTTTTTCATACGCTCTTTTCAGATAAATCATAACGATCCCCCTCTTCCATTGTATCTTAAAATAATAAAAAGAAAACTATTTCTATTTGGAAATTTTTCTTTCGAGTATCGCTGCAGGTAAAAGAAGTCTGCAACCCCTTTAGTAAAAAACAGAGAAAGCAGCCTTCCTTGCTTTTTTAGGTTCTATAGCTAACTGACAATTTCTCTTTGTCTAAAAACTGCTAGTAAAATAGTGGGCGTAGCTTCGATAAGTAGTCCTTGAAAAAATTAGCTCGCTCCGTTCTAATCAAATGATGCACAAGCAGGGATCACATGGAAATAGAGCCATTTATTTGAATCATTGAATAGAGACTTTCCACCTATAGACAGGCTATCAGGTGACTAGACCTAACTCTGCGATTACTCCAGATAAAGCAAAGCTTAGCAGCTCAGCTAATTGACAGAGTTTCCTTTCAAATAAAAAACCTGAAACAAAACCAGAAGTTTCCTGCTTTTTGTTCCAAGTTTTACAATTATTTCAGTTTTTTGTTCTATCAACAAGATTTGATATAGAGCCTTTTATATAGTATTTTTCTTTTTAATTTTACCTGTCCAATTGTCGTACCCTTCTTTTAGCACATACAATTCTTGATAACCGGCTTTCTTTAGCTTGCGTGCAACACGCAGGCTAGTTGAACGCCGCTGGTCATAAAGATAGACTGGCTGATCTTTACGAATCGACTGCATACCGGTTTTTAATTGAGAAGACGGTACATTGCGGGCACCTAAAATATGCCCAGCATCAAAGGAATCTTTTTCTCTCACATCGATTACCTGTGCTTTTCTCATTCCTTCTTTAAATTCATCATCTGTCAGCAGTTTAGCTGTTGTCTTTCCTAAAATAAATGTGTACAGCACATTTCCAACCATCATCAAAAGAATTGCACCTAAAATAATATTCAAAACCATTAACACAGACATCTAAAAACCCTCTCTTACTCTTCGTTAAATTTTAATGCCAGAGAAGCAGCACCTACTACACCGGCTTCATTTCCTAATATAGCTAATTTTATTTTTGTACTTTCCCGAACCTGCGGGAAGGTAAATTCATTGAAATAGTTCTCAACACGGCTTCTTAAAAATTCGCCTGCTGCTGAAACGCCGCCACCGATGACGATTGACGAAGGATTCAGAATATTTCCAATGTTCCCTAAAGCCAATCCAAGATAGAAGCATACCTTATCAACAACCATCAAAGCAAATGCATCGCCCTTTTCAGCGTATTCAAACACATCTTTACTGCTAACAGCCTGACCATCATCAATCATCTGTTTCAGTTCAGAATCTCCAGCATATTCTTCTGATAGTTTTCTTG
Source organism: Enterococcus sp. LJL51 (assembly GCF_054871795.1). Taxonomy (NCBI): domain Bacteria; kingdom Bacillati; phylum Bacillota; class Bacilli; order Lactobacillales; family Enterococcaceae; genus Enterococcus; species Enterococcus sp. LJL51. The sequence goes on along the minus strand of NZ_JBTXLW010000023.1, from coordinate 39,618 downwards.
CCAATCTAACAACACCTGTCGCACTGGCTACCGTTTCCAGACAGCCCCGCTTACCGCAGGTACATTGAAAACCTTCAGGATCAACAGTTGCATGCCCGATTTCTCCTGCACAGCCAGCTGTTCCGTGCAGCAGCTGACCTTCTGCAATAATACCGCCGCCGACACCTGTACCCAAAGTAATGAAAGCCACATTTGCATCATTTTCACCAGCGCCTTTCCAGCGTTCCCCCAGCGCAGCCACATTTGCATCATTATCTACAGTATAAGGAATTCCTGTGCCGGCTTCAATCAGCTCTTTCACTGGCTGAACTGTTATCCAGTTTAGATTGTAGGCGCCGACTACGGTACCAGCTTCGATGTCTACGCTGCCTGGAGTTCCCATACCGATGCCGACAAAATCAGATTTGTCCATTCCATAAAGAGAAATACGATGGTTGATCGACGCAATGATATCAGGTACGATATGAGTTCCGTCATCTAGAATGTTTGTTTCAATGCTCCATTTTTGCTGAATTTCTCCATCCAGCGTTAAAATCGCGAACTTGATTGTGGTACCGCCTAAGTCAATTCCTATAATCTTCTTATCCATTTCATTCGATCCCTTTCCCTTGTGTTCTATTTTCTTCAATTCTGTGCTCACGGTTCAGAATTCGCCGGGCATGAAGGTAGGTCTCTTTATCAACCAACTGACTATCATAAAGATTCTTCAGCTCAATCATCATCAACTCAATATCATAGATTCTGGCGCCTACATAGATGTATATCCCAAATCTTTTGAACAGCTGCTGAACATCATATAGCGTTTCCAAGTCAAAGCACTTCCTTATCATTATACAGTTTAATAAGCATTTTTAAAACCTAAGAAAAAGCAAATTACTAGAATAAAAACAAAAATCATTCCACTGATAATACGCTCATGAATATTGAAGGACTCCGAGCGCTTAGGTACTGCTAAAAATGTCGCTGTTAAAAGTCCGCCAAGTAAACCGCCAATATGTCCAGCGATGTCTACAGACGGGCTGAACAGGTTAAAAAATAAGTTGATGGCAATAAAAATACCATATTGCCTCGACATAAAAGTAATCGCAGGATCATTCCTGAAATGTCTGCCTAAAATCAGAAAGGCGCCAAACAAGCCAAACAACGAAGTGCTGGCACCAGCTGAAACCGCACCTTGACTAAAAGCAAAACTCAGTAAATTACCGGCTATCCCGCTTAAAAGGTAAATTGCCAGATAACGCCAATGTCCGTAAATATTTTCGACCTGCCGTCCTACATAATAAAGTGTAACCATGTTTATAGCAAAATGCATCCAGCCTATATGTAAAAACATCGGAGTGAAAAAACGCCAGAATTCATGATTCTGGACAACCGATTGCTTCTGCATCGCTCCCCAGCGCAGCAGTACTTCATTCACTTCTGATCCGCCTGTGAGCTCCATCCCCAAAAAGAACACAGTTGTAACTACTAATAATCCATATGTGATAAATGGCTGGTTAAATATTCGCTTTCTTTTTATCTTTGTTTGATAATCCATCAAATCCTCCTTATCGAATAAACAGTTTGTCTACTCTCTGGTCAAATTCTTCAATCTGCCAGCTTTCCTGAATTTGTTCGCTAAATACCAAACTACAGCTTTTCCCTTGAAAATCCTTTAACACACGGTCGTAATAACCTCCCCCAAAGCCTACCCGATACCCGTTAATTTTAAAAATTAAGCCTGGAACAATCAGCAAGTCAATCTCTGACAGCTTAATTTCTTTTTCTATCGCCGGCTCTTCTACACCAAAAGCTGATTCAACAAAAACTGATTCAGCAGTAATTTGATGAAAAACCAAGCCGTTTTTAGTTGTTTTTGGTACAACTATCTGCTTACCTTCAGCCCAGCCCTGCGTCATTACAGGTGCGGTGTCCAGTTCAAACGGCAGCGACTTAACAACTCCTACAACAGCAGCCTGTTTCCAAACTATATCGTAAAATAATTCTTGATATAGTTCAGCTTCTTTATTTTTCTTGATTTCTTCATGTCGGAACAGCCAATTCAAATTCGCGGCGCCAATTTCCCTAATTGCTTTCTTTTTCATTTTTTCCTATTCTCCCGATAATTATTACTCCCGAATATTGCTGATACAATTCATCACTTCAGTGTCATCCCTGCTCTGAAATCCCAGTTTTCAGCTGATTCATCCAGTGTATTAAAAAATGGCGGAAATAGCAATTGAGTTCATTTCTAAATCCGCATACTTACTACCCGTTTTTCTTTAACTGCCGAGCCAGCCAGCTGCTGATGGCCCCATAAACCTGCTCTTTCTCGTCCTCAAAAAGAATCTCGTGGCGCAGCTCAGTAAATAAGGCCAAAGAAACATCCTTTATACCGGACGAACTCAGTGTTTTAGCTACCTTTCTCACACCTTTTCCATACCCGCCGACTGGATCCTCTTCACCGCTGATGACCAGAACTGACAAATTCTTAGGTAGACGTTCTGCCCAGCCGGAACGATTCGCCTTATGAATTAGCTGGAACAATGTATGAAATCCATTATTGGTAAATGTAAAGCCAGTCAAAGCATCTTCTTCATATTGCTGCACATTTAACTGATTTTTACTCAGCCAGTTAAAGCGGCTCTCTTCCGGAAAGTGTTTGCTAAAGGAGCCAAATGCTAACTCATCTAGCCATTGATTTACTTTTTTGGGCTGCAGCTTGTTTAAGCCTGTTGTAATGGATAAGGCTGCCGGAATTGCAGCAGAGCCGGTTCCGGTTCCCATTAAGACAACGCCTGAAACTGATTCATGATGACTTTGCAGATAGTTCCGCAAGGCAAACGACCCCATGCTGTGTCCCAGCATAAAATATGGAAGCTCTGGGTATCTGCCCAGTGTCCATTGCCTTACTTGATCAATATCTTCAATTAGAATCTGTTCTGTTCGACCTTTGCCGAAATAGCCGTGCTGAGGCTCTTTACTATCTACCGATTTTCCATGCCCTAAATGGTCATGCCCCACAACTAGATAACCTAAACGAGTCAGATACTCTGCAAATTCAGTATACCGCTCAATATACTCAGCCATTCCGTGAATTAGCTGAACAATACCTATCGGCTGCTGCTTAGGCTTCCAGCACACAAGATGCAGCTCTGTTTCTTTATCTGAGGATAAATAAAAAATAGCTTCCATAGTTATCTCCTGTTCTATCAATATAGTCCATTATATCGAATTATCCCCTAATGAAATAGTATAACTGTTCTCTTCTTTCATAAGTTTTCTTTAAGAAGGCTTTTAACCGTGAAAGTTGTATTGAGCTTCCACATAATGACAAATCAGTTGAATATACTCTTGTTTTCTCCAGCCTACGATTTGCTTGAAACATATATGCTATACTACTGTTATATTCTCTTTGGTTTTATGTGGTTGAAGAAAGGGTATAAAATGATGAAAGAAGAAAAAGTAAACTATTATTTGGAACTCATATCAATGCCTGAATACCTGCCTTACGATACGAGTGGTATTATGAACGAATTGGCTATCTCAGATGATGATGTTGCAGCGTACCAGCACCAAAAAGCGCGGGAAATAAGTTTAACTCCTGTCGAAAAACGCAATATTATTGTAAAACAAGTAATAAAGCCTTTACTTAAAAAAAATGGGTTTTCCACAACCGGATTAACATGGTATCGGGAAATTGGAGACTCGTATTTAATTATTCACATGATGAACTCTCAGTTTAACAGTAACAGCACTGGGGCAAGTTTTCGCTTTCATATAAGCGCTTCAAAAAAAGACGAAATAAAAGAACAGCTTTCAAAACAATGGATTTACAATCAAGCATGCGAATTAAACCAATTTGATTTTTTACCTTATTGCGGTATGCTTTCTCCCTATTATTCTGGTGGTATGTATAAAATTGACGGGTATAAAAACTTTCTTCCATCCAATAGACCAATCGAGCAGATTTGTAGACAGATAGGAGCCGATTTTGAAACCTGGATTTTGCCAGAGCTATGCAGGATAAAATCTTATGAGAATTTTTCGGAGCTGCGCTCTCAAAAGTTGAAGCAGCACGAGAGTAAGGAAGTAAAATTATTGCGCTACTATTACGCAGCACAAAGCACTGCTGCAAATCCAAACGAAGCCTCTTACAAAATACTCGTAGCTATGAAAAAAGAACTCGGGCTAAGTGAAGAGGCTATCAGAGCTCATATTGATTGGCTTGATATATGTAGGGAAAATTCAAGCTTTACAAAGGTTGATGCCAAAGAATGGGCACTACGTACTTCACTAGACTAAAATGCTGCCGTATTATTTGATTTTCATTCATTTTATCAACAGTCAATAATCGGTGATTTTAAAGATAAACACGCGTTGACGAATAAGAATCTAGGCAAGATTAGCGCAAACTGATAAAAAAAAGAACGAAATTTGTCAATCATCCCTATGCGTTAGTTTCCTAAATCATAAGTGAAGACCCACCATTTCGTTCTTTTTTATCTGCTGTGATTATCAGCAAAAAAGATGACAACATCGCTTTTGCATTTAGCTTTTCAGCATCCGTTCAATTATGCCTTTTTTCATAAAGGTCTTTTCAACCAAGTCCTCTACAGAATACCCTTCTTTATGCAGTCTTTTCATCATCAGCTTTAGTTCTTCGCCAACCTCAATAATGTGTTTATCCGGATCATATAGGCGCACAACTCTCTGCCCCCAAGGCATAACCAGCGCTTCTTCTATTGTCGGAATGTCCGCTTTTTTTATTTTAGTAATAAATCCATCGAAATCTTCTTCCTCAAAATACATTTCCACATCGTTTCCCTGATAACGGAAAAAATCCTGCGAACATTTCGTAAACATCATCCATGAATTTTCCGTCTGAACGGATAACCCGCCTGTAAATGTTGCATTCTCACCTAAATCAGAAATAACCCGCAAACCAAGAAGCTCTGTATAAAATTTCTTCGTGCGTTCTATATCCTTAACTACTAGCATCGGTCCTTTAAACTTCATTTTGCTTCCCTTCCTTCAATTATTGTTCTCTTAAGTCATTCGTTTCCTCTCACTACTGGAATCCAAACTTCAAAGGCGGCTTCTTCCGGATTCGGCTCTATATACAATTCAATATCCGGACCATCAGCATATTCATATCCTGAACTAGGCAGCCAGTCGGTCACAATTCTTTTTTCCAACTCTTGTATCGCTTGAGGCATTGGTCCCCGACCAGAGAAAATAGCCCATGTAAATCCCTCAACTGTATAACTGCTTAAACCTTCCGGGACTGTTTGATCACTGGCTACTCCAATGTAATATTCGGAAACAGCTGTTTCATCCCCAAAGCCTGTACTTATCCCCATGATGCCCTGTACGCCTTGAGGATTACTATCCATTAACGGAAATAGCTTCTGTAAGGTGCCGTCTGTTGTTACTTTTGTCCAAAATTCAGGGACTTCGTTAAAATTTTCTTCGATTTCTTTTGACAGAGTCCGCCTTGCTCCCACAATACGAAAGGCCTCTTTTTTTTCAATCCGGTATTCCATCTCCACAGCTCCTTTAATTGAAATCTGGAATTTAATCCGCGGATAGGATTTTAATGGTACGCCCTCTTTTTGCGCCTGTGAAGGTGTCAACCCGTGAAGCTTCTTAAAAGCTCTGGCAAAAGAGTTTGATGATTCATAACCATACTTGACTGCCGCGTCAATCACCTTTGCCCCTTCTTGCAGATCCACACCCGCAAGAGACAGCCGCCGTCTGCGGATATACTCCGTCAATGGTACACCTACCATGTAGGAAAAAATTCGCTGATAATGATATTCCGAGCAGCAGGCAATTGCTGCCAGCTCTTTATAGTCGATAATGCCAGTCAGATTTTTTTCTATATAAACCAGCGAGCTTTCTAATCGTTCCATCCATTCCATTACGTTCAACTCCATTTATTTAAGTTTAGGTTATCCTCTTTCACTTTACCTCACTTTGCCTGCCCGAAAAAGCACTTCTTTCAACCCACATCTAATAAAAAAATACTAAGACGAGTAGTAAGATATTCTATCGAATTACCTTCTCTACAAGTCTTAGTATAGTTATTTGTACTAAAGCCGAATAGTCCCGTTACTAAAACAGCTCTCTCAACTGCTTCTTATTATTCACAATACAACACTAATCAACCAGCTTGATAACTGGATTGATGGATTGCTCTACAGAGATTGTTTCTGTCCCATAGCGCTCGCCCAGTACATACTTAGCCATGTGAATCGTACGGTCGCTCATTCGTTCCAGATTTGAAGCTGAGTCGATAAACAGAATGCCGTCTGCCGCCCGGCCTTTTCCGCTGTTCATGATTGAAATATATTTTTTCCGCAGGAGTTTAACCATCTCGTCAATCTGCTCTTCTCGTTCAATCATGTGCTCAGCCATTGTTTTATCGTCATTTTCAAACGCCGTTAATGAGTCTTTGATGTTTTTCAATACTTTATTGAACAAATCAATTAAGTCTTCATCATAAAGAATCAATGTATCCCGACTGGAAAGCTTGCCGGCTTTTTTGTCTTTTGCCTTCTGTTTCTTTTCCAGCTTAATCGCTTCATCGATATTCTGAGTAATATTGCGGCAATGATCCCCTATCCGCTCCAAATCCTTAGTTAACTCCAGCATCATTGTCTGCTCATGACTCTCAGCGATAGTCAGCTCTGCAGAAGAAAGCTGCACCAAATATTCCGTCAAACGATTGTCCATATCATTAATAGCCGTTTCATATTGATTGGCATTTTCGCGGTCCACATTATCCTGTTTTTCATAAAAAGCCTTCGTTGCTTCAAATGCTCCCACAACGTATTCACCCATCTGGAGCAGTTCAATTTTTGCTTGATTCAAGGCAAGGGTAGGCGAGCTTTGAATAATCGTTTCGTTTAGATTAGAAGGCTTGAAGTCAATTCCTTCTTTATCACTTCCTGGAATAATCTTGCGTACCAGCAGTTCAATTTTACTGATAAACCAGAATTGAATCAGCAGATTAGAGACATTAAATATCCCATGTGCTACGGCAATCTGCATTGCCGGATTCAATCCAAACATGCTTGATATGCTGACAACGACCGCTGTAAATGGTGAAAGTAAGATAGTAAATATGATTGCTCCCACAAGATTAAAGACAACGTGAGAGGCAGCTGTACGCTTAGCCGCCACGCTTGCTCCTAACGCAGCAATAACAGCTGTTATTGTTGTGCCGATATTATCCCCAAATAAGATTGGCAGAGCCGCACCAATTTCTAAACTTCCTTGTGTATACAATTGTTGCAAAATACCGATTGTAGCACTGGAACTCTGCAGAACCATCGTCAGCAAGGTACCAATCCCTACACCTAAAATCGGATAGTCAGAAACCTCGACCATCAGCTTTGAAAACTGCGGCAGCTCCTGTAAAGGCGCCATACCGCTGCCCATTAGCTTTAATCCATAAAACAAACAGCCGAAGCCAAACAGAATCTGACCGATATTGTTGATTTTCTCCCGTTTGAAAAAGAAAAGCATAATCGAACCTATACCCATAATCGGCAGCGAGTAGGCACTTAAATTAAAGCCAATAATAAATGCGGTTACAGTTGTTCCCACATTCGCTCCCATAATTACTCCGATTGCCTGACGCAGCGACATAAAACCCACACTCACCAGTCCAACTGTTAAAACTGTTGTACCGGAACTAGACTGAATAATTCCCGTCACAACTATTCCTGCCAGAACAGCTCTTAAAGGTGTTGAGGTAAATGTATTTAAAATATCTCTTAGAGAATCTCCAGCAGTTTTCTGCAGACCATCTCCCATATACTTCATCCCGAATAGAAAAATTCCTAACCCTCCGAGAAAAAGAAATGCCATCTCTTGATAGGACACCCATTGTTCCCCCTTCAACAAAAAAATAAACTCAAGTTAAGAGTACAAAAAAAAATGCCCGATGTAAACACAATATTTACTTTTCATCCAAAAGAAATATAGAACCATAATAATCATTTTTATCCCTTAAAAACAGCTTAAAGAGCGTTGCACTATTTTTAACGGCTGAAAATACAGATGAGCTACAATATTTACTAACAATTATTTCCTTAAACCTTTTTCCATACTTAGTATCTTGACTGGTATTCTTCTTTGGTCAAGGGGAGATACAGCGGAGCTGCTTATTCCCTTCAACTCACAGTTTTGCACTAATCCTCAAGCAGCTGTACACTATTTCTCAAAGCAAGTAGGAAGCAAAAATAAAGTCCCCGCTAAAGTTAGGAGAAAATTAACTTTAGCGGACACTTCAAAAAGTCGAAATTCGAGAAATAAGACGAACTATCTCAAAAATGTGAAAAGCTCCAGGTAGGTATCAATCAACAGCTACTTGGTTCCCTCGTAGTGTTTCTTGACAATCTTGGTTCTCGGAGCTAAACACTTTTGTCACAACCTCCTATAGGAGACACTCTTTATTTTGTTAAACGATCATCAGCCAAATTCCTCCGGCGATTACTGCGCCAATAACAGGTCCAATAATCGGTACCCAAGAATAACTCCAGTCTGAGCTTCCTTTTGTTGAGATTGGCAAGAGCTGATGCGCCAGCCGTGGACCAAAATCCCGTGCTGGATTGATTGCATAGCCTGTTGGCCCGCCAAGAGATAAGCCGATAGACAGGATTAGAATCCCCACAACCATTGGATTAACTCCTGCAGCAAAATCATTTTGTGAAAATGCCAGTAAACCAAGGACAAGAACAAATGTGCCGATGATTTCAGTAATCATGTTTGCTGGATAGTTTCGGATTGCCGGACCAGTTGCGAATGTACCCAGAACTGCGCCCTGATCTTCGGTTTCTTTCCAGTGGGGCAGATACGCCAGCCAAACAAGAACAGCTCCAGTAAACGCTCCAGTTAGCTGAGCTAGAATAAACGGAATCACCATGCCCCACTCAAAGCTGCCAGTCATCGCCATAGCAATCGTTACAGCTGGATTTAAATGAGCTGGTCCCATAAAGCCGGCAATATAAGCACCCATTGTAACTGCAGCTCCCCAGCCCATTGCAATAACAATCCAGCCGGATGCCTCCGCTTTACTTTTCTTTAGGTTAACTGCGGCACAAACACCATCGCCTAAAAGAATCAAAATCAGTGTGCCTAAAAACTCGCTGAAAAGCTGCGCTGTAGATGTATCCATGGTCAGTTCATCCTCTCTTTCAGTTCAACCAAATCAGATTCCTTGATAACCTGCTCCAGACTTTCTACGTAAGCCTGTTTGACCTCAGAAGTCCAGTCATAATAGCTTGCCATCGCTTCGATGACTCCTTGCTTCACTTCATCAAGAGTATCTCTCATAAATAACAAATGATTCGTTCTACGTACCAGATAATCTTCTGGTGTCAGACTCATCTCTTCCTCCATTGCATAATGAAGCCCTAACGTTTCAGCTAAGCTTAAGCCTTTAGCTGGTTTTATTTCATCAATTTTGGCGAACAGCCAGTCAGCATTAGATCCGTATAAATGAACCAGATAATTTGCTTCATTGTTGCTCAGTCCTTTTTTCCGTCCCTGCTCTGCAAGAAGTTCTAATTCCTCGTCTACCTGTTCAGGGTTAATATTCCCTCCCGATACAGGGTAGTTTTTAGAATCAATCAATGTGACTACCTGATTAAACTCCTCTTTGAGTATTCGCTGAATTTCTTTCATTGCGCCCTCTGCCATTTTACGATAATCAGTAATTTTGCCGCCGGACAATGTCAGCAGACCATCTTCTGACCGCTCTAATAGACTTCCTCTTGAAACCGCTGACGGATTACTTTCGCTTTCAGAGAGAGAATCCTCCAAGTGATTTAATACTTTTTCAACATCAAAACGACTAGCCTGTTTTTTCTGATAGCTTGACACAACATCGACAACCTGATTAAAACTAGCGTCGGTAATTTTGCCGTTTTTACCACCATTATAATCGGAACCGCCGTTTGTCGAAATCAATGGACGAATCCCTGCCCAGCTTGACTCTATATCGTTAACTGTTAAAGCAGCTTCGGGGTAGCGATTATTGACAACCTCTAACAGATATTCGACATCCTCCTGCGTAACAACTGGATGTTTATAATCTCCTGTATAATCTGTATCCGTTGTACCAAAATATGTTTTCTTTTCTCTTGGCACAACAAAAACCATCCGTCCGTCATGCTTTCCTGTATCAAAATAGGTTGGCTGCGGTACCTGTAACCGACTGCTGTCTACGACCAGATGAACACCTTTTGTCGGACGCATCTGAGGTGTAATATTTGCGTCGCTGTCTAGGCCTCGAACCTTATCTGACCAGGGTCCAGTAGTATTAATCACTACTTTAGCTTTGATTTCAAAAATATCCTCCGTCAATAAATCTTTAGCCGCTACGCCGATAATCTTGCCGGAATCATCCAATAAAAATCCTGTTGCTTTAACTCGGCTTACCATATATCCGCCATCAGCTGCCGCCCGTTTGATATTCTCAATCACAAGACGTGCATCGTTGTTTCTGAAATCCAGATATACACCGCCCCCCAACAACCCTTCTTTCTTCAGCTGAGGTTCACGCTCTAAAACCTCTTCTTTTGTCAAAGTATAGTTTTCAAATTTGGTTCCAGTAACATTAGCCAAACGGTCGTATAAATCCATCGCAACCTTTACAGAAAACATGGTGAAGGTCGCACTCGGCTCATCATATACTGGCAGCAGCATGGGATCCGGCTTTGGAATATGAGGAGCAATATGCTGAACAACTGCACGCTCCTGAACTGTATCTGCTACTACCTCCACATCAAAATTCTTTAAATAACGAATACCGCCATGAACCAGCTTAGTCGATCTGGAGGAAGTTCCTTCTGCAAAATCCTGCATTTCAATAAGTCCGGTCTTCAAACCTGCTCCGCTGGCTTGAAGCGCTACTCCTGCTCCAGTGATGCCTCCGCCAATAATCAGTAAATCAAGTGTTTCAGTTTTCATTTTTTTAATGTATTCATCTCGTGAAGCTGCCGAAAATGCCATCTCTCATCACTCTTTTCCATATTTTGGTTTATGCTTGAACATTTTGGTTGCTGCAACGGCTTGCTGCCAGCCTTCATATAAGTCTTCCCGTTCATCCTCTGACATTTTAACTTCGAATACCTCTCCTTCTTCATGAAAGGCTTTCAGTTCTTCTAAATCCTTCCAGAAGCCCACCGCTAATCCGGCTAAGAAAGCTGCGCCTAATGCTGTCGTTTCTAAATTTTGTGCTCTTTGAACAGAGGTATTTAAAATATCAGCCTGAAACTGCATCAGTAAATCATTATTTGCTGCGCCGCCGTCTACTTTTAATACTGGGATATCGATACCCGTATCATTTTTCATCGTGTCAATAATATCTCTAACTTGATAAGCAACTGCCTGCAACGTCGCTTTGACAAAGTCTTCTCTCGTTGTTCCTCTGGTTAAGCCAAACACTGCACCTCTTGCATCAGAATCCCAATACGGTGCACCCAGTCCAGTAAATGCCGGAACCACATACACTTCATTATTGCTCACAGAAGCATTGGCTACTGCCTCTGACTCAGCAGCTGTCTGAATCATTTTCAATCCGTCTCTTAGCCACTGTACCGCTGAACCAGCAACAAAGATGCTGCCCTCTAACGCATAGTACACTTTGCCGTTAATGCCGTAGCCAATCGTAGTCAGAAGATTGTTATCTGACAGCTGCGGCTTCTCTCCTGTATTCATCACAATAAAGGATCCTGTACCGTAGGTATTTTTTACCATTCCAGCTTCAAAAGCCATTTGTCCAAACAAAGCGGCTTGCTGATCGCCTGCCATGCCGGCAATTGGAATTTCACTTCCATAAAAATGATAGGTTTTTGTCAGCCCATAAATTTCAGAATTTGAAGTTGCTTTCGGCAGCATTGCTTTAGGAATATTCAGCAGGTCTAATATGTCCTGATCCCAGTCTAGCTCATGAATATTGAAAAGCATGGTCCGACTGGCATTGGAATAGTCAGTCACATGGGTTTCCCCGCCGGTTAGCTTCCAAACCAGCCAAGTATCAATCGTTCCAAACAACAGCTCGCCTTTTTCCGCACGCTCCTGTGCCCCGTCAACATGATCTAATATCCAGCGGACCTTTGTTGCAGAAAAGTATGCATCAATAATCAGTCCGGTTTTTTCATGAATCATCTCTCCGTGTCCGTCTTCCTTCAGCTGATTGGCAATTGGCGAAGATTGGCGTGATTGCCAAACAATCGCATTGTAGATGGGCAGCCCCGTTTCTTTATCCCAGACTACGGTTGTTTCCCGCTGATTTGTAATACCAATTCCCACAATGTCTGTCGGTCTTACACCAGATTCAATTAATGCTCCTGCAATAACAGACTGAACGGAATTCCAAATTTCATTAGCATTATGCTCTACCCAGCCGGCTTTAGGAAAGTGCTGTGTAAATTCTTTTTGAGAGCTTCCTACTTTATTGCCTGCCTTATCAAAAATAATTGCCCGTGAACTTGTGGTTCCTTGATCGATTGCCATGATGTACTTTTTCTCTGTCATGTTTACTTCCTCCTGTTTTTTTAGAAACCGTTTTCTTGCCTATATAATAAAAGAATTTGCGGTTCTAAAAATGTCATATTTTTTTTAAATTTTAAAATAAGTGACTGTTTTTGCTTTCTGCTAATATAAAAAATGAGCCTCTGTTGGACTCTTGTTTCCTAAAGTGCTGCTTCTACTCCTGTACTTCTCTATGTGTTAAAGGAGCTTCTGTCGACTGTGTCGTTCTACTAAAAAGAAGGAAAGTCCGGAAATTGACTTATGTCCCGGACTTGTTCTGCTTTTCATATAAGCTTCTGATTTTCTTTTTAATCTGGGAAATATCATAGGCTGACCCCAGCTCAGACAAAACATAAACGGAATGCTCTGCTAGATGACTATTTTCCCCAAAAGAGTTGGTAATGACCAAATCATAGCGCTTATTTTCTTTATACCCTTCCACGGTTACCCCGTTAATATTTTTCAAACTGAGCATTAATACCTGAGTCATCACGTCTCTATACAGAGGATCCATTTTTAAGTCAATCCCTATCTGCAGCTCTACCATCATTTCAAAATCAATGACAGCCAATACACTCAGATACTTAATCAGCGACCATTCATGAAGACTGTTTCCCTGCTGGTACGCTTCCCCAAAAAAGGACAGGCTTTGCTTCAGCAGCTCATGGGAAAATTCAAGCAAGTGATGCCCCGACAGCTTCTCTTCCTTTTCCCAAATATTATCTTGCTCAAAAAGCTCCAATTCTCCTGTAAAAAAGTATAGCCGGTTGTGGATTTGAGAAAAATAATAGAATATTTTCTTCTCTAACGCTGGAATAAATTTCTGCGGACGATAATACAAAATCACCCGCTCCAGTAAAAAGGTATCTGCCAGCGAAGTAGGGCTTCTTCGCCCCCTCATCATTCCATAATCAGCAAAATCCTCTTCTGATAAAACGAACATGCTTGTTAGAAAAACAAAATGAAGCTGACTTTCGTTCTCATCAATATCAATTGGATAACGGCTGAAAAAACGGATAACAAAGGAACGCAGACTTTGATACAACGGATCCTGCTCATACTCCAGCATTTTCCTTCTTAAAAGTTCGTGCTTTTTATCATTCACTGGAATTCTTTTTTTGCTGATTGTCAGCCACAAACTGATTTTCAGTTTGCTATTTTCAGTAAAATTCATCGCCAAAGCTTTTTCAAGAGCCTCAATAATCCGAAAATTCTGGGCAGTCAATGTCAGTTTTTGATGCTGCTCATAAGGTGTTAAAAACCAGTAAATCTGAAAATAAAAATAGCGAATCTGCAGCTCCTCACCTTTTAGACGGCCATTTCGAATTTGAATATCAAATTCCTTCAACAGTTGGTTCAGTTCTTTAATTTTTCTAAAAAGCGATGACTCGCTAATCATAAATTTAGTCGTCAGCTGAACAATCGTAAACTCCCGATATTGAAATAAATAATTAATCAGCTGGAATTTTAACGAGCTTTGAAGATAATCTCCGATAACTGTACTGATACTGAAGTGATCGGTAAAGTCTACCTTTACCTGACGGCCATCATAAAATAACCTGCAGTCTTTTTCATAAGGCTTCAAATAGTATCCCAGTTCGCTGATGTCACTTTCTAGAGAGGCTTTGGAAATGCCTAAATAGCTGATTAAAATCTCTTCCGAAACGGTTCCCCCTGACAAAATCGCCTTTTTCAATAGTTGAACTTCCCGGGCTTCTTTTTTATCCAGCAGCTCCTCAATCTTCATGTTGTTCACTCCATAGCCCAGCTACCCCCAAATGATTCGTAATATCTAATATATTGGTGAAGAAGGGGTGAAACAGATAATCCTTTTGATACAGCTCCACTAATGTTTGTCCCACTTGAATACTCAACGCCAATGTATTAATTTTCTCTAAAATATCCACTTTAGAAACAAGCTGTGCACCTAATAATTTTTTGGTGCTTTTTTCAAAAATCAATTTTCCCGAAATCATTTCTTCTGAAAACAATGCCGCTTTCTGAGTGAGGTGTACAGCTGCGACCTCCTCCGGATAAAATAAACTCTCTGCTTCGGTCAGCCCTGTACTTCCAATGTAATACTCTCCCAGCTTAGTCCCTATTGTCCGTAAAGAACCCGTAAATTCGACCGCAGGATCAATAAGATTTTCAGCGACCGTCAGTCCGGTCCGTACAGCATTATTCACTAAAGGAATGTACACTGACTCTGTATCAAGAGAATGTCGAATCTGAATACAATCCCCTACTGCAAAGACATCTTTTTGAGAAGTCTGCAAGTAATTATCCACCAAAATAGTCCCATCCATATGACGCTCCACCCGCTTATCAAGATAAGCTAAGTCAGGACGAACATTCATTGCAAAAACTGCACCGTCACATTGATAGTTTCCTTTTCTAGTTTTAATAGATAGTTGCTCCTGCTCCACGATTTCTTCCACGGTTTCGTTGAAGTGGAACTGAACTCCTGCTTGCTTCATGTCTTCCTGTACAGGCAAAATCATCTCTTGATCAAAATATTTAAACAGCAAATAATCCATGCTTTCAAACAAATGGATGTCCTTTTTCAGCTTTAATAAGCTGTCTATTGCCTCACCACCTATTTGTCCGCCGCCAATAACAGCTACAGACTGACTATCAGCTAAAACATCCAGTGAATGACTACTTCCCTCTAAAAACTTGTATTTCAGTACTTTTGACGAGTTGCTTCCCGGAATTTGACGGGACCATTGACTAGAGCCAGTCGCTAGAACTAGTTTATCAAAGGCAATCTGAAATTCCGTTCCCTCTTTTTCATATTTTAGATAATGAAGTACTGTATCAACAGCCGTCACTTCGGCGGCTAAACATAAATCGATGCCCTGCTGCCTCAGCTGTCCAGGAGTGATATAACGAGCCTCCTGCAGCTGCTCTACTTGTCCGTCAGCCCAAAGATTCAAGCCTCCAGGTAAAAAGCCGATATCTGCCTGCTTATCCAAAAGCTGAACAGAAGCTTCTTTGTACTTTTGTCTAATTCCTATTGCAGCTGCTATACCTGCAAAGGATGCACCAATGATTACTACGTTCATCTGGACTCCTCTTTTCCCAATTAACCGCTTTCTTTTAGAATATCATATCTTCCTGAAATGCCCCAAAAAAAGACGCTTTAACAGTTAAGCTGCTGCACTCTCCCAATAGACTTCTTTACCTAAAGTAATATTTCTTATTGCAGTAACAGCTCTCTTTAGGTATACTATACGTGCAGGATAGAAATATTTCACTTAATATAAATAAAAAAGGCTCTTCTCTATCTGACGCCAATCAGATAGTCGAAGATTTGTACAACAGCTGCCACTGTGATGCAAAAGCCAATAGTTCGTTAATTATTCTTTCTTTTTCATGCCTGAAACTCCTTTGGAAGGCTGAGTTTTTTGCCTTTCCCCTGTTTTCAGATTGATTCAGAACCAGATTATTTGTTGTTCAACTATTGACAGTATCAGAGCATATAGCTTATGGTACTGTCTTTTTTTCTATCCTGTTAGCAGTATTGAAGGAGCTTTATTACAGCAGAAGGAAGAATAGCTTTCCTTTGAACACGATTTTCCCTTTACAGATTCATAAGCTCGATGTTTTTATCCCAAAATCTGTTCACAGGTCCCTTGTTTTCCAACAAAATAAAAAAGCACTCCATCATTCGGCGCCAACCAAATAATGGAGTATCGACTGGAAAGCTGCCACTCTCCAGCCGAGTTGCCCTTTGCCAGTACCAGAGTACCAACGGTCTTTATTGTACCTAATTTCTTAAAAAATATCTAGTTATCGTAGACTATTTCTAAGAAAATAGGCAATAAATCTTACTTGTTACTTTGAAAAAGCAAATTGCATGTGTGTACTCCTAAGTTTTTATTCTATCTGCTGTTTAACCTCCTTCAATCCTATTTTAATTGTTTTATTTTTCCTAACTATTAAGAATTGGCAGACGGTATCAATAACTGCTGCCTATTTTTATGAAAAAGCCTTTCTTATCACGCCCATATACAATCGAATCAGATTATTTCTTATAGCAAAGCTAATAACTCGCTATTTCAGACTTTCAGCCAAAAATTCAGCAACCGTATCCATCAGACTTCCCTGAACCAGATGCCCTTCACCTGTTCCCGTTAAAAAGCGGCTGCCAGCTGCGAAAGGCTGTGTCTTGACCAATGCCTGAAAATCAGTCATATCTTCATACGGAATTTTTACATCTTCTGTGCCATGCCAGAATAGAATTGGTCTGCTTTGCAGCTTTTCAGGCATTCTAGATAAATCATAATTTCCAACCCAGCTCAATAGCAACGGGAGATCCTCCGGTACGTACACATCCATTTCCTTGGCCTTTCTCATCACTCTCTGAATATATCTTCCCGGATAAGGGGTTCCCATCAGGCAAACAGCGGCTTGAATTTCAGGATGCTGTGTAAGTAAAGCACAAGTAGTAATTCCTCCCATTGAAACACCACCTACCCCCACCTTATTTCCTTCAACTAGCCCTAAACGCTGAAAGAAACGAAGAATAACGGAGAATTCAATGACATTATATTGAATGCTTGACCAAAAAGTAATGGACGGAATCATCGATACCGCCCCTGTTTTCCGCTCGCCATGATTCATCGCATCTGGAAGAACGACTCGAAAGCCTTTCGCCGCCAGTTTACGAGCCTGTGTCAGCGACAGCTCCTTTGCCGACTGCCAGCCATGATAATAGACAATTAACGGCAGCGGTTGTGTCTTTGCCGACTCGGAGACGACCTCCAATACAGGAATTTTCTCCACATAACGATGACGTACACTTATTTTCATGATTTTTACCTCAGTTTCTTTTATTCCTTCTATTTTAACATCAGAAGACAAAAAAAGACGAGTACGGGCTATTATTCCTCCACGTACTCCTCTAAAATTAACCATGAACAAACAGCCAGCTGGAAAAGAATTGCTGAATATTCTTTAAGCTTTATAAAAATACTAAACAAAATTACTTAACATCCAGAATGGGGAATCTCTACTTCATAATGTGAAAAAGTCTTGCTTATTCCTCAATAACTATCCACTCAGCTCTAGTCTCGTTCCTCAGATTTATGAATAGAAATGATTGAAAATAAAAACAGCAAAAAGATACAGCAGCCAGATATGAGCTGGATAGAAAACATAGAAAAACTGCTTCATCCCTTTGCCCCTCTCTCCATTGTACAGCGCTATCGGAATGATTGAAAAAATCATCATCCACTGAGTATTCGCCGTAAAAAGCTCCTGAAGATTTGATGCAGCGAACAGCAGACTAACAGCAGCGATTGCCACACACTGCAGCACCCGTTTATTTCTTAACAAATACAGCAAAGTAGCTAGATAAACCATGATGAAATTCTCAGTAAAAATCAGAGTTGGAAAAACGAGACCTATGCTGACTCCAGGAACAATGGTCGCTGGATTACTCATTAACAGCAGTGCTATTCCAGATAAAAGAATCGGCAGCAGCATACATAATAACCCCAAAGCGAATTTGTGAATGTTCTTTTTAAAGTAGCCTTCCTTAATTAAATCTGTTCCGTACATAGCAAGTACAGCGACAAATAAATCCGCAAAAATATTGTTGACCAATCCCATATCCCCTAAAGGAAATAACCGCTGTATCACAAAATTCCCTGCACCCATGACCCAAAAACCAATCAATAGACGCTGTAAATATTTTTGTTTGTTACGGGTATGACTAAACCCTTCCGCACTAACAAAAAAGAACAGTGTCGCAACGGGACGTCCAAACCAATCAATCCAGTCTGGCGCTCCCATCAACGCAAACATTTCATGAATATGGTCGATAAACATCAAGATAATACCCAAAATCTTTAAATCAAAAATCGTAAAACCTCTATTTTGTTTCTCTAATTGTCTGTCCATTGTTGACCTCCTCGCTTGGATTATAGCCCAGAGGCAGCGAAATAAACAGGAACAACATTATTAGATGATGTGACAAAAATGATAGCTTAGACTGTCGGGGTATTCAAAATATTCCATAGTCTGTGCTTATCGAAGAAAGCTGCTTCTTCCTTCGCAGAGTCTACAATAACTTTGGGATAGGACATTACTTGTAATAATTCCAAAGCATTTCTTGTTTTTGCTGCGCCCGACCTTACTTGATAATCAAAGCTAATGCCATCAGCTTCTATCTGCTCTTCAAAATGCAGGTTTGTACAACTATACTTCAGAATTTCCGTCAGCTCAATATCATGAGTCGCAACAAAAGCAATAGATGGGTAGTCCTTTAACCAGTCAATAATACTGGCTGATGCCGCAATTCGTTCAATTGTGTTGGTTCCTTTAAGGATTTCGTCAATAAAGCAATAACAATGTTCACCTGTAGCAACCTGATCCAGAACCCGTTTAATTGATTTGATTTCAGCAACAAAATAACTGTCTCCTTCAAATAAATCATCCTCTACTGCCATCGATGTCAGCACGTGCCCCCGCTGCATTAAAAAGTGGTCTGCAGCAGCTGTATGAATTGTTTGTGCCAAAATGCAGTTGATTGCAACACTCTTGACATAGGTTGACTTGCCGGAAGCGTTTGATCCAGTTACCAATGTGTTGTTTTCCCATGCCACTGGATTAACTACCGCAGAAGCAGACAAAAGCGGATGATAGCTGTTTTCTGCAGAAACTCCTCCAGTCTGGAACTTTGGTACCGCTGTTTTCGGCATATACAAGCGGAAATTTAATACAGCGTAGGCTGCTTCCAGCTCTCCCAATAAATCCCACAGAATAATTGCTTCTTTATTATGCTTTGCCAAACGTCTTAACGCAAAATGATACGAAATAAAAGGCAGCATAAACATAATATTTATATAATCAAAAAGCATTTCAGCTTCTGAGTTTGATTTTACTCGAAAAGAGACTGCAAAAGTCAGAATACTTTTTAAAGGCGTCAGATTGCTTTTTAGCTGCTGCTGTACAGGAGTTTCTATTTTACTGATAGCCTTAGCCGTTCCAAGTCCTTGAACAAAATAACGCATGCTGTTCAGCTCTGTCTCTAGTCGTTCCTTCTTACTCAAATAGTAAAAGGTATTTAAACAAATGCTGCCTACTAATAGGTACAAACCAAATACCTGACCAAAAGCCAAAATTCCTGCTCCAATTAGAGGGAGGATGCCGAAAAACACATAAAGATAAAAATGCGGCAGCTCTTTTCCAGCGGCTTCAGATAAATAGTGCTTTACAAAGTTTTTATCCTTTTTACCCAACTGGCCAAATCGAAACTGAATAGCCGCTCTTTTTTCCGGTTGTTCCTCATAAAATGCAATTAACTCCTCCAGCTTTTCAACAGACTGATCATTAAAATCGAAATTTCTCAACCGCTGATATAAGGCCTCAGATCCAATGCTGGAATAGGTTCCATTCACAGCCTCAAACACCTCTGTCATATCCAAATCATACCAAGTGATATCATCTATTTCACTTTCAAATTTCTGATAGGTCTGCGCAATTTTCCATGCATCCTTTAAGCTGTCTTCGTGATCGAATCTACTCCATACAGGTGCTTTTCCCCATTGCTGTTTAATCTTTTCACGAAGCTTATAATTTGTACGCCATTCAAGAAACAAGATGATTATTACTACTGCAACGCTCAAACCTATAACATACCATACCCGTTGATCCACATTTTTCATCCTTTTCATTTTTTATTATTAATCTTATCACTGATGCTGTGTAAGCAGCCGGCTATTTTTACCACGAAAGCTAATATAGCCTTCCCCTCAGCCCACTTAAAAATATAGCGTATCCGCTCTGACTTTACTAAACGAAGCAGCGCAATCCTTCAGCACCACAATTATTTATTACAGCTTTAAAATCAGCAGCCAAGATTCACAGAACTATACATACAGCATCAAGTAGAACTGACACAATACTTATTAAATAAGAGTTATCTATAAGTGTACCACTACCAAAATCAAAGTAAATGCCTCTGGCGGATAAATAAACATCAAGATGACTATCACCTTACTGAGCATGACCTTTGACAAATAGTCCGCTGCATGAGATTCTCTGCATGTAATTAAAGAAAGAAAAGAGGAGGATTTTTATGTCAACAATGGTTTTTGTGAACTTCCCTGTGTCTGATTTATCTCGTTCTGTAGAATTTTATCAACAGCTGGGCTTTACTCAAAACAAAGAATTCTCAACTGAGGAAACAAGTTCCATGGTATGGGATGACAATTTCTGGATTATGCTGCTCACTCATGACTTCTATCAAAAATTTATTAAGGATAAAACAATAGCGGATACCCGCACCACAAGCGGTGCTCTAATTGCTTTTAGCATGGAAAGCGCTGAAGCAGTGAAAAAATTTGGTGAAACTGCCAAAAAGAACGGCGGGGATTTCTTCCATGTAGACATGGGTATTCCTGAAAGTCAGATGTATGGTCTGGAAGTTCTCGATCCTGATGGAAACACCCTTGAACCTAATTGGATGGCGATTTAAATAAAGCGTGTCTAAAACGCTAGCGACGAATATTTGAAACGTGTTAGGAAACATCGGCAGAAACACTCGCTGATACGCCGCATAAGCGGTGCTCTTTTCTTAATCATTAAAAAATCCGCCCTGAAACTTTCAGATGCGTTTTTCTTCAGTATGAGACCGGCTTCTGTATATTGTCAAAGATATCTTATTCACGAGCCTAGATATTTTCCAAATGCTCCCCTCGTTTTTCGTCACCATTACTGATTTTACACAGAAAATTTATAAGTCCTTAAATGTAGCAAAAGTCTTGAAAAGTAAAAATAACTTTTCAAGACTTTTGTTTTTCATATTAAGAAAATAATAATTGTACAATAACAATTGTTATTGTATTCGTTTACGAACCTTGCTATGATTGAAAGTGTCACTCTTTTTCATAAATCATTATTTAGGGGGAGTTAATGTGAAAAAATATGTTTATTTACTGCTTTTTCTTTCAGCAACACTATTTTCTTTCTTGGCTGGGCAACCTGCACCTGCTAAAGCTGCTTGGAGTCCTTCGATTTATACAATTACTGGAAATAAGTTTATTGATGTCAAAAGAGATGGTATTTTCACTCTTTCAGAGGGAGATTTACCTGTTAAAAATCAGCGGATTGAACTTTATAAAACTGCTTTGGATGCTCAAAATCAGACTAACTTATTCAAAGCTGCAACAACAAGTGCGGTAGGAACGTATAGCTTCAGCGGCTTGCAGAAAGGAACCTACTATATCCGTTATGACGAAAATAACGGTTATGCTCCGCTAATTCAATCACAGACTTACTATGATGCGCTCGGCAAACCTTTTTCTGGTATTCTGGAAATAAAGGTTAATTCATTATTAGTAAGTGCCAACCTAGCAGTGACAAAATCCGCTAATTTGAATTTTCATGTTTTTAGCGATTTGAACAGCAACGGCATGATGGATTCAACAGAAAAAAGGGAAAATAATAAAACAATGGTTATCGTGAATCTTACCAAAACCAGTGAAGCTCTTAATAATGGCGGACTTGGCGATATCAATCAAGCAGAGTTGATCGGCCAAGCGATGAAAGGCTCCATTACTATTGGCGACGGCGCGATTCAATTGCTGACAACCAAAAATAACCAGCCTATTCAGCTTCCTGATTCAGAAAGCGGTATCTATGTCGCCTTCCGTTCTCCTTTCAACCTGAAGCTAAGCGAGCTCATTGTTAACCTTCCTAAGATTAACGCATTATTGGATATCATTCTTTCGTCCAATGATTTTGCTCAGCTAATCGATAATCCTGACTTAATCTCAACTGGAGATATTACAACAACGCCTGATTATGATTATTTAAAAGATTTATCTGATTTCTTCTCAACAGCATTACATGAAGTCGATCAGTTAAATCTTGATCAATATCTTGGTTCAGATATTTCTACTTTGATTGCTAAAGGTCAAAATATTAGCAAACTTATTAGAAATTTTCCAGCAATGCGCTTTATCTCAGTAGATGTCTGGGGAAATTCTTACGATTTAACGAATTTCCAAGTTCAAAAAACGGCTGATTTCTTCTACGGTATTCGTCCATACGTGACCATTAAAGGAACCGTCTTTGACGATTTGAACGGAGATGGTGTTCGGAATGGATTGACCGAACCCTTACATGCGATTCCTGTAACAGCTTATGACAAAAATGGTAGAAAGCTTTCTACTGTTATATCTCCTGAACGTTTAGGAACATATACACTGAAAGAATTGCCTTACGATCAGGATATTTATCTGGTAGCTGAAACAGATATTCCAACAACTACTATTCAAACAAATATTCCAGCTGCTTTGTCCGGTAAACAGATTATCGCTGTTTATCACTTGTCTTCTCTTGAAGCAGAATCAACAATTTCTCAGAATATTGCTTTAAGACCAAACTAAATACGCTTCAAAAGATAGTGACACACGAAATGATTTTGCTAGTTTCAAGAGATTGTGGCAGAGTGTCCAGCTCTGAGAGACCAGTAGGTATTGTTCACCACTAGCTCGTACTTCGCTGTGTTTTTCAGTAATAAGCCGAATCATCCGAAAATTTTCAAGCGACACTGCGGGGGAATCAGAGCACAGAGAGCTTTTTCTCTACGAGTCTAACGATTCCCGAGAAAAGGGTTAAGTTCTTACAAGCTTGCTTACAGTTCTCACTTCGCTTCAATCCTCAAAGAATGGCGGCATTTAACACACTGTTTATTTGATTTTTGGGATCTGAGACAATGATATGTCTCAGATCTTTTTTTGTCTTCCTCTAGCTTTACTTACTTTTTCAGCGTACCTGTTGTTATTCATTATAGGAGAACTCCTACTAGAGGCGGATTTTTAACGAGAAAAATTTTGTTATCCTTATATATGTAAATAGAAAGGAGGATACTTATGGAAGCACAACAGCTTACATTTTTTGATGCATTAATGGACTTATTTATCGTGAACCCCATATGTCTTATCGGAGTCATTATTCTAGCAGGATTACTAATTTGGAGCTTAAAAGGGGAGCAAGTTTCAACCAAAATAAGCGTTTCTTTAGCTTCTTTATTATTGTTGTATTATTTATTCATTTCCTTAGTCAATGTTTTTGGTATCGCAACGCTTAGGGATTTTTCAAGACTTGGAGATTTAGGTGAATCTGTTTTTAATCCTAACATTGAACTAATCCCTTTTACAGATGGTTTTAGTCTTAGCTTTCTTCTAAATATTGTTGCTTTTATGCCGATTGGCTTTTTATTGCCGTTTATTAGCCCCGCTTTTAAGAATATAAAAAAAGTTATCTTATCAGGCCTACTACTTTCTCTCACAATCGAAATTAGCCAGCTGTTTACCTTGTATCGCGCAACAGATATTAATGATTTACTGACCAATACCTTAGGCGTCTTACTAGGTTATTGCTGTTATCTTTTGATTGCAAAGCTATTTCTAAAAAATAAAAAAGACCTTAGCTCAACAAATAAGCGCCTGCAGCTTTTACCGCCAGTTGTTTTACTGATTGGTTTTCTAACCATATTCTTACTTTTTTAAAGTTTTTTTCACCCTAAATGATGTCCTTACAGCAATTTTTAGCTGAAAAATACTTATCCCATAAAAAAACAGGCAGCCTTCTGCAAAGGCTGCCTGTTTTCTACTAAATTCTTATTTAGTTTCACGGTGTAAAGTAACTTTTCTTTCACGTGGACAATATTTATTCTTTTCCAAACGATCTGGATGGTTACGTTTATTTTTGCTTGTAAGGTAGTTGCGTTCTTTACAAGAAGTGCATTCTAAAGTGATGTTTACGCGCATTTCTATTCCCTCCTATACTGTATTCATTTGATCCTAAGATGTTTCTTAGCCTTAGATATCATACCATGATTTATTCTTAATTTCCAGTCCTTTTATCAAATTTGTAAAGGAGAACTACTTTACAAAATTATTGCTTATACATTTCGACATAAGCATTGATGATATCCTTAGCAAGGTACTGATTCATTTTATAGTTTTCAGCTGTATTGCTTATATTAGGCAAAATCACACTTACCGCAAGCTCAGGATCCTCATACGGTCCATAAGCAATGACATTACTGTTAATCGTTTCATGCAGCTCGCCCGTTTTTTCATCCTTGTAGAACGTTTCAGCCGTACCTGTTTTAGCAGCAATCGGCATGTTCGTATCACTCATATATTTACCAGTTGTAAAATTATGATTCCCATAGACTACATCATGAAATCCTTGTTGAATCAGCTTCATTTGGTCCGCACTGATATCCACTTCGTTTAAAAGCTTTGGCTGTGTTTCTTTTACCAGTTCACCTAATGTACCGTCTGGATTATTACCATAAATCCCCTGAACCAGATAAGCAGCCATCCGTTTGCCGTCGTTTGCTACAGTTCCTACATATTGTGCCAGTTGCAAGGCTGTATAAGTATCATACTGACCAAAGGACAAATCAAGCAGGCTACCCGCACTTGGCGGATCCTGATACTCCCCTTTGAAATCCGTATTGACAATACCAGTTGATTCTCCCGGAAGGTCAATCCCGGTGGAGACTCCCATGCCATACTCGCCATAGGCTTTTCTCAAAATATCAAACACTCTTGAATCACCAGTATTGTAAGGAACACTCATCCCATAACTGTATTCAGTACCCAGCATTTTGAACACCAGCTGCATCATATACGCATTCGAAGAGTATTCCAGTGCTTGTTCAGCAGAAATTGGTATCTTATTATTCAGTAACTGGTTGAAGTTCGAAGATTTTAAGCCGCTCCCGCCAATTTGAATGGGCTCATCAATAAGTACTTCATTTCCTTGAATCACACCCGATTGATAGCCGGCAGTAAGTGTTGCTCCCTTAACGACCGATCCAGGTACAAATGCATCACTGACCGCACCTAACGGATTAGCTGTCAGCTCTCCTGTTTCAACATCGCGGTTAAATCCAACTAATGCGCGAATTGCTCCGGTTTTAGGGTTGGTTATTGCTACATATACTCCGCCGGAATAAGGTGCATTGCCGCTGGCTACCAGCTGTTCATAATGGGACTTAACAACTTCTTCTGCCTTCTTTTGAAACTCCAAATCTATTGTCAGTTTAATATTTTGTCCTTTTTCACCTTCAGATACCAACGTCTGGCTGGCTACTTTTCCATCACTGCCAAGAACAATCTCAGATTTTGATTTGATTCCTTGTAAAACAGACTCATATTGTTTTTCTAGGTAGCTGGTTCCCACCCGATCATTTCTAGCATAACCTTTAGCGAGATATTCATCCGCTTCTTCAGCCGGCAAACCAGCTTTTTCTGTTGAAATCGTTCCAAGAATACTTCTAAGCTCTTCTCCCTGAGGATATTCTCTCGTCCAGTCTGTCCCCGTAGAAACCCCGGGAATATCCGCTATATTTTCACCAATAACCGCTACTTCTTCATCTGTTACTCCTTCACTCTTGATAAAGGTTGTATTCAGCTCTGAAACAGCGCTCATCCGTTTAAAGATAGTCGCAGCTTTAAGAGTTTTTTCGTCGAAATTAATTTCTTCAGGCGTCACTTTTTCTACAGTTAAGGCGTATAGCGTTCCCTGATCAGTAATCACATTTCCTTTTTCGTCTTTCTTATCTTCATCAGTCAGGCGCTCCTGTGCCGCTTTTAGATGCTCTTTATCCGCTAACCAGAAATCTTTTTTATCACGTTCGGTTAATTCATCAGCAGGAACATCTACTAAACTGTTCACACGATTCGCAATCTCTAGAAGATCCGCTGATTGAACATTCTTCCCTCGAGTATAGGTAATTGCCAAATTAGATTTATTGCTGACCAGAACCGCTCCTGAAGCATCATAGATTTCTCCTCTGGGCGCACCGCTTTGAACAACTAAATCAGAGCTCTGAGCAATTCTCTCTGAAAAACTGGTTCCTTCTGCAATTTGCAGATAAGCCAGCCGTACAATTAAAGAAACAAATAAACCGAAGATTACAAAAAATAATAGGTTTAAGCGAAAAGGGATATGAGATTTTCTGGCCTTATATGTACTAGGTTCTTCCTGTGTCTTTTTCCATTTATCTAAAAAATTCATTTTTTATCGTTATCCTTTCAAGTAGAAAAGTCCTGCCTTCTATTCTAACGAAAAATTAGAGAAAATCATAGTCAAATCAGCAAGCTTAAATAAATTATTTATTTTTCTTAAAACATTTTTTATCCAGAAATTTAGGAATAGTCTATTGCTCTGTATCAATCAGCATTACTCAGGACATTTTTAGACCTTTTAGGCAAAACGGATTGCATCTCCTACATTTTTCGAGATTTTCCTCATCTTAGTTATACCAAGATGAGATAGAAACAACTATTCATCTAGTTTTGTTTTTTAATTCAAATAAACGACAAGACAAAAGTATCTCACTCCTTTTTATTTCTCAGAGTTAAATACCTTTGTCTTGATTTTTTATTTAGTTAGTTGTAGTAGCTAAATAGAGAGCTTCAGCACTAACGGCTAAAGTTTTTAACTTCTGCTGCCATGCTTTCAACAAAAATATTTAAATCTTCGATAGCTGTTTCCTTGCTGCCGTATCGGCGGATGTTGACTGTTACCTCAGCAACCTCCTTATCGCCAACAACGACCTGGTAAGGAACTTTTTGTGTTTGAGAAGCGCGGATTTTGTATCCCATTTTCTCATTACGGTCATCCACTTCTACTCTCAACCCTTCTGCTTGAAGCCGTTCCTTAATTTCATAAGCATAGTCTGAGTGAGCATCAACAGAAACCGGAATAATCGTTGCTTGGATTGGCGCCAGCCAAGTTGGAAAGGCACCTTTATAAACCTCTGTCAGATAAGCAACAAAACGCTCCATTGTTGAAACAATTCCCCGATGGATAACAACCGGACGATGCGTATTTTCGCCATCTTCACCTACATAAGTCAAATCAAAACGCTCAGGCAGTAAGAAATCAAGCTGGATTGTTGATAATGTTTCTTCCATTCCAAGTGCTGTTTTAACCTGTACATCCAGTTTTGGACCATAAAAGGCTGCTTCGCCGTCAGCTTCAAAGTAGTCAAGCTCCATTTCATCCATAGCCGCCTTCAGCATTGTCTGAGCCTTTTCCCACATTGCATCATCATCAAAATATTTATCTGTATTATTAGGATCACGATAGCTTAAACGGAACCGGTAATCAGTAATATTAAAATCTGCATATACTGCTACCATCAACTCCAATGTCCGCTTGAATTCTTCTTTAATTTGGTCTGGACGAACAAAGGTATGTCCGTCATTCAAAGTCATTTCACGCACACGCTGTAGACCTGATAAAGCGCCGGATTTTTCATAGCGGTGCATCATACCCAACTCCGCAATCCGAATTGGCAGTTCACGATAGCTGTGGATATCATTTTTATAAACCATCATATGGTGAGGACAGTTCATCGGGCGTAATACAAGCATTTCACCGTCTCCCATGTCCATTGGCGGGAACATATCTTCATGATAGTGGTCCCAGTGTCCAGATGTCTTATACAAATTCACGTCAGCCATAATTGGTGTGTACACATGCTGATACCCCAGACTAATCTCTTTATCTGTGATATAACGTTCAATTGTGCGACGGATAGTTGCTCCTTTAGGCAGCCAAAACGGTAAGCCGGAACCAACCTCTTGAGAAATCATAAATAAATCTAATTCTTTTCCTAATTTACGATGGTCTCTTTCTTTCGCCTCTTCCCGCAGCTTAATAAACTCTTTCAAGTCTTTCTTATCAAAGAATGCTGTTCCATAGATCCGCTGCATCATATGGTTATCAGAGCTTCCACGCCAGTAAGCACCTGCTACTGACAACAGCTTGAACACTTGTATTCTGCCAGTTGAAGGAACATGTACACCTCGGCATAAATCAACAAAATCTCCCTGATCATAGACCGTTATCACTTCATCATCCGGCAGTTCGCTAATCAGTTCAACCTTGTAAGGATCATCAGCGAACAATGACAAGGCTTCTTCCTTCGTTACGACCTTGCGTACGATTGGATTGTTTTCCTTAACAATCTTCATCATTTCAGCTTCAATCGCTGGCAAATCTTCTACAGTTACCGGCGATTCACCATTATCTGTATCATAATAAAAACCGCTATCAATCGCTGGTCCAACACCAAACTTGATATTAGGAAACAGGCGGCGTAAAGCATTCGCCATCAAATGTGCAGTTGAATGGCGCAGAATACCTAGCGCATCTTCATGATCTGGCGTAACAATTTCAATCGTTCCATCCTCTTCGATTGGCCGGTCCAAGTCGATAAGCTCCCCATTAAACTTTCCTGCCAAAGCCTTTTTACCTAAACTATTACTAATGCTTTTAGCGATTTCCAGTGTAGAAATGCCAGCCTCAAACTCTTTAACTGCTCCATCTGGAAAAGTAATTTTAATTGTCATTTTTTCTTCCTCCTTAAACTATTCATGATTGAAAAGAATCGTTTCACTTAAGATATCTCTATTCACTTTTTGATTAGATGAAACGAGGACTCAGATTACTGAATCTCCGTTTAAATTAGCTTTAGAACTTCAAGTTCAAGAGCTCTTCGCTCGCCAAGTACTGTTCATCATCTACTCTGGCTTTGCCAGTCGTAGTGATTCACAGCAAAAAATCCTAGTATCTGCAAACAGATACTAGGACGAAAAGTTCGTGGTTCCACCTAATTTTAAATAAAGCAAATAAGCTCTATTCCTCAAAAAGTATTAACGGTTCAACCGCCTTTGTTTCAACAAAGGTTTCAAAAGTGGTCATCCCCTGCACTAGTCTGGAAAAATTTCAGCATGATTTTCCTCTCTGTTAAGACTGTTCTCAAGTTCAGTTGTCTTTTTCTTCAATCAATTATGTTTTAATTTAATCACTTCTCTAAGTAAAAAGCAAGCCTTTACTTTGGCAATTTCTTTTTCAATGATTAAAAATGATTGGTTCCCGCAAAATAACCTGTTGGCTCGTCCTATTCAATTGATTTCAGCGTATTACTTTTTCCAAGCTCCTCCTTGTGCATAGCGCCCTTTCTTCATCTCATTCACAATTACATGAATATTCTGCTCTGGTGCTCCAGTATTTTTGGAAACCACTTCTGTAATTTCCTTAACCATATTGGTCAGCTGCTCTTCACTACGTCCTTCGACTAATTCAACGTGGATAAACGGCATATCATTTCCTCCCATAGATTTATTCAACTATTTCTTTCATTTCAAATATTATACTCTAAAACTTAATTTTAGTATTGTAGTTTGATACTACTGTAGCAACAGGATTTCCAGATTAGTTGAGAGAACAGCTTTTTAGTATGAGGTCATCAAAAAAAGAACCCAAGTCCTCTGTACCGACCTCTAAAAGTTAGATTTTCAGGTCTAACTTTTTAGGGTCACTACAACACGCTACTCAGGTTCTTTTAAGCTATTATCCTTTTATCTATACTGGTGTGCCGTAATCCACAGGCTTATCAAACTCACCAGGTGCATCATCATATATGTGTCCGTAAATGATAACCGGCATTCCTGGATAAGAAGCCGCAAATATCTGTGCCATTGCTTCTCCGGGAGTATTGATACAGCCGTTGCTGCCAAAGTTTGTTTTGTAAGCTTCCTTATTTCCAAAGTATTCTGCCTTGTAGTCCGCATCATGAATACCAATTTGTGTAACTACTCCGCCATAACTCAACAGCGGCATCCAGTAATTAACAGGTACACTGTATTCTGAACCATCCAACATTGAGCCTTCCAGATTTGTATCTGTATCTTTGTAAAGAATAGTATGGAATCCTGGCACAGTTGCCGTTCCTTTATTATAACGTCCAGTGATTACAGATGTTTCAACTGTTTTCACACCATCTTGAAAGAAGTACATCATTTGATTGTTTAAATCAATCTCTACATAGGTTTTATTCACCACTGTGGATTGGTTCACATCCCCATCAATAACTGCAGCAACTGCCTCTTCTGCATTAGCACTTTCTAACGCTTGAACAATTAAGTTAGCTGTTTCAGCGATATTTATCGACCAGCCATAACTGCCATTATTTTTGAACTGTCTAGTTTCTCCATGGACATTTGTAAAAGTAATTGGCAATGAGCTGGAAGAGTATTCCGGACTAATCGCAGTAACCCAAGCTTCAACTGCTGCTGGATCGACATTCCCTTCATCATTGATAAATCCCTGTTGTGCTTCTTTAGGGATTTCCAGTGACTTATCATTAATAGTCAGCGTAACTTTTTTATTTTCTTTTTGTGACAGCGTAGTCAACTGATTTTTTAACTCTTCACTACTCTGAAGCACAGCTGGTTTTTGATAAAAATCTTTTACACTATAACTATAATTCCCAGAATTTTTTTCTACATCTGTAAGAATCTTATTTTTAAGAGCTTCTTTGTCAACGATTGTACCATACTGTTCTGGAACAATTTGAAAGCCTGTATCCAAACGTTGAATATGAGCATCCTGACTTGGTGTTCCTTCTGCAAATGTCAACTCGTCCAGTTTTGTGCTAAGTTCACTTTTAAAGGAGTCATTCACTGGAAGATTGATTGCTTGTTTACTAATATTTTTATTCAAAAATTCTTCTGTGACACTGTATTTTTCCGGAAGCTGGATGGTATGTTTTTGTCCATCAGCCAATTCTATCGTGATTTCTTCCGAACCATTAAGCTCTTCTAGTTTCTTTTGAGCAGCTTCAACATTTAACCAACCAATATCTACGCCGTTTGCATTTGCCGTAGGTAAAAAATGCGACTGAAAAAAGATAAAACCAACTAGTAAAATACCTGTAAAAACAGTAATAGCAGCTATCAAAGGTACCGCTATTGACTTTCTTTTAGGCTTTCCACTTTTAGGAACTTTCGGTTTTTGAGTATTTTTTGTTTGAGTCTGCTGATTCCTAGCAGAACGAGTAGTTAAATTATTTTCATCCATTTTATCTATCTTCCTTTTTTAATTATCTATAACAGAGAACATAAACATCAGCTATTTTAAACTTATCCGTTCATTTTCCTATGACCTACACATTTTTCTATTCTACCATAAATAGATGAACTATCGTAGTATTTCTTTGTGCATTTTTTTAATTTATTAGGAAAATATTATTAATTATTATCACGTATCGCTTAATTCTTAACTACCTGTTACTCAAGCATATAAGAATCTATAGACAATTGCTACTTATATGCTTGAATCTTCTTAACCCTTTTCACAATCTTCTTGTTTTTTAATATTGAAAACTAAGAGATTCTAAAATTGTTAAAAATTTACTTAAACCCTTTAAAAATCCCACTATTTTAAACTAAAATACTCTAAACTAAAAATTGGAGAAAGAAGGAGATAACATGAAAAAAATTAGGTTCTTTTTGTTATTTATGATCATTGTTGGCATTTTATATACTGGTTCACTATTTTTTATGATTTTAAAAGGTACAAAAGAACAGCCGGCTAATCAGCCAGACACCATACTGATTTTAGGCGCACAGGTCAGAGGCTCCAGTAAAGAGACCGCTTATCCCAGTACGGTTCTGACAGAGCGTCTGGACACAGCTTTACCTTTCATAAATAAAAATCCTAACTCAATCATTATCGTATGTGGCGGACAAGGAGCAGATGAACCCGATTCTGAAGCAAATGTTATGGCTGATTATTTGATTGACAAAGGAATTGATGCTGACCGACTCATCAGAGAAGATAGTTCTACCCGAACAAAAGAAAATATAGTGAACGCCCAGAAAAAAAGAGAGCTGGGAAAAACAGTTATTGTTACAAGTGATTTTCATATCTACCGTTCAAAGCTGTTGGCTCGTCGATTAGGAATTAAAGAGATTAGCGGTTTACCTGCCGTTTCACATTCTTCAGTTACACCCAATATGTATTTAAGGGAAATTATTGCTTTGGGATATGCGGTCATTTTTGATTGGTAATGTTAGGTGCTTTATTAGTATAAACAAAGAGCTGTAAGAAATGAGTTCATTTCTTACAGCTCTTTTTACCATTATTTTTTCACAGCTTTTTTATTCTTCCCTTGAAGATACATCCCAACTGCACTTACCAGAAGTAGATAGCCCAGCATAGAAACTGTTGTCTCCTGCTCTCCTGTGTTCGGAAGTCTGCGGGTAGGGCTTGCGCTTCCTGTAGTATTCGTGCTTGGCAATAAAGTTGTACTGCCTGTATTAGGCAACGTGATGCCAGGGTTACTAGGATTTGGATTTGGTATTACTGGTGTATTGATTTCTTTTCCTGTCACAGTCACACTATCTTGACTTCCTACAGGATTGCCCAGTTCATCCTGACCAGTCACATTGGCAATATTTACAATTTGCTGTTGATGCTGTATACCTGTAGCCTTCACTTTAAAGCGAATATCCCAAACCTCACCTGCTAACATTTCTGCCCTGCTGTAGGTAAAGGTATTATCAGACCAGTGAAGCTCATCAGTAACTTCTTTTCCATCTACTTTTGTTGAACCACTAACATAGACAAGTCCTGCCGGCAGCTGATCCACCACTCGCGGATTGATGACTTTTCCACCTGGGATTGTATTGTTGCGCACAACTAGACGGTACTCAAATTCTTCATTCAAGCCAATTGTTTTATCTGCTTCTTTTCCAAAGTCTGTGTCATTTGCTGTCTTCACACTCTTTTCCAAACTTAAATCAGGTGTGGTTACAGCAGTGATTACGACATCATCTTCATCTGTATGCTGCGTACCGTTTACATCACTTCCAGAAACAGAAGCAAGGTTTGGTATATCGCCTACCTTGTTTACAGTTACAGTAAACTCAATCGTCAGCTTTGTACCTCCGGCAAATGGCGATGGTAACGGATAAGTTAGTTCATTATTACTCCAAACCTCGTCACTGATTAGCTCTCCATTCACCTTAGTAGTTCCGGCTTTATAAGTCAGACCCTCCATCAATGTGTCCATTACAATTCCGTTGTATACATTGCCAGTACCAGCCTCACCGTTAGTTACAACCAGGCGATACGTTACATCGTTCCCCTGCTTAACTTTAGTATTTCCAACAACTGATTTGGTAATCTGCGGATCTGCTGGTTTATAGATAGTCACTTCATTTGAAGGAATCTTAGGCGTAGAAGTTTCTGTCTCACCATACGATGGCACCTTCCCTTCCACATGCCCAATGTTTGTACTAATTCCTTGAGAAGCTGCTGTTACTGTTACATCAAAGCTAATTATCTTACTGCTGTTTTCCTGCAGCGTGCCAATATCCAAAGTCAGCTGTTGACCAGAGATATTGCTGTTTGAAGCAAGATTTCCATCAATTGTTAAGGTACCCGGAACAAATATCAACCCTTCAGGGATTGCATCTGTAACTGTTACATTCTTCACTTCAGAAAGCTCTTGGGTAATATTTTCAACAATTAGGTTGTACTTAATTACTGTCCCAACAGCAACAACCTGAGTATGCAGATCCAGCGTATTATCCGCTGACTTAACTTCTTTAGTAATCTGCAGTTCTCCCGGACCGCGAATCACTGCCACCTCTGCATTATCTGAATCTTGATATGTCGTTACAGCGTCACTGTCAGTTCCAGATACCTTAGCGGTATTACGAATAGTTCCTAACTGATCAGAAATAACTCGTACCTTAAAGGTAATGGTAATTGTTTCTCCCCCTTTGAATTCTGCCGGAAGGGCATAATTCAACGTGTTGCCAGACCAGCCGGCTTTACTGTCAGTCACATTTACTCCGTCTACTTTTGTTGATTTTTGCACGTATTCTAATCCCGTAGGCAAAGTATCCGTTACTGTCCCCGCGTGTAGAGAACCCGTTGCATCATCAAGTCCATTTCGAACAATCAACTGATACTCGAATTCTTCCCCATTAATTACTTGTGGAAGATCATCACGGCTATTTCCAGCTGTATCAAGGACTGTTTTCTCAATAGTAGGAGCTGGTTTTTTATGATTTACCACATCATCTTGGATTTCATCAAGTGGATTCCAATTTCCCGCCAAGTCAGCAACACTACCTATGGCTGTAGCAATATTCTCTAAAGCCCCCTTGGCAGCTGCTGTCACTTCAACATCAAAAGTAATTGTACTTGTTTGACTTTCCAAAAGGTTTCCTACATTAACTTTTAAAACCTGACCACTAACCAGGTTGTCTGGTCTCGTCTGATTGTCTACTTTTAATGAGCCTTTTTGATAAATCAATCCTACTGGAATGTCATCCTTAACAATGACATCTCTGACTTCGGATGGATCTGTTATTGTATTTTTAACTACAACTGTATACGTAATAATATCGCCTACAGATACTATTTTATTGTCAATATTTGCACCGTTCTTACTTACTGTTTTTTCTAGGGCAAGTTCCCCCGCTGTCCGAACAGTCGTAATATCTGCTGAGTCATCGTCTGTATACGTTTGACCATCTGCATCTTCTCCAGATACATCTGCTATGTTGATAATAGCTCCCAGCGTATCAGTCTCAACTCTAACTTTAAATTCAATGGTTACAGCTGCACCGCCCTTCATAGGTGTCGGCAAGGCCACGCTCAAGGTTTCACCTGTCCAGCTGCTTTCTGCGATTACTTGGTTATTTACCATAGTTGTATTCGGCACATGACTTAATCCGACAGGCAGAGCATCTGTTACCACTCCATCAATCAAATCGCCAGTGTTTGTGCCGCCATTTGTTACAACTAAGCGGTAGGTTACTTCCCCGCCTTTGATTGTCGTACCATTTGTCGGCGAAACAATTGTTTTCTCAATCATCGGTTCTGGTGCTCTGTGAACAACCACCTCGTTTGATGGTTTTTCCGGCAAGGTTTCAACTGGTTCTCTTGGATCTGGTGTAACTGCTCCCGTTACTACTGCTTGATTAATACTTGATACTTCAGAGGCATTCGTGACTTTTACCAAGAAACTAATTGTCGCACTCTGCCCTTCTGTTAACTCTTTGTTCAGGGCTACTTCCAGATTTTGTCCGGAAATGTTTGGATTTAAAACAGCCTGCCCATCGATTTCCAAAGAACCTGTTTGATAAAGCAGTCCTGCTGGAATAGTATCCTTAACAAGAATATTGCTTACTGTAGAAGGTTCTGTCGCTGTATTCGTTACAACTAATGTGTAGCGAATAACATCATCCACCTGAACAATCTTGTCATTCAAATCAATTGCACCTGCTTCATCCAAAACAGCTTTCTGAATGTTCAATGCACCTGCCCCGCGAACAACATCTATATCGGCATCATCTGTATCTGTATAATCAGTCGTTCCATCACGGTCTTCACCAGTTACCTCTGCATTGTTCTTAATAATGCCTAGCTCACTGACAGTAGCTGCATACAATACTTCTACCTCAAAGGTAATCACTTTGGCAGCTCCACCAGCGAATTCTGCCGGTAAAGTATACGTAAAGCTATTTCCGTTCCAAACCGCTGCTGCATCAGAAACTGGCACTTGATCAACTTTTGTTGTATTCGGAACATAGCTTAGACCTGCTGGCAAGCTATCTGTTACTGTTCCATTGTATAACGTACCTGTTGTACTTGCCGTTCCATTAGTCACAACCAGCTGGTACGTAAAAGTATTTCCTTTCGCAAGCTGTTCAGTCGCTGTAGCTACTTGACCATTCTTTGTTAATACATCTTTTTCAATCTTGGGTTCCGGCTGTTTATGGTTTTCTACATCATCTGTCACTTCATTGGATGGCGTTTCATTTCCATTGACGTCTGTCACTTTTCCGACTGCAGAGGCAACATTGACAACAGACCCCTTCGCATCAGCAGTTACTTGAACATCAAAAGTGATTTCACGCGTCTCGTTTTCCTGTAGAGAACCAATTTCCACACTCAGATCTTGTCCAGTGACTGAACTATCCGGTGTAGACACACCATCAACCTTCAGTGTACCTGCCTGATAAATTAAACCTGACGGAATCACATCTTTAACCGTGATAGCCTTCACTTCTGATGGCTCAGCTACGATATTTTTTACAACAATTGTATACGTAATAATATCGCCAACGGCCACTACTTTATTATCAATATCTACAGTACCCTTGCTGACAGCTTTGGTTAAAGCTAATGATCCTGGTTTTTTCATTGTAGTAATGTCAACGGTATCATCATCAGTGTAATTTCCCTGACCGTTCATATCCTGACCAGAAACCTCTGCTGTGTTTGGAATCACTCCAATAGTTGTTGTATCTACTTTTACTTTAAATTCAATGGTTGCAGTTGCTCCGCCAGCCATTGGTGTCGGTAAAACAGCAGTTAATGCTTCACCCGACCAGCTGCTTTCAGCAACAGGACTTCCATTTAATGTTGTTGTGTTAGCAACATGCTTTAACCCTGCTGGTAAACTGTCAGTAACTACGCCGTTTGTCATCGTACCCGTATTTGCATCACCGTTTGTTACAACCAAACGATAAGTTACTTCATCACCATTCATAACAATGCCATTTGCAGGCGTAACAACTGTTTTTTCAATTGTCGGATTCGGTGCTCGGTAGTTCAGCACCTCATCATCATCGGTACTATCGCCTTCTGTACCATCTGGGTAAGTGACCTTACCAGTTACATCGGCGATATTGGTAATTTCACCTTTTGCTGTTGCTGTCACCTTAACCTTAAATGTAATTGTCTTCGTTTCATTTTCCAACAGTGTACCAACATTGATACTCAAATTTTGTCCTTGAATATGACTGTCCGGATACGCTGTACCATCTACAGCTAAGCTGCCTGCTTGATAAATCAATCCCTCTGGGATTGCATCTGTGATTGTTACTTCACGCACTTCGGATGGATCTGCTACTGTATTTTTCACAATCAGTGTGTATTCGATAACTTCATCTACACCGACCACTGACTGATTGCCTACATCTA
This sequence comes from Enterococcus sp. LJL51, assembly GCF_054871795.1. Classification (NCBI taxonomy): domain Bacteria; kingdom Bacillati; phylum Bacillota; class Bacilli; order Lactobacillales; family Enterococcaceae; genus Enterococcus; species Enterococcus sp. LJL51. The sequence goes on along the minus strand of NZ_JBTXLW010000023.1, from coordinate 2,253 downwards.
CGGATTTCTCCAGTGACAATGCTCCTGGTTTTCTTACCGTTGTAATATCGGCAGTGTCATTGTCTGTATAATCTTTTCCAGTTGTCGGATTTCCGTTGCCGTTGATGTCTTTTCCGGCAACGACTGCTGTATTTGGAATCACACCAATGAAATCTGTTTCCACTGTTACTTGGAACTCTATCGTCGCTGTTGCACCACCTAGCATTGGATCTGGCAGAGTCACAGTTAGATTTTCCCCATTCCAGCTGCTTTCTGCTACTACCTTGCCATCTATCGTGGTTGTATTTGCCACATGAACAAGACCTGATGGTAAGCTATCCGTTACTGTTCCAACTGTCAGTGTCCCTGTTTTGGCGTCACCATTGGTGACTACTAAGCGATACGTTACCTTATCGCCTTTTCTCACTTCACCGCTGGCAGGACTAACCACTGATTTTTCAATCGTTGGTGCTGGTGCTTTATGCGTAACCACTTCATTTGATGTTTCTTCAATCGGCTGATTTGGTTCTCGTGGATCTGGTGTTATTTCTCCCGATGCAATCCCTTTGTTCACACTACGAACAGCGGATACATCGGTCACTGTTACGAGGAAGCTAACAGTTAAACTTTCGTTTTCCTGAAGCGTTTTTCCAGTATTAACAATTAATTTATTGGTTCCATCTACATTTCCTGTAGCTAGCTGTCCATCTACTGTTACAGAACCAGAAACAAAATCGAGTCCTTCCGGTAATTGGTCAGTCACAACAACATTCTTCACTTCTGAAGGTGCTGTTTCTGTATTCTTGACAATAATCGAGTAGCGAATCGTTTCGCCTACCTGTATTACCGTATCATGTAAATCTGTGGAGCCTGCTTGATCCAGTACTTTTTTCTCAACAGCTAGTGTACCTGGCCCATGAACGATTTCAACCTCTACTGTGTCTTCATCTTTATAATCAGGTGTCCCCGATTTATCTTCTCCTGAAACCTTCGCTGTATTCGGGATAAGCCCTAACGCTGCACTAGCCTCTACTTCGACTTCAAAGACTAGCGTAATCGTTTCACCACCCTTGAATTCTGATGGTAAAGCATAAGTCAGTTCATTCCCGCTCCATCCTGCTACTGAATCTGAAACAGGAAGCCCATCTACAACAGTCGAATTTTGTACATATTTAATTCCAGCTGGCAGTTTATCTGTTACTGTTCCGTTGTACAGGCTACCTGTTGTATCAGCTTGGCCATTAGTAATAACTAGTTGATACTTGAAACGGTTGCCATTCGTCACCTGTTCTGTAGCTCCGGCAACTTGGCCATCTTTTGTTAACACGTCTTTTTCAATTTTTGGTTCCGGCTGCTTATAGTTCAGCACCTCATCATCATCGGTACTATCGCCTTCTGTACCATCTGGGTAAGTGACCTTACCAGTTACATCGGCTATATTGGTAATTTCACCTTTCGCTGTTGCTGTCACCTTAACCTTAAATGTAATTGTCTTCGTTTCATTTTCCAGCAGTGTACCAACATTGATACTCAAATTTTGTCCTTGAATATGGCTGTCCGGATACGCTGTACCATCTACAGCTAAGCTGCCTGGTTGATAAATCAATCCCTCTGGGATTGCATCTGTGATTGTTACTTCACGCACTTCGGATGGATCTGCTACTGTATTTTTCACAATCAGTGTGTATTCGATAACTTCATCTACACCGACCACTGACTGATTGCCTACATCTACGGATTTCTCCAGTGACAATGCTCCTGGTTTTCTTACCGTTGTAATATCGGCAGTGTCATTGTCTGTATAATCTTTTCCAGTTGTCGGATTTCCGTTGCCGTTGATGTCTTTTCCGGCAACGACTGCTGTATTTGGAATCACACCAATGAAATCTGTTTCCACTGTTACTTGGAACTCTATCGTCGCTGTTGCACCACCTAGCATTGGATCTGGCAGAGTCACAGTTAGATTTTCCCCATTCCAGCTGCTTTCTGCTACTACCTTGCCATCTATCGTGGTTGTATTTGCCACATGAACAAGACCTGATGGTAAGCTATCCGTTACTGTTCCAACTGTCAGTGTCCCTGTTTTGGCGTCACCATTGGTGACTACTAAGCGATACGTTACCTTATCGCCTTTTCTCACTTCACCGCTGGCAGGACTAACCACTGATTTTTCAATCGTTGGTGCTGGTGCTTTATGCGTAACCACTTCATTTGATGTTTCTTCAATCGGCTGATTTGGTTCTCGTGGATCTGGTGTTATTTCTCCCGATGCAA
>NZ_JBTXLW010000022.1:0-49350 GCF_054871795.1 Enterococcus sp. LJL51 | reverse complement strand
AAAAGACACGCTGAGTATACGCATACAGAATAATTTTTAATAGCATCTTCGGGTGGTAGGCCGGTCGGCCTAATTGTTCTTCTAATTTATTAAAGAGTGTTTGCGGCATGGCTTCGACTAAGGCATTAACCGCAAAAGCGACATCCGTTTCAGGAATAAACTGTTCCAACTCTAATGGTAAAATCGTTTGATTAATGGTATAATCTTTAAACATAAAAGCACGCTCCTTTTGATTTGGTTTAGTCACTTTAATCTTACACGGTTGCGTGCTTTTTGTGTACCCTAAAATTAAAAAAGTAGGACAATAATCAGATTTTCTTCTGACTATTGTCCCACTCCCTTTTTAGTTTAAGAAAAATAAAAATACAACAATCATTCCTGCCAGAAATAATAGATTAAGCAGAGAGAATTTAGTTAAGAATTGTTTGTCTTTACCAGGGTAATAAACCCTGTAGATTTTAAAACCAATTAAATTTGCCAGAGAAGCAATTAATGTTCCGAGACCTCCAATATTTACACCAAAGAATAAGGCCTTAATATGGCTGGTAAAAGGAGCAATCAGAATAACTGCGGGTACATTACTGATGATTTGACTAAGAGCAATGCTTCCTAAAAAAGTTCGATAACTGCTTTTAAACTGCTCTTTAATAACAGCGGCAGCACCTGGAATTTGAGAAAAACCTCCTACTGCAATGAAAAAGAAGAGAAAGGTTGCCAATAAACGATAGTCAACCTGTTTCCCAGATTGAGGAGAGTAAAAAAGCAAAATAGTAACTGCCAAGGGGATACTAACCTCATAAGGAGATAAATTAAAAACTGCAGACAAAATCAAAAGACCAGTTAGAGAAAGTAATAGTATATGTTTTTGATTAAGCGACTTAAGCTTGACAGTTTTCTCAGTAAGTTTCTTTTTCTCAATAAATAGAAAAGAAAGACAAAGAAAGCCTAAAGAAGCAACCAGCAGGATAAAAGACCATTGAAAAAAATCACTAGCAGATAAGGAAAAATGAGACATCAGATATAAATTTTGGGGATTCCCAAATGGAAAGAAGCTGCTGCCCAGATTAGCTGCAATAATCAGTAAGACTGCTCCAGTAAGCGGATCTTTTAAAACCTTTAGCTTTTTAGTAATTTTTAAGTAAATCGGCATTAGAGTAAGGATAGCTACATCGTTTGTTAAAAGCATTGAGCTGAAGAACGAGAGCAATGTGATGCTAATGATTAAGCTGCGCGTGTCTTTGGAAAAGTGAATAATTTTTTCAGCTAAAAAATTTAAAACTCCAAGATTTTCAATATTCTTGATTAGCAGCATTAACGCAAATAAGCAGCTAAGCATTTTATAATCAATAGTTTCCTTTCCTGGTAGACCAAAGCCTAAGCTAAGTAAAGCGGCTAGGAAAGAAATCGTAAATAAAAGGTCTGTTTTGAAAAACTGAATAATTTTTGTCATTAAGAGATACTCGCCTCGAATCAAAATAGGATAATTTATAGAGTAAAAAAACAGCAGCTGCTTTGACTTCTTTTATGATGCTGAGTTTCACAAAAGAGCTGTAAAATACTTTAGCAGTTTATAGATTTAAGACCCGCTTAAATTAAATGTACGGCAGGAAAAAAGAAATTTCAAGTGAGACACTGTAACAGTTCAGAGAAAACTTAGAGGAAACAAACCAATAGAAATGAACTAAGAGAATATTCGGTGGCTGAAAGTAGTCGGAAGCTGGAATAAAAATCAGAAGCGATTGGGAACTGAGGAATGTCTTGATTTTTTCAAATAAAAGAACTTGAAACAAAACCAGATATTTCCTGCTTTTTGTTCCAAGCTCCACGATTTTAATTAGCTTTTAATCCTGCCAACACTAGTTGATGTTGAAAACTTTTTATCAAATATTCAATACCTTATTCAGGAAGTCCTGAGTCCGTTCATGCTGAGGAGACTCAAAGATTTGCTGTGGCGTACCATCTTCAAGGAAGTTCCCGCCGTCGATGAACATTACGCGGTTTGCCACCTCTTTGGCAAAGCCCATCTCATGTGTAACAATCACCATTGTCATACCTTGTTTTGCCAGCTTTTTCATAACATTCAATACATCCCCAACCATTTCAGGGTCAAGTGCTGAGGTAGGCTCATCGAAAAGCATAATGTCAGGATTCATTGCAAGCGCACGGGCAATAGCCACACGCTGCTTTTGACCACCAGACAAAGATTTCGGATAGCTATCTTTTTTATCTGCCAGTCCAACTGTATCCAGCAGCTTAACAGCTTTTTCTTTTGCCTCGCTTGGAGACATACGGCCTAAATCAACTGGTGCAAGTGTAATGTTTTCCAAAACAGAGAGATGAGGAAAAAGGTTAAAATGTTGGAACACCATCCCGATGTGCTGACGCACCTTATTGATATCTGTATTTTTATCAGTCAGATTCGCACCATCAATAATGATATCCCCGCTGGTTGCCTCTTCCAACTGGTTCAGACAACGTAGAAAGGTACTTTTTCCAGAACCAGAAGGACCAATAACACAAACAACATCACCTTCATTAATTGATACGTTAATGTCTTTTAAAACGGTGTTATCACCATATTTTTTTACTAATTTTTCGACTAGAATTTTTTCTGTCATTTAGTTCACCTTCTTTTCAAGTACTTTAGCCAGCTTAGTTAATGAAGTGATTAGAATCAAATACATTACTGCAACAATCAGATACACCATTGTACTTTGCAGGTTACGGGCAACGATGATTTTACCAGTCTGCAGCAGTTCAATCAGACCAATTGCAGAAAGAATAGTTGTATCTTTCAAAGAAATAACAAACTGATTAATGAAAGAAGGAATCATGATGCGGATAGCCTGCGGCAAAACGATTTTTCTCATTGTTTTATTGTAAGAAAGCCCTAAGCTTCGGGAGGCTTCCATTTGACCAACCGGAACGGCATTAATACCGCCGCGGACAATTTCGGAGATGTAGGCACTAGCATTTAACGTTAATGTAATAATCCCTGCAATAAACACGGGGATGTTGAAGCCTAGAACCCCTGGTAAACCAAAGTAGATGAAGAAAGCAACTACCATCAACGGAATCCCTCGAATAAGATCGACATAAATGGTTGCGACTATGCGCAGGGCCTTAACCGGAGATACACTGAACAGACCAAAGATAACACCAATAATTAGAGCGAGAACAAAAGAAATCAATGTTAGCTGAATGGTCATCCAGAGACCGCTTAACAGTCGTTTCCAGTTGTTTTTAATCATTCCGGCAAATGTAGACTCATCAGCAGTTTCTTTTTTACTGCCGTCTTGAATGTACTTGCTGAGAATCTCGTCGTATTCACCAGTTCGTTTCAGCTCTGCGAGCCCTTCGTTGAACATCTCAACTAATTCCGGATTGTTGCCTTTTTTCACTGCAAAACCATAAGAGCCGCCTTCTTCCCGGGGAATCGGTGTAGCTAAAGGCTGTCCCTGAGCAATACCGTAGCCGATAACAGGGTAATCGTCCATCATGGCATCGATTTCTGAAATTTCTAATGCACTATACAACGCATCAGTAGTATCAAGATACGTGATGGAATACCCATAGTTTTCTTTGTTCGCTTCAAGGAAATCAGCGCTTTCCGTTCCAATTTTCGCTCCTACTGTCTTCCCTTTTAAATCCTCATAAGAAGTAATGGAATCGTTATTTTCTTTAACAGCAATTTGGATGCCGCTGTCAAAGTAAGGTGTTGAGAAATCGAAAGCTTTTTCTCGTTCCTGTGTAATAGTCATTCCAGCAATCATTCCATCTGCCTGACCAGATTCTACGGCTTGAACAGCTGAACTGAAACCAATAAATTTAAATTCAATGTTGAAGCCTTGCAGCTCAGCAACGCGTTTCATTAAATCAACGTCGATTCCTTCGTATTCACCATCAGAATTTTGAAACTCAAATGGTGCAAAGGTTGAATCGCTAGCAATTGAATAAACCTCTTTCTTTGGCTCAATCTGCTGCATTTCTTTTCCGTCGTCTTTGGCACCGGAAGAGATATAAGTAGAAACTATTTTGTCATAGGTTCCATCTTCCTTTAGCTTTTTTAAACCTGCGTTGAACTGTTTAATCAGTTCTGGATTTTGTCCTTTTTTCACTGCAAAACCATAGGAGCTGCCTGTCTCTTTTTCTCCGACTAGCTGCAGCTTCTGTCCGTTAGTGATCGCGTATCCTAAAACTGGATAATCATCAAAGATAGCATCTGCTTCACCATTTTGGAGAGCTTGATAAAGACCTGTTGCATCATCGAAGTTCTTAATTGTATAATCATATTTCTTTTGATTTTCTTCGAGGAAAGCAGCACTCTCTGTTCCAACTTTAGCAGCAACTGTTTTCCCTTTTAAATCCTTATACGAACTGATTGTATCATTTCCTTGCTTAACAGCCATCTGCAGACCACTGTCAAAATAAGGCTCCGAAAAATCAAATGATTTTTTTCGTTCGTCGGTAATACTCATTCCAGCTATCATTCCGTCAATCTGGTTTGACTGAACTGCTTGAATCGCTGAATCAAATCCTAAAGGTTTCAAATTAACTTTAAATCCCTGATCTTCTGCAATCGCATTAAGTAAGTCAATATCGATACCGATGTATTCATCATTTGAATCCTGAAACTCAAACGGCGCAAAAGTCAAATCTGTTCCGATATCGTATGTTTTTTCTTCAGCCGAGGCCGGCTTACCAACAGTGAAAACAAGCAGGCTGGCAATTACAGCAACTAAAGAAAATAAAAAATACTTCTTCTTCATAAAAGTCCTCCTAATATAATTACATATTCAGTAATTATATAGCAAAATTAAGGTCAAAAACAATTAATTTGACATAGAAAAATAAAAAAATATTTAGAAAGTAACATTTCGTGTGAGAAATCATGACATGTAAAAGAGTTTTTTCTATTAAAAAACGATAAAAGAATCTGATCTATTCAAGTGGCGAAAATATGTTCGGTATGTTAAAATAATTCAGGGAGTAAGAAATTACTCTTTTCCTTTTTTCTAGTGAGAAAAAACTGTATGAAGGGAGTAAGTCAGATGATTGAAAGAACAACAACAAACCAGTTTGAACTGGTCTCTAAGTATCAGCCAGATGGTGATCAGCCGGAGGCGATTGAACGATTAGTAGAAGGAATTGAAGGCGGAGAAAAGGCCCAAATTTTACTAGGCGCCACAGGTACTGGTAAAACTTTTACAATCTCAAACGTGATTAAAGAAGTGAACAAACCAACACTGGTGATTGCTCATAATAAAACCTTGGCAGGACAGCTTTACGGGGAGTTTAAAGAGTTTTTCCCAAACAATGCTGTTGAATATTTTGTCAGCTACTATGATTTTTATCAGCCGGAGGCTTACGTTCCTTCAAGTGATACATATATTGAAAAAGATGCCAGCATCAATGATGAAATTGACAAGCTGCGTCACTCGGCTACCAGTGCACTACTAGAACGAAATGATGTTATTGTGATAGCGTCGGTTTCCTGTATTTTTGGTTTGGGAAATCCTGATGAGTATAGTGATCAAGTTGTTTCGCTGCGGGTTGGTATGGAGATAGACCGTGGAACCTTACTTAGAAATCTAATTGATATCCAGTTTGAACGAAATGATATAGACTTTCAGCGGGGACGCTTTAGAGTACGAGGGGATGTTGTCGAGATATTCCCAGCCTCCAAAGATGATCATGCCTTACGGGTGGAGTTTTTTGGAGATGAAATTGAGCGCATTAGAGAAGTAGATGCTTTAACTGGAGAGGTACTTGGCGATACAGAACATGTAGCGATATTTCCAGCAACCCACTTTGTGACCAATGATGATCATATGGAGCATGCGATTGCTCAAATTCAGGCTGAGCTGGATGGCCGGCTTAAGGTTCTGCGTTCTGAAAATAAACTGCTGGAGGCGCAGCGGTTGGAACAACGGACGAATTATGATATCGAGATGATGAGAGAGATGGGCTATACATCTGGAATTGAGAATTATTCCAGACATATGGATGGACGAAAAGAAGGCGAGCCGCCTTATACATTAATCGACTTTTTTCCAGACGATTTTCTGCTGGTTATTGATGAGTCTCACGTAACCATGCCTCAGGTTAGAGGGATGTATAATGGGGACCGTGCCAGAAAGCAGATGCTGGTGGACTATGGTTTTCGTTTGCCGAGCGCGCTGGACAACCGTCCATTAAAACTGGAAGAATTTGAGAAGCATGTCCATCAGGTAGTCTATGTTTCTGCTACACCGGGACCGTATGAACATGAACAAACAGAGACTGTGATTCAACAAATTATTCGTCCAACGGGTCTGTTGGATCCATTGATTGAAGTTCGTCCGATTATGGGACAAATTGATGATTTAGTTGGCGAAATTAATGAGCGGGTGGCAAATAATCAGCGGGTCTTTGTCACGACTTTGACGAAAAAAATGTCGGAGGATTTGACTGACTACTTCAAAGAGCTGGGATTAAAGGTTAAATACCTGCACAGTGATATCAAGACGCTGGAACGTACGGAAATAATTCGTGATCTTCGTTTAGGTGAGTTTGATGTTCTAATTGGGATTAATCTTCTAAGAGAAGGCTTAGACGTGCCGGAGGTATCTCTAATTGCCATCTTGGATGCGGATAAGGAAGGATTTCTGCGAAGTGAACGTTCGCTGGTTCAGACAATTGGACGGGCAGCCCGGAACTCTGAGGGAAAAGTTATCATGTATGCAGATAAAATTACGGATTCCATGCAGAAGGCGATGGATGAAACTGCCCGCCGCCGTTCAATACAAGAGAAGTACAATGAAGAACACGGAATTGTTCCTAAAACAATTATCAAGGAAATTCGTGACTTGATTTCTATTTCTAAAATCGCTGAAGATGAAGAAACTTATTCAATAAGCACATCTTATGACAAGCTGACTAAGCAGGAAAAAGACGATTTGTTGATGAAACTTGAGAAAGAAATGAAAGATGCTGCGAAAGCATTGGATTTTGAAGCAGCTGCAACATTACGGGATACGATTCTGGAGCTGAAGGCTTCAGATTAGGAGGTAGAATATGGCTAACGATAAAATTGTGATTCATGGAGCACGCGCTCATAACTTAAAGAATGTTGATGTGACGATTCCCCGCGATAAGCTGGTTGTAGTGACCGGCTTGTCTGGTTCCGGGAAAAGCTCGCTGGCTTTTGATACATTATATGCAGAAGGGCAAAGACGTTATGTGGAGAGCCTTTCGGCCTACGCTCGTCAATTTTTAGGTCAGATGGATAAACCAGATGTGGATAGTATTGACGGGTTAAGTCCAGCCATCTCCATTGATCAGAAAACAACCAGTAAGAACCCTCGATCAACAGTAGGAACGGTCACGGAAATAAATGATTACCTTCGTCTGCTTTTTGCACGCATTGGTCATCCAATTTGTCCGAACGACAATATCGAAATCACCAGTCAGTCTGTTGAACAGATGGCGGATAAAATTCTGGAATTTCCGGAACGTACAAAACTGCAGATTATGGCTCCAGTCATCGTTAAGAAAAAAGGACAGCATAAAAAAGTATTTGATTCTATTCAAAAAGAAGGATATGTCCGTGTTCGTGTAGATGGAGAAATCTATGATTTGAGTGAAGTACCGGAGCTGGAGAAGAATAAGAAGCATGATATTGCGATTGTAGTAGATCGAATTATTCTTAAAGAAGGCATCCGTTCCCGTTTGTTTGATTCAATTGAAGCTTCTCTTCGCTTAGCAGAGGGATACGTATTAGTAGACATTAATGGTGAAGAAGAACTATTGTTCAGTGAACACTATGCTTGTCCTTACTGCGGCTTTACCGTTGGCGAGCTGGAGCCGAGACTCTTCTCATTTAATGCACCATTTGGCGCTTGCCCAGACTGTGACGGCTTAGGTATGCGCTTGGAAGTAGACAAAGATTTAATCATTCCAGAACCTTCAAAAACATTGAAGGAAGGGGCCATCGCCCCTTGGAATCCAATTAGCTCACAATATTATCCTCAAATGCTTGAGCAGGCAGCAGCTGGTTTTGGCATTGATGCGGATACACCATTTAATGAACTGCCAAAGGAACATCAGGATATCATTTTAAATGGTTCAAACGGTGAAATTTTCCATTTCCATTATGAAAATGAGTTTGGCGGCGTGCGTGATGTGGATCTTGCCTTCGAAGGGATTTTAAAGAACATTAAACGTCGCTATCATGAAACCAACAGCGAATTTACCAGAGAACAAATGCGTTCATACATGACAGAGCTGCCTTGTCAAACCTGTAAAGGCTACCGTTTGAATCCACAAGCTTTAGCTGTGAAAATAAATGGTACCAGCATTGGTGAAGTAAGCGAGTTAACCATTCAAAACAGTGTACCTTTCTTTGAAAAACTGAGCTTAACAGAACAAGAGCAGATGATTGCCAAGCCGATATTGAAAGAAGTAAAAGACCGGTTGACCTTTTTGGAAAATGTGGGATTAAATTACTTAACCTTGAGCCGTGCTTCCGGTACGTTGTCAGGTGGAGAGGCACAGCGGATTCGCCTAGCTACCCAGATTGGATCAAATTTATCCGGCGTATTATATATTCTGGATGAACCCTCTATCGGTCTTCATCAGCGGGATAACGATCGTTTGATTGCTTCTTTAAAGAAAATGCGGGATCTTGGCAATACCCTGATTGTCGTGGAGCATGACGAAGATACTATGCGGGAAGCTGACTACTTGATTGATGTAGGGCCAAGAGCCGGAGAACAAGGCGGACAGATTGTGGCTGCTGGAACACCAGAAGAAGTAGCCGCAAACCCTGATTCACTGACAGGACAATATCTGTCGGGCAAGCTTGTGATTCCTGTGCCGGAAAAACGGCGGAAGGGCACCGGCAAGTCCATTAAAGTCACTGGAGCAGCAGAAAACAATCTCAAAAATGTCAATGTGGAGTTTCCTTTAGGGGAGTTTGTTGCAGTTACCGGTGTATCTGGATCAGGGAAAAGTACGTTGGTCAATCAGATATTGAAAAAGGCTCTTGCTCAAAAGTTAAACCGCAACTCAAATAAACCTGGTAAGCATAAAAGTGTAACTGGGTATAAACAGATTGAAAAAGTAATTGATATCGATCAAAGTCCAATTGGCCGAACACCTCGAAGTAATCCTGCTACATACACTAGTGTATTCGATGATATTCGGGATTTATTCGCTAAAACAAATGAGGCGAAAGTTCGCGGATATAAGAAAGGCCGTTTTAGTTTCAATGTGAAGGGCGGGCGCTGTGAAGCCTGCCGTGGTGATGGGATTATTAAGATTGAAATGCATTTTCTGCCGGATGTTTATGTTCCCTGTGAGGTTTGTCATGGGAAACGCTATAACTCTGAAACGCTGGATGTTCATTACAAAGGAAAAAATATTGCAGATATCTTAGAAATGACTGTTGAAGATGCTGTAGAATTTTTCCAGCCTATTCCTAAAATTCACCGCAAGCTGCAGACAATTTTGGACGTTGGTTTAGGGTATGTAACATTAGGACAGCCAGCTACCACATTGTCAGGTGGTGAAGCACAACGTATGAAGCTTGCCAGTGAGCTGCATAAGATTTCGAATGGCAAGAATTTCTATATCTTGGATGAACCTACGACCGGACTTCATACGGATGATATCGCCCGTTTACTGGATGTTTTGAACCGACTGGTTGATGCTGGAAATACTGTACTGGTTATTGAACATAATCTGGATATGATTAAATCAGCCGATCATGTTATTGACTTAGGTCCAGAGGGTGGCGACGGCGGCGGAACGATTGTCGGAATCGGTACACCGGAAGAAATTGCTGAAATTAAGGAAAGCTATACTGGTCAATATTTGAAGCGGGTTTTATAAATTGGTATACTCCATTTCTGTGAAAGTGTTTTCTTTTTTAAGAAATTCATAATTTTTAAGAATAGATTGAAAAATCTTGATTTATAATTTCTCATAGAGTAAAATCAAAGCAGATAGACAGATTATTGGTATGAATTGGTCTATATCTATCTCTCTATAAATAATCCGTTCAAAAAGAAAAGAAAAGCAGTTTGTCGTAAAAGACAAACTGCTTTTCTTTTTGCTGTTAAGGATTAGGTAGGAAAAAGTCAAAAAAAAGGAAAAAACATCAGAATATTGAATGAGCATAAAATTTTTTTCATGCTATTCTATAGATAGAAAAGATGTCACAAGAAAGAAGGATAGACAAATGGATAGAGGAAACATTAGAGTCGGTGGTACGTATCTATGCAGTGCTGATCACTTATCTTGGTCATTTATTGGAAAAGCTCTTTCCAAGGAAGATCATGCAGTACAAGTGGAGTTGCTCAAATGTCATCCGATTGACCGTATGGCTTTAGAATCTGATAACCCTGTTTTGGACATCAACTACTTGAGCATTATTGACACAATATGATAAGTGAATTGGCAAGGAGGCGCAAGCCTTCTTTTTTTGCGCTTAGAGCTAAGGCTTCCTTTGACACGCCCGGAATGTTATAATAAGTAAAATGTGTTGGAGGAGCGGTGAATTTTATGGTCGATAATTTACAATTAGTCATTATTACAGGAATGAGCGGTGCAGGAAAAACAGTAGCGGTGCAGTGCTTTGAAGATATGGGATATTTCTGTATTGATAATATGCCGCCAAGTTTGATTCCCAAATTTTGGGAGCTGATTAAAGAATCTGGCAAAGTATCGAAAATTGCTTTGGTCGTGGATCTGAGATCACGTGCCTTTTTTAGAGAAATACAGAATATGCTTGTTGAAATAGAAAATACCAATGTCATTGATACCACTGTCATGTTTTTAGATGCGACCGATGAAGAGCTTGTTTCCCGCTATAAGGAAACCAGAAGAACTCATCCTTTAGCTATGGACGGATTAGTCACTGAAGGGATTAGAAAAGAGCGGGCAATCTTGGAAGAAATTAAAGGAGATGCTCAACTAGTTATTGATACAACGGCACTTTCTCCAAGACAGCTTCGAGAACGAATCAGTAAGGAATTTAAATCTAGAGATACCCACGAGTTTCGCGTAGAAATGGTTTCCTTTGGATTCAAATATGGTCTGCCGATTGATGCAGATATTGTAATGGATGTACGCTTCCTGCCTAATCCCCATTACATTCCCGAACTGCGGCCGCTTACTGGACTGGACAGCGCTGTTTATGAGTATGTAATGAATTTTCCAGAAACAGAAGAATTCTATACAAAGTTTATTGATTTGGTAGAGTATGTGCTGCCAGGCTATAAAAAAGAAGGAAAATCTAATGTGACTATCGCTATTGGCTGCACAGGCGGACAGCACCGTTCTGTTGCGCTCACTGAACGGATGTCTCATGAACTGGAAAAAAATTATCATGTAAATGTAACCCATCGTGATAAGGACAAACGGAAAGAGACGGTGAATCGCTCATGAAAACCTATCGAATCCGTAAGCCTAAAATAGTCGTTGTCGGCGGTGGAACAGGACTACCGGTTATTTTGAAAAGTCTCCGTAATCAGGGGGCAGAAATTACAGCGGTGGTAACTGTTGCCGATGACGGAGGCAGCAGTGGAGAGATTAGAAAGTCAATGAATCTGACACCACCAGGGGATTTAAGAAATGTGCTGGTGGCACTTTCAGATATGCCCCAGCTGTATGAAGATATATTCCAATACCGCTTCAATAAAGATGATGAGTATTTTGCTAATCATGCCATAGGCAATCTGATTATAGCCGCTGTCTCTGAGATGAGAGGCAGTACCTATGAAGCGATTCAGCTTTTATCGAAAATGATGCATGTAGATGGACATATTTATCCTTCTTCTGAGCGGCCGCTTACCCTGCACGCTATATTTAAGGATGGTACTGGAGCTGTGGGTGAATCAAGGATCGGTTTAGCACGTAAAACGATTGATCACGTATTTGTGACAAATACGAACGATGATGAACAGCCAACAGCAGCACGAAAAGTTGTAAAAGCAATTGAAGAAGCAGATATGATTGTGCTGGGCCCAGGAAGCTTATTTACTAGTATTTTGCCGAATCTTGTTATTGGTGAAATTGGGGATGCTATTTTAAAACGAACTGGAGAAGTCGTCTATATTTGTAATATTATGACGCAAAAGGGGGAAACAGAGCATTTCACCGATGCTGATCATATTCGTGTGCTCCATGACCATTTAGGAGAGAAATTTGTGGATACTGTTTTGGTGAATACTGAACCTGTACCAGATGGGTACATGGACTTTGAGATTTATGATGAATATCTAGTACAGGTAGTCCACGATTTCCAAGGCTTAAGAAATGAAGGCTGCCGTGTAATATCAACAGACTTTTTAGAATTGAGAAACGGCGGGGTTTTTCATGATGGAGACAAAGTTGTTGAAGAACTATTCCGAATAGTCTTTGGCGCAAAGTATTAAAAGCAACAGTGAAATAGAAAGGAGGCGTACATTCAAATGTCATTTGCCTCAGATGTAAAGAAGGAACTGACAACCTTAGAGGTTCACAGAGAACATGCACGGGCAGAGCTGGCTGCTCTGATTCGGATGAATGGTTCATTGAGTCTGTTGAATCAACAGTTTGTTTTAAATGTTCAGACCGAAAATGCGGCGATTGCCAGACGAATATATACCTTATTAAAGGATCATTATGATGTTCGTTCGGAGCTGCTGGTTAGACGAAAGATGAAGCTGAAGAAAAACAATGTATACATTGTTCGGCTAAAACAGGATACCAAATCTGTATTAGCGGATTTAGACATTATGGACGGCTTGGTTTTTCAGGACCATGTTTCCGATGAAATTGTCGGAAATGCTCAAAAGATGCGCTCCTATTTACGTGGGGCTTTTATGGCAACTGGGTCGGTAAATAATCCGGAAACCAGCCGCTATCATCTGGAAATATTCTCCATTTATGAAGATCATAATAACGATATTTGCGACATGCTGAACTATTATGGATTAAATGGACGAACCTTAGAACGAAGAAACGGCTATATTTCCTATCTAAAAGGAGCAGAAAAAATCGCTGACTTTCTGACCCTGATCGGAGCAACCAATTCTATGCTAAAGTTTGAAGATGTTCGAATTGTTCGTGATATGAGAAACTCAGTGAATCGATTGGTTAACTGTGAAACAGCTAATTTAAATAAAACAATTGATGCTGCCTCAAAACAGATAGAAAATATTCAATATATAGAAAATACAGTCGGTTTGCAGGCTTTACCGGGAAAGCTTCAGGAAATTGCCGAGCTGCGTCTAGAGCATCCAGAAGTTAGCCTAAAGGAACTGGGAGAAATGATTCCTTCTGGAGCGATTTCTAAATCTGGAATTAATCACCGTATTAGAAAAATCAATGAGTTTGCTGAAAAGCTTAGAGAAAAAAGTGCATAAAAAAGGTTGGTAGATTTTCCTTTTGGAGTTTCCACCAACACAATATATTTTAGAGTCTAAAAACTGGTTTATTCTGATTACTTGGAGTAGGCCAGTTTTTTCATGTAAAAATCAGGTATATAAAATCATATTTTTAAGGTTTTGCAGGATCTCTAGCGTCTGATACTTGTTTGAAGTGTTTAAAATAACGAAAACTAATACTGGATGAATAAAAAGAGAGTAGAATAAAGACAATTACCTTAGTGACTAGCGCTGGAAGGGGCACATCAACGGCAGCCAGCAGCTGCATTACCGTTTGAAAAATAACCATGATGCCAATAAACGTACACATCAATGCTGTAACGGGCAGCAACGTATACGCACGACTATCATCAGTTTTCACTAGATATAGTACTAGAAAAATGAAAGGGCTGAGAATGGCTAAGTCGATAACATAAGTAATTTCAGTAGTATAAATCTCAAGCATCGCTAATGGTGAATCTGATATCAAGGCGGATAAAATATCCGGCAGCCAGGCGATAAATATTGAAAACCCGGAAAGAATCAGAAAAAAATGAACAAAGCGACTATTAAGACTCCGCTCTTGCTGCTGCTTCAGCCATTTATGATCTAATAAAAATAGGCAAGAAATAAAACTGAAAAAGCATAAAGAGAAAAATAAGATATAAATCAAGTGAAGTCGATTATAAGCCACACCGATTGCCAAACTAACAGCATAGTAAAGTAGTGCTGAGAGCAAACCTGTTAGCAAAAGCAGTAGTTTCTCGCTCCCGCTTTTTTTGTATTTCAGCAAGAACCATGACATTGGCAGCAGCAAAAATAATAAAACAGACCAGTCTGAGCCAATGAGAATAGGTGCTTTAAAATATGAGTCATGGGCATAGATACCGAAGCCCCATAGTTCTACCGGTTCTCCGTATTGATTAAGAACTTCATAGGAGTCGCTGAAATCAAACGAAAAAATACCGGCTAATGTAGTAATGAATCCAAACAAGATTGTCAATCCAAGCAAGATTTCCGTTTTTTGTTTCATGTACTATATGTCCTCCCTTCTTGTTCATTGAGTGCTTGTACGATACTGTCCAGAGCAGATTTATCTAGGTAATGATCAGTTTCATGGCGTGGAAATTCTAAGCGCTGATCATGAAATATTTTTTTTAGAATCAGCTTTTCAAAAAAATTTAGTTTATCTGGATAAATAATTGATCCAGCAAAAGCAGTCAATTCGGCATGCTCACGAAGAGCAGCGGGAAAAATAGCTTGAAGCTGCTGCGCAATCTTTTCCTCTGAGAACTGTAAGCCAGTATTGACAAGAATTAGCGTTTTTTGTAGTAAAGTTTCTTGATGAGAAGCTAAGAATGCAGCAGCTTGTTTTCTCAGCTGACCGGCATAAGCCGGTGCTAAAAAGATAATTTGGTTAAAATCATCTGATAGACTGATAGGTTCCTGAATGTCAGAAAGCTGAACATCAAATTGGAGTTCGCAACCAATCATTTTAGCTATATGTGAGGTACTTCCATGTTTAGAATCGTAGATAATCATAGTTTTCATAGAAAGGCTCTCTCCTTTTTTTGAACAATATTCATAAAATGAACATCGTTCATATTTATGTTATAATAATAACATAAATCGGAAAAATGTAAAGATACTCTGTTGAAAATATCTTCTTTCTTTATTATGATTAGACCAACAGTAGCCAAAAGAGCTAACTATGTGGATTTCAAAAAAGCTTCGATGTTCAAAGCTAATAACTAGTCATACAGAGGAATCAAGTATTTTTTGCGAAGCGACTTATTTCGCTCGATTATGTACAGACTCACTATAATTTTTTATTTTGACTTGCCTGGAGTGAGTTGACTTGCTAAAAGAAATTTTTCAGTAGTAATACAGATAAAAGCTACGGACTGATGCTGCACTTCTTTTATGGGATATTTAATAGATAGATAGAGGGTGAATGGGAATGGATAGTAAGTCAAGAAAACAAATAGAACGAATAGCAATAGAGGAAAAAATTGTAGATGCGGCTGTGGTAATTATTCTTGAAGAAGGAATCGAGAAGCTGTCAATCCGAAAAATAGCAGAAAGAATCGGTTATGCAGTTGGCACAATCTATAATTATTATAAAAACAAAGATGATATTTTAACAAGCATCTCAACTAGGGTTTTTCAGGAAGTTATGGAAGAGATTACTACGTTATTAGCAAAGTATCCTGAACAGACGCCAGTTGAAAAATTGAGAGCATGCAACAGGACGTTTATTCGAACAATGATAAAATATCCTGAGAAATTTAAAGCCGTAATGATGGCCTCCCGTAATGATCCTATTCCAGAGGAGGGCGAAGAAGAAGCAGGAATTGATTTACTGCAGGCATTAATCAATGAGGGGATAACAGAAGGCTGCTTTACGTCGGCGAATCAGCATTCAGCTGAGCTGATGCTAATTGGACTGATGGGTTTAGTCTATCATATTGTCAGCACTGGTCTATCTGGTGAATCAGCAGAAAGGATGGCAGAACAATATATAGAAATGCTTATTCAAGCATTAAATTAGACTATCAGTGATTTTTTTAAGAAATGTTTAGAGATAAATAGCTTGTATTATCTAATAGCAAATTGTTTTTAAAAGACTTTATATGGTTTGCGCTACTTGAAGAAATAATGAATGTTTTTTCCTGAAACGACTAGAAAGTTAACTGTTGGTCATTCTATTGAGATAGTTCATGACTGTTTTCATCAAGAGAAAAATGCAATTATCAGCAGCCGCCAGCAGTAAAATAAACAAATAAATAGCAATGCCTAATATAAAACAGCTTTCAATTCGTTCTCTAAAAATTGAGGCTTTTTTATTTTTCAGAAAAAAAATAAAACTTGGTGATTACCAAATTTTAACAACTTTGCCGAAAATATTCTGTTTTTTTATCCAGCCATTCACATAATTATGATTGTTGGAAATTTGAAACTCCAGTTGATTGTTTCGATTTCTAACAGCTGTTATTAAGTGTGTGTAGTAGTTACCTTTGACTTTGCAAAAAACAATATCATTGACTGCTAACTCAGTATTCATCGTTACTGGTTCTAAGCTCACAGGCTGATTTGATTTAATAATCGGCAGCATGGAATTTCCTGCTTCTTTATATTTTTCAACGGGAATTCCCTGTTGAAGCAATGAAGCAAAATAGCTTGCTTTAGACAAAATAACCCCTCCTTTAATAAAAAGAATAACATAGTTTAGGATTTTCTCCTAGTTAAAATAGGCAGGAGAGCGGTTTGTCGGTATACTAGTTAATATATAGAATTCGACGAGTAATCAGCATTAAATGCTCCAACAAGTAAAATTCCAAAGCGCAGAAAGGATGAAGGATAGAATGAAAAAACAAATACCGGATATAATGACTCAAATGGACGCATTGTCAGTTACTAAAGAAAACGGAACTGCAGTCGGCTATTTTTTGTTTGATACCTTTGAAGTGCATACGAATACTATTCCAGCTGGCTGTGTTCAGGATTGGCATGCCCACAAAGAAATTGAAGAAATTATTGTAGTTAATAAAGGAAGTCTGTGTGTAGAATGGATTGATGACTTATTGCAGTGTCGTCAGGTAGCAGCGGGTGAACTGATTCGAATGAACAAAAGCATTCATCGGATATCAAATCCAGGAAAAACTATCGCTGAATGTACTATCTTCAGATTTGTTCCACCAAAAGAAAATCAAGCAGCAGTTATTAAAATTGATAAGCAGGTTTTTTCTGAGGCAGAAGCAGCAAGGCTGCTAAGAAGAAACAAGGATGAAAAATAAGGCGATTAAAAAAATAGAATTATCATGAACTAATCTTGGGTTGATTTGAAAAGAGTAATTGAATAAAAAACACAGCTAAATAGATGGAAAACAGAATAATAAATGGTGGGTAAGATATTCAATCGAATACCTTACCCACTAATCTTAGTATATTTATTCGGAGCAGGCACAACTAAAGAGCTGAAAATTTATTTATATCCCAGACCTCATAAAACGAATATTTATTTCAGTTGATTTTTTTAACTCCAAATTTTTTAAATGATTGTTACTCTCTGTGTTCAATATAGGCAATTAACTCTTCTTTTGTAACTGATTCATCAAAAATATGCTGGTCAATAATGATGGTTGGCACAAACTGGATATTAGCAGCAACAGCTTCATCAATAACTGCCTGTGAAACTGCCCGATTATCCATTTCCTGCAGTCCCAGATTATTTTGAGCAAATTCCGCAACATGAGTCAGGGACATATCCCCCCATTTATCCTGCGTGGCATAAATTTGCCGTAAGTCTGTCAAACCTTTTAACGGAAGGTCGTAATTGATAAAGCGGTGCATCATATTTCCCCGCTGCAGGCTTTCCTTTTCTTTATCGAACAGTTTGATAATCCGCTGCAGTTTTCCATTGTTCACATAAGTCGTAAGCATATCGTCATATTCATTAAACCACTGTCTACAATAAGGGCAGCGGACATTCATAAACTCAATCATTTTCACTGGAGCCGAGTCTCTGCCGATGATTAAACCATTTTCTTCTGTAACTTTGGAGGCATCGATTTGAGAAATATCCATCATCAATAATCCTTTCTTCCTTTAATTTTCTTTCAACTATTAGTGTACTATTGTTTGTAAGTTAATTTCAAAGAAAAAAGCCTGAAATCTAATGATTTCAGACTTTTGAGATTCTGATTATTAATTCAGAGAACTGCTGTTTTCCATCACTTCATCAATCAGCCCATAATCTTTTGCCTGCTGTGCAGTCATAAAGTTATCGCGATCTGTATCTTTCTCAATCACTTCAATTGGTTGCCCCGTACGTTCAGCTAAGATTTTATTCAAGCGTTCACGTGTATCGAGAATGTGTTTAGCAGCAATTTCAATTTCAGTTGCCTGACCTTGTGCTCCTCCTAATGGCTGGTGAATCATGATTTCAGCATTCGGCAACGCAAAGCGTTTGCCTTTTTGACCGGCTGTCAGCAAGAAGCTGCCCATAGAAGCTGCCATCCCTAATACGATTGTCTGTACATCAGCTTTAACAAAGTTCATTGTATCAAAGATTGCTAATCCAGCAGAAACACTGCCGCCCGGAGAGTTGATGTATAGATAAATATCTTTTTCAGAATCCTGTGCATCAAGGAACAACAGCTGAGCGATAACGGAGTTAGCTACATTGTCGTCGATTGGTCCGCTCAACATAATGATTCTGTCTTTTAATAAGCGTGAGTAAATATCATAGGCTCTTTCGCCGCGAGATGATTGTTCTATGACTGTTGGTATTAAATTCATAAGTTATGTCCTCCTATATAAAAAGCTCATAAAAACATTCTAACATATCCCTGATTGGAATGCCTAAAAAAAGTATACTCTAATGGTCAATAAAGGTCAATTAAATTGCATTGAAATTATTCACCTGTTTTTACACAGAAAAATAGGAGAAGCTATATCAATTATTTTATATAAAGAGAAAAAATCTGATAAGTTGATTTCCAAGGATTATGATAAACTATATGTAATGAAAAGAATTTTTAATTGGTTATTTTGTCATTTTTATTATGAGACTATTTAGGAGGAAAGTTAATGAGTGATAAAGAGGTTGGATTTGTATCCAAGCAGAGAAGGCAAATCATTATCCAGAAAATTGCAGGGCGTGTAAATGGATAGAAAGAAGATTAACCAATGGGATGGCCTGCTGCTGGAAGAGCGAAATGTCGAAAAAGCATTAGACGAAGCTATAGAAACACAGAGAAAAATGGACAAGCTTGAGGATAAATATAGTGAACTGTTCTACCGGGTGAATCATCTTGTCAGCCGTTTAGATCAGTTTATCGGCAACGATCAGGAAAAACAAATGACCGAGGAATTGCGATGGCAGGTTCAGCAAAAGAAAAAAGCTGTATTCTTTCATTTGGAGGAGGAAAAAGAAAAGCTTCTTAAAGAGACTAAGGAGCTGCAGGATCAGGAAGACTTAATTTATTATCAAAAGAAACGTCTTCTAATAGAAGAAAAGGTGTAGTTGATTAGAGTAGACAGGTTCATTGGATAAGGAGCAGCAGATGAAAAATTACATGAAGCGAGACAGTCGTTTTATGCAGCAGTACTACGCACTGTTTTCTGATGAGAACATAATGAGCAGTCATCAAGCCTATTACGCAGCACTAGCGGCTTTTGTCAAAAGAAATAATCGATATTTCAGAAAAGAGGTTTTGCAAAACTCGCGCTTGGATATGCTAATCGAGCTTGATCCGGCAGTCTATGTTAATCCAGAGACAACTCTCTCTTTGGAAACAGAGAAAAACATAGTAAGTCAACGTGAATATAATAAAATCGGCGGGTTAGCGATGATCATCAGCAGTACGTTATGGGAGCTGGCGGCGGTTCCTACAAGCAATGACTGCCCAAAAATTAATCAATATACTATGTATTATGTTCTTGCGAAGCAGCCGAACGGGAAAATTCATTTTTTGGAAGAATGTGAGCAGTGTGGCTATCTGATGGACAGTTATGGAAATGAGTATGAGGGACTAGCTGGCATTATTTTTCCAGCAACGAGAGAAGAAATTGCCATCCACCTCTCTAAAAAAGGTATATTGTAGAAAGTAAAAGAATTATTTGCGGCTAAATGAACACGAAAAAAGGAGTAGTATGATTTGAATGATGTAAATGATATTGAAGAGCTTTATCCGTTGTTGAGAAAGCAGTTGGAAGACTATGTGATTACAGGAGATGTCATAGAGCGGTTGTCGTTTTTGTATAGTCAATGTCTGGATAACACCTCACAATTTGCCTGGTATCTGGGAGGACCGCTTTTTTGGATTATTCATTGGCGGGCGGTGAAGAAAACGGATAAGAAGATAGGTATCTGTTCCACGGAACGAAAGATTATTCATATTCTGCAGGAATATGAAGCTCAATTTGAAAAAGGTGTGACAATCCTGATACGTCGTGAAGCATAACTATAAGTTAGTTCTGCTTTCTATGGTAATTGCTGGAAAATTTGATTTCTACTGAGAACTTGGATAGAGCAAGGATATACCGAGGTGTGTAGCCGTAGTTTTTAATTTCTCTAGAAAGCAGAATGTGCTATACTAATTTACAGACAAACTAACGTAAGAGGTAAATCCAATGCTTGTTTTTTTTGTAGGAATTATAGGGGTTATCGTAGGGGCGGCAATTGTGATCTTATCGATGGCTTTTCGGCTTTCATATGAAGAACGCAGATATATTCGCCACCGCGAATTGGAAAATTATGTGAAGGAGATTGAGAGTTTAAATCTTCTGAATAAAAAAATTAATGAGATTTTACAGAAGAGAGATATCTATATTGACCGGTCTGTTCATTTTCTGTCAGTTGATGACTGTTATATCAGTATTGATGATTTTATTTATCTGGAATCTTTTTCAGCACAGAATAATTTTTATCTGCCAACTTACCTGATTGATGTGTTTTTTAAAAAAATTACCCATCGAAAGGTAATACTTACGCCAGATGAGGTTGCTTCAATTGGCGGAAACACGTATAAAGGCGGTCGAGTCATTCTTGAAAATTTCTCTGATGAGCTTTTATCAATTATTGAAGATAAAAAACGTCAGATGAAACGTCTGACTAAAAAACCGTTATATTATTTTAGAAATAATTAAACTGTCAACACTAGAACAAAAGTCAAATTTTGTTCTAGTGTTTTTTTATTTCGCAAAACAGCTCCTGTTCCCAAATAGCTTTTTATAACTAAAAGTTAGAAAAGAAAATTGAAAATGTTTTTCGAATTTTCTGAATTTTCTATTGACATTCTCATTTTAAAAGTTTATAGTTAACAAAAGCTTTTCTGATTCACATTAATTTTTAATGTTATGTACCTATGTACAGCGAATAAAGGAGAATCCACTTATGAGAAAGACAGCGAATATTGAATTAGTCATTATTTTATTATCGAGGACTTAGAACACTGAGATTTTTGCAGATGTTTGAGTCCTATTCGTCTTTAGTGAATGGGATTCTTGCTAAAGCATCCCATTTGATGGGATGCTTTTTTTGTAGAAGAAATAGGTGAAGCAAGACTGAAGAGACCGAAAACCAGAATTGGAGTGATAAAAATGCGAAGTGATATGATCAAAAAAGGAATCGAAGCAGCTCCGGCAAGAAGTCTGCTATACGCAACAGGCCAAGTAAAAAGTGCCAGAGATATGGAGAAACCATTTATTGCTATCTGTAATTCTTATATCGATATTGTTCCTGGACATGTCCATCTGCGCGAGCTGGCGGATATTGCGAAGGAAGCGATTCGTGAAGCTGGCGGAATTCCGTTTGAGTTCAATACAATCGGGGTTGATGACGGCATAGCGATGGGGCACATTGGAATGCGCTATTCATTACCCAGCCGGGAAATAATTGCAGACGCGGCGGAAACCGTGATTAATGCTCACTGGTTTGATGGTGTTTTCTACATTCCAAACTGCGATAAAATCACACCGGGCATGTTAATGGCAAGTGTCCGTACGAATGTACCAGCTATCTTTTGTTCCGGCGGTCCAATGAAAGCTGGAGTTGATCCTCGTGGACACACAGCGACGTTATCGTCTATGTTCGAAGCGGTAGGAGCTTATAAAGATGGACAAATGACAGAAGAAGAATTTACCTTTATGGAACAAAATGCTTGCCCGACCTGTGGTTCTTGTGCCGGAATGTTCACTGCAAACTCAATGAATTGTCTGATGGAGATTTTAGGTATGGCACTGCCGGGGAATGGCACAATTTTAGCTGTTTCAGAGGAGCGCAAAGAATTGGTTCGAAAATCTGCATTTCATTTAATGGATTTAGTTAAACAGCAAATCAAACCAAGAGATATTATCACTAAGGAGGCAATTGATGATGCTTTTGCCTTAGACATGGCAATGGGCGGCTCAACCAATACCGTTCTTCACACCTTGGCAATTGCAAATGAAGCAGAGATTGAATATGATCAAGAATCAATCAATGAAATTGCCAAGCGAGTCCCTTACCTTTCAAAAATTGCTCCTTCATCCGCTTATTCTATGCATGATGTACACGAAGCTGGTGGAGTTCCAGCAATCATAAAAGAACTGGTTGATTTAGGCGATGCGATTCATCCTGATAGGATAACTGTATCAGGTAAAACTCTTCGGGAAAATGTAGCAGATGCATCAATTAAAAATGAGGAAGTCATTCATCCAAAGGAAACACCGTACAGCCCTGTCGGCGGTCTTTCAATTCTATATGGAAATATTGCACCAAAGGGCAGCGTTATTAAAGTCGGTGGTGTAGATCCGTCTATTCAAGTGTTTACAGGAAAAGCGATTTGTTTCAACTCTCATGATGAGGCAGTTCAAGCAATTGATAATCATACGGTGACTAAAGGACACGTGGTGGTTATCCGCTATGAAGGACCAAAGGGCGGACCGGGCATGCCTGAAATGCTGGCGCCGACTTCAAGTATTGTCGGTAGAGGTTTAGGCAAAGATGTTGCTTTGATTACAGATGGACGCTTTTCCGGTGCTACTAGGGGAATTGCTGTAGGACATATTTCTCCTGAAGCTGCTGAAGGCGGACCGATAGCGCTAATTAATGATGGAGACACGATTGAAATTGATTTGACTAATCGAACATTAAATGTTCAAGTTCCAGAAGAAGAACTACAGCAGCGGAAAGAAACGCTGCAGCCGTTTAAGGCTAAGGTTAAAACTGGGTATTTAGCTAGATATACAGCCTTGGTTACTTCTGCTCATACAGGCGGTATTATGCGTATTCCTGATGATTTGCTTGACTAAAAAAATGGGTATGACCAAAAATGCAATGGGTACTTCTTTACTATAATATCCTTTTTTAAAAGAACTGGTTTGTACAGGTTAGTAGGAAAATAATCAAAGAGGATTGGCTTTAGCCAGCAAATAAAGGAGCTATAGAATCAAAAGTTAGGAGGAACGCGTATGACAAATGCAAAGAGCGGTTCAAAAATATTGATTGATGCGCTGCTTCGTCAGAATGTAGAAATGATTTTCGGGTATCCGGGAGGCGCAGTCCTCCCGCTCTATGATGCCTTGTATGATGGAGAGATGCCGCATATATTAACACGGCATGAACAAGGAGCTGTACATGCCGCGGAGGGATATGCAAAGGCAACTGGCAAGCCGGGAGTTGTAGTGGTGACAAGCGGACCAGGTGCTACAAATGCAGTCACAGGAATTGCGGATGCAATGAGTGATTCGGTTCCCCTCGTGGTATTCACCGGACAGGTAACGACTAATGGTATTGGTAAAGACGCCTTTCAGGAAGCTGACGTGGTAGGAATTACGATGCCGATCACTAAAAATAATTATCAGGTAAGAGATACGAGCGAGCTGCCGAGAATCATTGATGAAGCTTTTCATATTGCTTCTACAGGAAGAAAAGGACCAGTAGTAATTGATTTGCCTAAGGATATGACAATTATTGAATCAGATGCCGAGCACCCGCCTGCATTAGCACTGCCAAGCTATCAGCCGACAGTCTTTCCTAATAAGCTTCAGGTTAAAAAGCTGATGGAGGAGCTGAAGGAAGCGAAGAAGCCGCTTGTATTAGCGGGAGCGGGTGTAGTTCAAGCGAATGCTAGTGAAGAATTAACCGCGTTTGTTGAAAAGCACAAGCTGCCTGTATTAAGTACGCTACTTGGTTTGGGTGCAGTACCTTCTGAGCATGAGCTGTTTTTGGGAATGGGTGGTATGCATGGTTCCTTTGCGGCGAATATGGCACTGACAGATTGTGATTTGCTGATCAACATTGGTTCGAGGTTTGACGACCGCCTAGCAAGTGCGCCGCAGGAATTTGTTCCGAATGCAGTAGTTGCTCATATTGATATTGACCCAGCTGAAATCGGTAAAATAATTGAAACCAAGATTCCGATAGTTGCCGATGCAAAGGAAACATTGAAGGAAATGCTGACTTATGAGCTGTGTGAAAACGGAGACTGCTGGTCAGACTGGCGGAAAATCAATCAGTCAAGGAAGAAATTGCATCCATTTAAATATGACGCAGAACAACAGAAAGAAATCAAACCGCAAAAGGTAATTGAGTACATCGGAAAACTGACAGCTGGTGAAGCAATCGTGGTAACAGATGTTGGACAGCACCAGATGTGGACAGCACAGTTCTATCCATTTAAAAATGAAAAGCAGTTCATTACGAGCGGTGGTTTGGGAACGATGGGGTATGGTATACCGGCAGCGATTGGCGCCAAGCTGGGCTGTCGCGAAAAAGAGGTTGTCCTGTTTGTTGGAGACGGCGGGTTTCAAATGACGAATCAGGAGCTGGCAATTTTAAATGACTACGATTTGCCAATTAAGATTGTTCTCTTGAATAATCAATCGCTGGGAATGGTCCGACAGTGGCAGGAAAGCTTCTTTAACGAACGGCGGTCGGAGTCTGTATTTGCCAGTCAGCCGGACTTTGTTAAGCTGGCTGAAGCTTATGGAATTTCTGCTGTTCGCATTACTGATCCGCAAAAGGTCGAAGCAGATCTGACCGAAGCATTTAAAGAAAAAGGTCCGATACTGATTGAAGTAGCAGTATCACAAACTGAACATGTACTGCCAATGGTGCCGGCAGGCAAACCAAATTATCAGATGATGGGAGTGGACTAAGATGAGACGAATTATAACAGCTGCAGTTCATAATAATTCAGGTGTCCTGAATCGTTTCAGTGGTGTTCTGACCAGGCGTCAGGTAAATATCGACAGTATTTCAGTAGGACCTACAGAGCAAAGCAATATCTCTAGAATAACGATTATTGTGCAAGTGGAAGATCTCAATGAAAGTGAGCAGATAACCAAACAGTTGAACAAGCAGATTGATGTGATTAAGGTTTCCGACATCACTGATGAACCACATCTGGAAAGAGAGCTGGCTTTGATTAAGCTAAATGCGCCGGCTGCTGTTCGTTCAGAGCTTTTCTCAGTCATTGATCCATTTAGAGCCAATGTCATCGATGTGGGCACAAAAACAGTAGTCATTCAGGTAACTGGTACCAGTGAGAAGATTAGCGCCTTTGTTGATGTTGTTGCTCCTTATGGGATAAAGCAGCTGGCAAGAACAGGTGTGACAGGATTTACCAGAGGGAATAATAGCTGAAGGAGAGACCGACAGCTAGCCGCAAAAAAATATATTTTCACTTTACTAATAACGTCTGGCATTACAAATTCCGCTTGCTGAATAGATAAGAAGGTTGTAAAACAATCTTTCACAAAAAGGCAGCTAAATTTGGATTGCTTTTCTAATAAAAATATGGAGGGTTTATGATTATGGCAAAAGTATATTACAATGATTCAGTTGAAAAAAATGTGTTGGAAGGAAAAACAGTAGCAATTGTGGGCTATGGCTCTCAAGGACATGCTCATGCTCAGAACCTGAGGGATAATGGTAATCAGGTAGTTATCGGAATTAGAGAAGGAAAATCAGCTGAAGCAGCTAGAAATGACGGCTTCGAAGTACTGCCGGTTGGAGAAGCTGCTAAAAAGGCACAGGTTGTCATGATTTTAGCTCCCGATGAAATTCAAGGTGCGTTGTATGAAAATGAAATTGCACCAAATCTGGCAGCAGGAGATGCACTGGCTTTCGCTCATGGTTTTAATATCCATTTTGATGTAATCAAGCCTCCCAAAGATGTTGATGTCTTTCTGGTTGCTCCTAAAGGACCCGGACATCTGGTTCGCCGGACATTTACGGAAGGATTTGCTGTACCTGCTTTATTTGCTGTTTATCAGGACGCAACAGGAACTGCATCAGATGTCGCTCTTTCTTATGCCAAAGGAATTGGAGCTACTCGTGTAGGTGTTCTGGAAACAACCTTTAAAGAAGAAACTGAAACAGATCTTTTCGGAGAGCAGGCTGTTTTATGCGGAGGCTTGACTAGCTTGATTGAAGCGGGCTTTGAAACACTGACAGAAGCTGGATACCAGCCTGAGCTGGCTTACTTCGAGGTATGTCATGAACTGAAGCTGATTGTCGACCTAATCTACGAAGGAGGCTTCGAGAAGATGCGTCATTCTATCTCTAATACGGCGGAATATGGCGATTATGTATCTGGACCTAGAGTAGTAACAGAGCAGGCAAAAGCAAATATGAAAGATGTTCTGACTGATATCCAAAACGGGAATTTTGCTAAAGGCTTTGTGGATGACAATAAGAACGGCTTCAAGGAATTTTATAAAATGAGAGAAGAAAACGCCGGACATCCGATTGAAAAAGTTGGTGCAGAGCTTAGAAAAATGATGCCCTTTGTTTCAAGAAATGACTAATTGTTCGTTAATGAGGTGAAATGATGGCAAAGCTCACAAAAGAAAAAATAGAAGACGCATATGGACTACTTAGCAAAGTAGTGATGAAGACGCCGCTGCAGTATGATGTATACCTGTCACAGAAATATCAGTGCAGTGTATATTTAAAGAGAGAAGATTTGCAAAAGGTACGCTCATTCAAACTTCGAGGCGCGTATTATGCGATTTCGCAAATTGCACCTGAAACGTTAGCGAATGGTGTTGTATGCGCCAGTGCGGGAAATCATGCTCAAGGAGTGGCTTACACCTGTCAGGAAATGAAGGTTTCTGCAACGATTTTCATGCCGACAACTACACCTCAGCAAAAAATTACTCAGGTTCAGTTTTTTGGTGGAAATGAAGTAACAATCCAATTGGTAGGAGATACCTTTGATGCCTCGGCGGCAGCAGCAAAAGCATTTGCTTTAAAGAACGGTCAAACGTTCATTGATCCTTTTGATGATTTGGATATCATGGCAGGGCAGGGAACGGTGGCTGTAGAAATCTTTAACAAGGCACGGGAAGAAGACATTCAAGTGGATTACTTGATTGCTGCGATTGGCGGCGGCGGTTTAATTAGCGGAACAGGCGTCTATACTAAAAGCGTCAGTCCTGTAACTGCTGTAATCGGAGTAGAGCCTAAAGGTGCTCAGTCGATGAAAGCGGCCTTTGATTTAGGAGAGCCAATTGAATTATCTCAGGTTGAGAAATTTGTCGATGGTGCAGCAGTAAAAAAAGTTGGCGGGAAAACATACGCTCACGCAGTGGAATCAGTCGATGAGTTGTTGGCGGTTGACGAAGGTCAGGTATGTTCAACAATTTTAGAGCTATACTCCAAACAGGCGATTGTAGCAGAACCAGCGGGTGCACTGAGCGTTGCGGCACTTGAACAGATGAAAGACACAATTAAAGGGAAAAATGTCGTTTGTATCATTAGCGGCGGAAATAATGATATTAATCGAATGGCTGAAATTGAAGAGCGTTCGCTGATATTCGAAGGACTGAAACATTATTTTGTAATTAACTTCCCTCAGCGTCCGGGAGCGTTGAGAGAGTTTGTAAATGATGTTTTGGGACCTGCTGATGATATTACACGGTTTGAGTATACCAAGAAAGTGAACCGGGGAACTGGACCGGTTATCTTAGGGATTTTGCTAAAAAATCCAGAAGATTTGGCTAAACTTACTGAAAAGCTGAATGAATTCGATCCAACTTACATTGATTTAAGTCAAAATCCTTCACTGTATACGTTATTGGTTTAAATGTTCCAAAAGAAAATGCAGAATCATAAAAAAGACTCGTGAAATATATATAATATTTTTCGAGTTTTTTTGTTATTTAAAAATATAAACATAAAATTAAATTTCATGAAATTTAACAGTTCCTAGGAAAAAGAAAAATATCAAATTCGGTAAAAATTTTTTTAGTTGAAAATTTATTTTCAGCTACTATAAGAATTTGTAAAATTTTTAAGAAAATCGTAAAACTATTCTTGCCATTTCTATAGAAAGGACGTATATTTAATTTATTGCTTTAAAAAGCATCTAAAAATTAAAAATAACCTTTATAAAAATAGATTATAGTAAAGTTGGTATATAGATGGAACAGAAACAAAGGCTGAAAAACAGCCGTTATATCACTGGTTTCGATGGCATTCGAACACTTGCAGTTGTCGGGGTTATCCTCTATCACTTATTTCCTCCTATCATGAGTGGAGGCTATCTGGGGGTCCCGATATTTTTTACTCTTTCGGGCTATTTAATCACCGATTTACTTCGCCAGGAATGGCTTCAAAATAATGAGATAGATGTTAAAGGATTTTACATACGAAGGATGAAGCGACTCTATCCAGGACTAATTTTTATGCTTATCTCCACATCCGCTTACATCGCTCTGTTTCAGAGGGATCTGCTCAATAATCTTCGGGGCGTTGTAGCCAGCAGCATGTTATATTATAACAACTGGTGGCAAATATTTCACGGTTTTTCCTACTTTGATCGTTTCGCAACACAATCACCGTTTACCCATATCTGGTCTCTGGCTGTAGAGGCTCAAAACTACCTAATCTGGCCACTCATATTTATTCTTTTAAAGAAATATTTAAAGAACAGAGTAAAAATTACCACAGCAATTTTCGGTGCAGCACTTGGTTCGGCGCTGTTAATGGCTATCTTATACACACCAGGCGCAGATCCTACAAGAGTCTATTATGGAACGGATACGCGATTGTTTTCAATACTGCTGGGCAGCGGGCTAGCATTCGTCTGGCCGACCTTTCGATTAAAAAAAGAAATACCTGAAAAAGCTCGTTATCTTTTGAATATCGTTGGAGGTGTTTCACTGGCGGCAGTTATTCTTTCGTTTATCTTCTTAGCAGACCATTATACCTTTGTCTACAGAGGAGGCATGCTGCTGGTTACTGTATTTGCCACATTACTTGTTGCAATCACTGCTCATCCAGGCGCAGATGTCAATAAGTGGCTGACAAATCCAGTCTTCACCTGGATTGGCAAACGGAGTTATGGCATTTATCTGTATCAGTTTCCAGTGATGATTTTCTACGAAGCAAAAATAAAAAATATTAGCGAACATCTGATTATTCACTCGCTGATTGAACTAGCGTTGATTTTAGGTATTAGTGAACTCTCTTATCGATTTATTGAAAAGCCCCTTGGCAAGTTCTATTACAAATATATCTGGTACGCTCTGAAGGATTTGGTGAAAAGACCATGGATTACTATTCCTAAAGCTACTTTTCTAATTGGCACAGTTTTATTTGGTTTTGCAGTATATGGCTGGGTTGAAGCACCGGTTAATTATGTGACGGCGGAACAAAAGCAGCTTCAAGAAACCATTGCCAATAATAAGAAGAAGGCGGAAGAACGAAAGCAAGCAGAAAAAGATAAGACAGCAAGCTCTTCCAGCAGCGAAGCAGAACCTGTAGATCCGACGCATTATGGACTAACCGAGGACGAATGGAACCAGGCCCAGGCTCTAGAGGTAACAGCATTTGGTGATTCTGTTATTTTGGACGGCGCGGCTGACCTGCAGGCGATTTTTCCTAAGATGATTGTAGATGGCGAAGTTGGACGGCAGCTGTATAGCAGCGAGGAACCACTGGAAAAATTGAAGACGGACAATCAGCTGAAGGAGACTGTCTTAATCGGTTTGGGAACAAATGGCTCTTTTACCGAAGATCAATTTGATAATCTAATGAAAATTATTGGAGAAGAGCGACAAGTCTTTTGGCTGAACGTTCGGGTACCAACGAGGCGTTGGCAAAATGAAGTCAATGCCATGCTTGAATCCATGACAAACAAATACAAAAATCTGACAATTATTGATTGGTATAGTCTTAGTAAAGATCATGACGAATGGTTCTACGAAGATTTAGTCCATCCTAATATAGATGGTCAGGTGGAATACGCCCAGCTGATTGCTAAAAGTCTAGTAGCTGGCAGTCAAGCCAAGCAGGACAAATAAAATAAAACGCACTTATTCTGTAGCTGTTCTAAAACCAGCACAAAATAAGTGCGTTTTTTTTCATTTCAGCGTACTCTTATCAGTAAGAGCTTGAATTATTGTGAGGAGGAAAAGTTATGAAGACGATGAAAGCTGTTGTATTAAGAGAAACCAATCAGGAAAATCATTTTGAAGATGGATTACTGGCTGTTCCAGAGCTGCAAAACCCTAAGGATGTATTAATTGAAGTGAAGGCTGTATCAGTGAATCCTATTGACACAAAGACGGCAAAACAAAAGATAGATAATGACTATCGGATTTTGGGCTGGGATGGTGCGGGAATTGTGAAGGAGACTGGAGCAGAAGTCACTTCTTTTAAAATCGGAGATGAGGTTTTTTATGCTGGAGACTTTAGTAGAGCCGGCAGCAATAGTCAGTATCAGTTAGTGGATGAAAGACTGATAGCTAAAAAGCCCAAAAACCTTAGCTTTGAGGAGAGTGGCGCAATTCCTTTAACTGGTTTGACTGCGTGGGAATCTCTTTATGATCGTTTAGGAATTAGTGAAGCAGACAAAGGTAAACAAATTCTGATTATTAACGGAGCCGGAGGCGTAGGTTCAATAGCTATTCAGCTGGCAAAAAAAGCTGGATTACAGGTAATTACTACAGCTTCCAGAGAAGAAACAATGACTTGGGTTCAAAATATGGGTGCCGATTTTGTCATTAATCATCGGAATGCTCTTTCAGATGAGTTGGAAAAAATAGGCATTAGAGAAGTACCATATATTTTATGTTTGTATAATACTAGTATGTATTGGCAGGAGATTGCAAAGATAATTCAGCCCCAAGGGAAAATATGCTCTATCGTTGATGGCGGAAGCCCGGTTGATTTAGATTTGCTGAAAAATAAAAGCGTGACATTCAGCTGGGAGTTCATGTTTACCCGGTCCCTCTACCAAACCGCAGATATGAGTCGTCAAGGTGAAATATTGAAGCAGCTGGCTGAGCTGTATGACTCGCATGAATTGGAAAGCACTGTAACGGAGTCTATTCAGCCGATAAATGCAGAAAATTTGGAGAAGGCACATCAGCTGGTAGGAAGGGGTAAAATGGTTGGCAAGCTTGTACTAAGCGGGTGGTAAAAGGAGCAAACTAAGTAATAGAAAAAAGTGATGGGGATATAACTCAATGAGTTATACCCCATCACTTGGAATCTGGATAAATGGTGGGTGCAGAAGCAACCTCTTCGGAAATAAACACTTCTGCCCATCCTCGCTTTAAAGTCAAATTTTACCGACATCTAGTCATCCAGCTTTAATTTATAAATCTTTGAAGGACGGCCAATCCCAACAGGACGTTCACCAATCTCTTCAAAATATTGAAGCATGGCCTTTTTAAAGTTGGAATGATCGATGGACTTGTAGTCCACCCCTAAAAATTTGGCAAATACTTTACGTGCTTCTGTTATTGTAAAGTCCTTTCCTAAAACCTGCAGCACCTGCGGTTCATGCTCCATCTTGTTAGCTACTCGATTAAAGGCCTTTAAAAGAATCTCACTATGGTCAAAGGCTAACAGATGATGATCACTGGCACTTGAATCGTTTAGGTCAAGGGTTATTTCGGCTTCTCCGTTTGCCAAAAGCAGCTTGCTTCCCACCCGCTGCATAGTGAACCAGCTGACTTCTTTCGCATCGTCTCCGGCAATCAATGGTTCTTCACCGATAAACGCCAGATAGCTGACCGTTACAACCCAGCCGCGGGGATCACGATTAGGTGTACTAAAAGTATGGAGCTGTTCAATATTCTGTTTAGAGATTACGACGCCGGTTTCTTCCTTTGTTTCTCTCAGAACACTTTCGCCTGTGGATTCATTCGGCATAACAAATCCGCCTGGCAGTGCCCATGAGTTTCTATAGGGGTGACCTTTTCGCTTAATTAGAAGCAGCTTTAACTGATCCTCTTCTTTGTTATAGCACATCAAAACAATATCAACTGTCAATGAAGGCTTTTCATACTCAGGATGATCCTGCTGGTGATACCACTTTAAGAACTCTACTTCACTGGCTATCTGCTCATAATATTGGCGTTCTTCTTTTTTAGAAGCAAAGTGAGACAAAAGCACTCATCCTTTCTATATTAATGGTAATAGTAATTTTTACTTTATTGTATCACGAAGAAGAATAAAAACAACTATAGGCAGAAAGTATTGAAAAAATAAAAGAAATTTGTTAGACTATGGTTAATGTTAAGAAAGGGAAAGGTATTCAGACTATGCGTATTACATCTACTATTCAATAATTTAATACAATTATTAAATTCTGTAGTGGATGAGTGTGCCTAAATAGTCATGACAAAATATCTTTCGTTATTCAAAGCCGGACCTAGGGTTTATTTTGGTTGGTTTTTGAGTGTTCGTTATATTTAGGTCAATAAGGCATCTTCTTCAGGATTGAAGGAGGTTTTTTTGTTATGTCAATAGAATTAAAAAATATAAAAATGTACTTTGGAGATAAGGATTTGTTTACAATCGACCATTTGGTAATTCCTGATGGAAGTAGAGTGGGAATTGTAGGAGACAACGGTTCAGGAAAAACAACACTCTTTTCTCTTATAAAAGGCGAAATTGAACCAAACCAAGGGCAAGTGTTCTGTAGTGACCAGACAGCGTCTATTGAACAGTTGATTGATACTGAAACAACAGATAGCGGCGGTGAACAGACAAAACGGCGAATACAAGAGGCGCTGAAATCACCTACCAATATTTTGCTTGCTGATGAGCCGACGAACCATTTAGATAAAAAAGGAATTGCCTTTTTAGAAAAGAAACTAAAGCGATATGCAGGAACACTGCTGGTTATCTCTCACAATCGTTCTTTTTTGAATAAGGTTGTTAATAAAATTTTAGCAATAGAAAATGGTAGAGTGAAGCTGTATGAAGGAAACTACGATACGTATTTCGCTCAGAAAAAAATTGAAGAGACAGAGCAACAGAGAGCATATGATAGCTATCAACAGGAAAGGCGGCGGTTAACTCAG
The DNA here is from genome assembly GCF_054871795.1 of Enterococcus sp. LJL51. NCBI lineage: Bacteria > Bacillati > Bacillota > Bacilli > Lactobacillales > Enterococcaceae > Enterococcus > Enterococcus sp. LJL51. Next base: position 16,144 of record NZ_JBTXLW010000022.1, on the reverse strand, counting down.
TCAGTCGGTGTGGTGCAGGAAAAGAGCCGCCAGACTAGAAAAGCACCAAAGCGTATGGGAAATTCTGAGGCAAGACTTCATAAAATGGGAGATCAGAGAGCGAAAAAAAACTTAGATGATCGGGCAAAAATTATGGAAACTCGTTTAGCCAAGCTGGAAAAAGTAGATAAGCCAATTGAGAAAAAACAGCTGATTATTCCGTTTTCTCCTGCTCAGAAGCTGCATACAGCATATCCCTTGACCGCTGAGGGCTACAATTTGACAGCAGGAAATAAAGAACTTCTAAAAACAGCTGCTTTTCGTTTGGAAACAGGTTCTAAAACAGCTTTAATAGGAGTGAATGGTTCAGGAAAAACGACTCTGCTTAAAGAAATTCTCAATAGAGGACAAGGGATTACTTTTGCGAAAGGTGTTCGTATCGGTTATTTTAGTCAAACCTTTGAAACCTTGAACGAAGAAAAGACAATCTTTGAATCCGTAAGTGAGTCTTCTATGCATAGTGATCAGTCGGTTCGGGATTTACTGGCTCATATGCAATTCCTTGGAAATGCTGTGTTTAAAAAAATTGGTGTATTAAGCGGCGGTGAGCGAAGCAAAGTAGCAATCAGCAAGCTTTTGTTAAGCGATTATAATCTGCTGTTGCTGGATGAGCCAACCAACCATTTGGATATTTCTTCGATTGAGGTTTTAGAAGAAGCATTAAATGTATATCAAGGGACAATTCTCTTTGTTTCTCATGACGATACCTTTATCCGTAATGTAGCTACTGAAACCTGGCTGATTTCAGGGAAAGATATTCAGTCTGAGCAGGATCAAAACCGTTTGAGCGAATTAGAAGAGCAGGAGAAACAGCAAAAGCTGCTGCTGGAGAACCGTAAAACGGTGATAATTAGTAGACTGAGTTCGGCAGACGAGCTGGAAAAACGAAGGCTTGAAGAAGAATTTCAAGAGGTTTTAAAAAAATTAAAGAAAATGAACAGCTGATTTTAAAAGATTGATTTAGATCGATAAGTATAGAGGAGTATCCTCAATTGGATTTCCAAATAGGTATTCAAATCAACTAAATCTTGCGTTTTTATCAGATTAAGTAAGTAGTAGTTTTATCTGATAAAAATAATTTTTGAATAGCTGAGGTTATGACAAAAGTGTTCAGCTTCGAGAAATAAGAAGAATAATCCGAAAATAGTTTCTCATATTTTTGAGATTATTCGGCTTATTTCCGAGAAAGCTGCTTTTGGAATACCGTTTATTCGGTTTTAGGGATGTCAAAAGTCTGGGATTTTGTTTATGTCCCAGACTTTTTTTAGAATCCACCGCAATAGGTAAAATAGTAATCTTTAAGCAGGCTAAAAATATAATTGACAGAAAATCTAGAAAGTTATAAACTGACTATGTAGTCAGTTCGTGATAAGGGATAAAAGAGTGTAGAATTTTTATAGTTGTAAAATCGGTCATATCAAAGATTACCCAAGGAAACATTTGACTAGTATCTAGCTTCACGAGCCAGCTATTTTGGGAACACCGTTTATTCGGATTCTAGATAAGGCAGAGTTCAATCATTTAGTTATGTCCCACTGACTTTCTAATTGGAGGAAATATGAAAAGAGCAGAAAAAAAAGCAATGACTCGAAAGAAAATATTAGCTGCAGCTACTGTTTTATATGGTAAAAAGGGCTTTGTTGAGGTATCAATTGAAGAGATTAGCCGCCAGGCAGAAGTTGGCAAAGGAACGGTTTTTCTGCATTTTGTCAATCAGGACAGATTGATGGAAGAAGTGATTTCTCAACTACTAAAGGATTTTGATTATCAAATGCAGACCGGTATGATAGCCTCATTGGAGGACTATCTGTTTCTTCATCTATCTGTTTTAGAACAATATGAAGATTTATATGTTTATTTCATTACTCAACGGCTGCTGCTGAATCAAGAGGTTAGCTATTTGTATGTAAGTATTCAAGCTGCCTTTGCTCATCATTTTGAACGAGCAGTCAATGATACACTTAGCCTGCCGTTGGCGGTGCTTTTTACAAACTGGTTAGGGTTTATTCACTATTATCTGGAAAACCGTGATTTATTTGGTGGAAAAAATATCATAAAAAGAAATAAGGCCTATTGGATTGAACAATTTCTGACATTAGTTTACAAAGGAGGAATAAAAAAATGAAACATTGTATTGCCTGTGGCATGCCGATGCGAAATAAAGCAGACTTTGCCGCTTCCGATATGACAAAAGAGTATTGTGTCTATTGTGAAAAAGAAGATGGAACGATGAAAAATTTTTCTGAAATGGTAGCTGGGATGACTGATTTTATTGTTGCTACACAAGGTTTAGATCGAAAGGCTGCAGAGAAAGCCGCTGTCTATCAATTAGGACAGCTGCCGCATTGGCAGAGTAAGGAGGAACTGTGATGAAGCTGGAGGAAGCACAGGGAATTGGACCAGTAACTGTAGAAAAGCTCAGTCAGGTTGGCATTGATACATTGGAGGAACTGGAAGAGAAGGGGAGTATGGCGGCATTTCTCTTAGTACGGGAACAAGTAGATAAAGGCGCCTGTCTATCTTTTCTTTATGGGTTAGAAGGGGCGATTCAAAAAAAGAGAAGTAAAGAGCTCTCTAAAGAAACGAAGGAAGATTTACGTCTTTTTTATCATTCACTGGAGTAGCCAGCTTTTTGAGTCATTGAATGTAAATAAGTTGAGAGGCAGATTACTTCCGTCGCTGTTTGTCACTTATCTCAAATATTTGAAGCATAAACAAGCTTTGAAACATCGTTTATTCAACTTTCAGCATACTAAAAGTCTGGGAATATAGTTATATCTCAGGCTCCTTTTTTCTATAGGAAAGACTTAGTTAAAATAGCTGTTTCCTCCACACCGTAATCCCCATTTTCATAAAGAGCGGCGTACTCTTCCCGTAAAAAAGCAGACATTTTTTTCTCAGTTTTTTTAAAACCAGCCTTTCCATATGCTTTAAGTGCCCAAGTATTTTTAATTGAAGGGGCGATGATTATTTGTTTACTGCCGATTGTCTGATTCAGATAGTCACTAAGTACATTTAAGGCATCAACACCAAATCCTTTGCCGCAATTTACCTCACAATTCATCCAAATATCGAGTTCTGCAAGTGCTGGTTTTAAATGAAAAGTAGAGTAGCTAATATAGCCAATGGCTTCATCAGCATTTAGAATAAGAAAGCCCTGACCATCACTAGGTCTGGTTCCAGTAAAAAAATAGTCTTCATAATAAGCAGTGCAAAATTCTTCATAAGTCGGAATTTCTTTTTCTGGATAATCAGGTGGTCCGCTATGGAATTTCGTTGTTTCTGAATGAAAGCACCAGTCATATACTTTCGCCCTATCCGTCAGTGCAGCAGGGATTAAGCAAATTTTTTTACCCTGTAACATAGTCATTTCTCCTCCATAGTTAATCAGATAGTGCTTATTTGTAAATTTGAGTAGTCAGCATAATCTGCTATTTCATTATATCAAACAAAAAAGAAACTAAAATTAAAGTATAAACCAATTAATTTTTTGTTAGCAAGGGGAGTATAAAATTTTTATAGTTGTAAGCTAGGTGATATCAGGAAATAGTGAGAGAGCTGTCCAGGTAATGTCCAGCTTCTCCAGCAAGCTCTCTTCAACATTAAATCAAGTCGGCCGCCTCATGATAAGATAAAAGGCATTATGCGCTGGACTCACCATAATACGTCAAAATAGCTTTGGCGATAAACACAGTAATTCCAGTACCATATTGCGCTTCAGTTGCCTGATTTTGCTGAGAAGGATCTAGGTACCCCTTCGCCAGCTCTAAAAGTAAGCGTCTAGCATTTATCAGTTTGAAAAAATTTTTATAGTTTTCGGCCAGCTTTATGACAGCCTTTTCGGCCAAAGCTGAATTATTTGTATCCATCGCTAAAGAGAATTGAGCATAAATTTGGTTGATGGCTTCTTTTTGCTTTTGCAGCGACTGGGTACTCTCTGATCTTTGTAGGCTAGTCTCTAGAGCTTTTGATTTGCTGCCGTAAAGCTGAACAAAGCGGGAGCTTAATTGACCATCCTTTTTAAACTCCGCTAATAAAAAGCTGCGGTATTCTGTAAGACTGCCGAATTTACTGATAATTAATTTTTCATCAGTAACTTTTAGTGAATGAGTAATAAGTTTAGTAAAATCCTCCTCGTTAAATGCTTCGAAATCCATCGTCCTCACCCCTGCCATTACATCGGAAATTAGTTCAATAAGACCATTTAGCCGGTTTCTTTTAGCCTCCAATAGAATTTTTTGTGCAGCTAAGGCAGCGTCACTGTTAAAATCCGGATTGCTGAGGATTCTTTTAATCTCTGTTAATGGAATATCAAGTTCCTTAAAAAACATAATACGCTGCAGCTGTTGGACAGAACAATCATCATATAAGCGATAGCCGGCTTTCGAAAGCTTCACAGGCTTCAGCAGGTCAATTTCATCATAATAGCGCAGTGTACGAATACTTACCCCGGTTAATTCTGCTACTTCTTTGACAGTTTTCATTTATATTCCTCCTCACGAATCCAGCATAAGCCCTCACGCTGCGTCAGGGTCAATAACCTATCAGAAAAAATACTGAAATTCTCTTTTTATTGTGATTATATCATGAGGAATGCAAGCCTATAGCAAGCACTATATTTCTCGAGCTGCTCCAAGTATGAGTGTTTGTCAAAACCTCATGGACTTATTACTTGAGAGCTGAATGAACTCGTTCAGCTTTTCTAAACTGCATAACTTTTCTAGGATTATCCTCATATTTATTATAGAAGATGGACTGTTAAAACTACATAAAGAATAGTTTGGTAGTAGTCACAGGTCCATTACAGGTTTTGTCCATTATCGGGTGACAAAACTGTCTTTTCATTTCCTTGTGAATAGGATAGACAGCGTTTACAATGAAGTTGACAGCAAGAGCTGGTCACGAAAAAATTCGGCTGCGCAGCCAAAAAGAAATGCTTTTAAAAACTAAGGACTTTTCAAAATATGAGGAGGAAAAAGTCATGGAACAAACACAGGGGAATATGAAAGTGAAGATCCAGCAGTTCGGCAGCTTCTTAAGTGGAATGATTATGCCGAATATTGGAGCATTTATTGCGTGGGGAATTTTAACAGCTTTATTTATTCCGACCGGCTGGATGCCAAATGAACAGCTGAACGAGATTACTGGACCAACAATCAATTATTTATTACCAATTCTGATTGGATTTACCGGCGGACGGCTGGTTTATGATATTCGCGGTGGTGTCGTCGGCGCAATGGTAACGATGGGTGTAATTACAGGGGCGAACATTCCAATGTTCTTAGGAGCAATGATTGTTGGTCCGGCGGGTGCCTTTTGTATTAAAAAGTTTGATGAGCTGGTTGATGGAAAAATCAAACCGGGATTCGAAATGCTGGTCAACAACTTTTCTGCAGGTATTTTATCTTCTGTTTTAGCTATTCTAGCATTTTTAGTTGTTGGACCTGCTGTAGAAGGCTTGAACACTGCTTTGGCTTCCGGCGTTAGCTTTTTGATTGAGCATTCACTACTGCCTGTAGCAAGCGTATTTATTGAACCGGCTAAGGTTTTGTTTTTAAATAATGCCATCAATCACGGAGTAATCAGCCCAATCGCTATTGAACAGGCTGCGGAGACAGGTAAATCACTGTTGTTCCTGCTGGAAGCAAATCCTGGACCAGGGCTAGGAATTTTATTGGCTTATACATTGTTTGGTAAAGGCTCTGCAAGACAGACAGCACCAGGTGCGATTATCATTCATTTCCTTGGAGGGATTCATGAGATTTATTTCCCTTATATCTTAATGAAGCCTGCACTAATTTTATCAGCAATTGCCGGCGGTATGACAGGTGTTTTAACCTTATCAATTTTCAATTCAGGACTAGTAGCTCCTGCTTCACCGGGAAGTATCTTTGCTATTTTGGCAATGACGCCTCGTGATGGCTACTTAGGAGTAATTCTAGCGATTGCAGCAGCAACTGCTGTATCATTCGGAATTTCCAGTTTAATTTTAAAAACGTCAAAAGAGTCTGCTGAAGACTTAGAAACAGCAACGGAAAAAGTAAGTGCTCTGAAAGGAAAACAAATAGTTACTCAGAACATTACTGCGAAAGAAGAAGCTGCGGACCACGGGGCTGCTTTGACTAATGTACAAAAAATTATTTTTGCTTGCGACGCAGGCATGGGATCGAGCGCAATGGGGGCTTCAGTATTAAGAAATAAGGTGAAGAAAGCCGGGCTTTCCATTGAGGTAGTGAATTCTGCGATTGCTCAGCTGCCGACGGATGCCGATATTGTTGTTACACATAAGGATTTGACATCGAGAGCAATGGAGAAATTGCCTAACGCTTATCATGTTTCAGTTGAAAATTTCTTAAATGGTGATCAATACGACCAGCTGGTAGAAAAGCTTATCGGACAAGGGTAGCAGCCTGATTCAGTTAGTCTCAAGAAAAAAAGGAGGAAGCAGCTATGTATCTTTCAGCAAGAGCTCGACTTATTTTGGAGCAATTTCTTAATCATGCGCTCCCAGTGTCTCTTAAGCAGCTGGCTCGAGAACTGAACGTCAGCGAGCGCACTGTTCGCCGTGATATGAAAGAGGTGGAGGATACACTGCACTCCTATGACTTACAGTTAAATAAAGAAAATGGCCTGATGAGAATAGATGGCACAGAAAAGGCAATTCAAAATTTTCGTTGGTATCTGATGGATCTTTCCTATAACGAATACAGTCCGGAGGAGCGTCAGCTAAGAATTTTAAAAGCACTTGTGCAGGAAGAAGATGTTGTTAAGCTGGTAGGTTTAGCGAATGATTTAAACGTAACAGTTTCGACAGTAAGCGGCGATTTGACTAAAATTGAAGAGCAGCTTCCAGCTGGAGTGGTTATCGAACGAAAACGAGGCTCTGGAGTATCCTTGAAGGCTGGAGAAATTGAGCGGCGCCATCTAATGAGTGGAATCGTTGGTGATCAGTTTCCTAATTACCAGCTGCTTAAATATTTTCAGGAAAAGGAAAAAAGTGAGACAACATCGGTTTGGATCGAAGAACGTCTGCTCAATCTGTTGGATGAACAGGTTTTAAAGAAAGTAGAAGCACGAATCCGCAGCTGGCGGGAAAACGAACTGCCGGAAATCAGTGATGAAGCTTATATGAATTTAATCGTTCATCTGGCGATTGCAGCAGAACGTATTATTAATGGCAGCTTTGTCAAGGATAGCCAAGCTGCGGAGCTAACCGGCACAGCGGAATATGAGACAGCAGCCCGGCTGCTGGGAGAGATTTTAGAAATCGACAAAGAAGTTGTACCAGAAGGGGAAGCCGTTTATGCGGCAATGTATTTGCGGGGACTGAAGAGCAGCAAAGCAGATCAAAAGCTTATTGAAAATGAAGATATTCAAGTAATGTTATTTGCCAAAGAGCTGATTGCCGGAGTTGAGGCAGAGCTGGATAAACAGCTGCCCCAGGAGCAGCTGTTTAAAGGACTGATTTCTCATTTAAAACCAACTATAAGAAGATTACAGCAGCATATGCGAATATATAATCCCTTAATACATTCAATCAAGCAGGACTACCCTGAGCTTTTTCAAATTATTCGCCGAGTGTTTGATCAGCTGTATCAGGGAGAAATAGCTCCAGATGAAGAAATCGGCTATCTAGTTTTACATTTTGGCGCAGTTCTGCTGCAGATGGAAAGTGAGAACCTGTTTTCAGGACTAGTTGTTTGCGCCAGCGGGATTGGGACTTCAAGAATGCTGGTAACACGCTTAAAGCAAAAGATTCCTCAATTGAAAGAGCTTCAGACGGTTTCACTATTTGAACTGACAAGAAAACGGCGTGAAAAAGAGGTAGATATCATTATCTCCACAATTGACTTGGGAAAGGTAGATTTTGATTATTTCCTTGTTTCACCGATTTTGTCAGAACAGGAAATCACACAAATTGATTTATATCTGAAAAGTATTCGTCATGAACCAGAGAAGCGAGCTGCTAAAGATATGACAGCCTCTCAAATCACTATAGCGGAAGCTGTTGACCTGCTTGAAGAACGGCAGCTTTACCACGAGGTTGTCCTTTCAATGTTAAAGAATTTCAACTATGGTTCTTTGGAGGGACAATTGGGAAACACGGAAGATATACTACGGGCAGTATGCACACAGCTTCTGGAAAAAGATCCAACAATAAATGTCGAACTGTTGATTGGACTGCTGATGAAGGAAAATTGGAGCGGATTTGGGATTCCTAACACTAGGATTGCAATGTTTCATGGACGTGATGAAATGATTCGACAGCCCTTTTTTCAAGTCTTTCAGCTTTCTGAGTCGCTAACAGTAAAAGGAATGGATCAGTCTGACATGCAGGTGAATAAGCTGATTCTGCTTTTAGCTCCGGAAAAGTATTCTCAGCAAGGACTAAAAGTTATGAGCTACATTAGCACGTTATTTGTGGATGATCCTCAGCTTGTTGAGGTTTTGGAAGGGAAAGAAGAGAAAGAGATATCCAACTATTTTGTTCAGAAGTTAATGGACTTTTTAACACTAAGGACAGAAGAATAAATAGTCATTTGGAGGTAAGAAATAGATGAAATTAAGAGAGCAAGACGTACAGTTAAATCAAACATTTGAAAATAAAATAGAAGCAATCACTGCAGCCGGCAAATTATTAGAAGAAAGAGGTTACGTAACAGAGGCCTACATACCAAAAATGATTGAGAGAGACGAGATGACCTCAACATTTATTGGAAATATGGTTGCTATCCCCCATGGAACAGAGGATAGCAAAAATGATATTTTGCAATCAGGAATTGTTGTGATGCAGGTGCCTGAAGGCGTAGAATTTGATAGCCATCCAGTTAAGCTAATCATAGGTATAGCAGGAGCGGAGAATGAACATTTGGAGCTGCTATCAGAAATTGCAATGGTTTGCTCTGAAATGGAGAATGTCGAAAAACTAATTAATGCCCAAAGTGAAGAAACGATTATTTCGCTTTTTGAAGGTGGTGTAGCAGTATGAAAAAGGCTGTCCACTTTGGTGCAGGAAATATTGGACGCGGCTTCATCGGCTGGCTGCTGTCGAATGCCGGCTATAACGTTATCTTTGCAGATGTGAACCAGCAGATTGTAGACGCAATTAATGATAAAAGAGAATATCGGGTGATTCTGGCAAACGAACAGCAGGAGAGCTTTCTAATTGAACACGTTTCGGCTCTAAGCAGTATTTCTGATGAAACACAGCTGATTCGTGAGATTGCTGCAGCAGAAATTTTAACGACGGCAGTTGGTCCGACAATTTTACCACGATTGGCTGATACGATTGCTAAGGGGATTCGCTTAAGGAGTGTGGCAGAAAAGCCGCTTACTGTGATTGCATGTGAAAATATGATTGGCGGTTCAGCTCTACTAAAGGCTGAGGTATATAAGAAGCTGTCAAAAGAAGAGCAGCGGTACGCAGATGAATTTGTGGCATTTCCTAACTCAGCAGTAGACCGCATTGTACCAGATCAGCAGCATGATGATTTATTAACTGTGACAGTTGAACCTTTTTATGAATGGGTGGTGGAGGAGCTTCCCAACACGGCATCTGCACCTAAAATAGCTGGGATGACATATGTTCCAGATTTAACGCCTTATATTGAAAGAAAGCTGTTCACCGTGAACACGGGGCATGCAGTAACTGCTTATTTTGGCTATATTAAAAACATTGATTCTATTGAGGACGCCATCCATAATGAAAAAGTACTATTTATTGTTCGAAGTGCATTAGAGGAAACCGGAGCCTTACTGGAAAAGAAATTCCAGTTTTCTCACAAAGATCATCAAGAGTATATTGATAAAATAATTGACCGTTTTAAAAACCCATATGTATCTGATTATGTTACACGGGTTGGACGTTCGCCAATCAGAAAAATTGGCGAAAATGACCGCTTTATTCAGCCGGCCCGCCAATTTGTAGAAGCCTTTAATGAAACGCCAAAAGCATTAGCGATAGCAATTGCTGCTGCTTTGAAGTTTGAGAATCCTTCAGATGAGGAAGCCTGCGCATTACAGCAGGCTATCGAAGAAAGCGGACTTGATGCTACAATCGAACAATACACGGGGTTGAAGCCCTATACTAAGCTGTTTGAGAAGGTTAGAGACTCTTATCATGAATTAGTGTAGTTGAATAAAATAAAGAAGATGTTAAGAAAAAGATGAGCCGGGTAAAAATTGGAAAAGCAATTTTTACTTGGCTCTTTTTATTTGGAGAATCTGATTTGTACTGACCCCATAAATGGGAAGGTTTTCTGTTAGTTAGCCGTATGCTTTCAAAAAATGGATAGGCGGATTCAAATATGGTGGAAAGCTATTCTTGTGGTAAAATAAGAACAAAAAAGGAGGAAACTCATGCCTAGTACAGCTGCTATAGAAGCAAGTAAAAAGATGATGGAAAGCAAAGATCTAGACGAGATTTTGTACACCCCTCTGGAGGAACAGCGGAAACAATGGGAGGATTCCTGTAAGAATGTGGAGCTGCCGGAAGGTATGAGAGCAGTTCCGGAAATAATTGTCGGATTAGAGACGGAGTGGCTGATTCCAAAAGATACACAGGAAAATCAAGTCATTGTATATTTTCACGGGGGAGGCCTAAACCAGGGCTCTATTATTACCCATCGTAAGCTGGGGACGTATGTTGCCGTACATACCAATCGAAAGGTATTGCTTTTTAACTATCCGCTAGCGCCTGAGCATCCTTATCCGGCAGCAGTGGAGGCGTCAGGGAAGCTCTATCAGGGATTATTGGAAAAAGGCTATTTACCGCAAAACATCATTTTTGGCAGCGATTCTTCGGGGAGTACTTTGTCATTAGCAACGATGCTGCGCCTAAAAACCCAAAAGGCAGAATTGCCAAAAGCCTCCTTTCATTTTTCACCGATGATTGACTATAGCTTATCTGGCAAATCTATCGATGAGAATAAAGAAAAAGATCCTCAGCTTTTTAAAGAGGATTTGGAGTTGACTGCGGATTATTACTGCAGCTCAGAGCTGCGTAAAGCATCAGATGTGTCGCCGTTATTTGGTACCTTTGAAGGTTTCCCGCCAATATTGATCCACGTGGGAAGTGATGAGCTGTTATGGAGTGATGGTGAACGTCTTGCTGAAAAAATGAAAGCAGCCGGCGTTCAGACAGAATATAAGAAGTGGGAAGGACTTTGGCATGTTTTTCAGTCAAAAGCTGCCACTGTTCCAGAAGCAAAGTCATCATTAGTGGAAATGGCTGATTTTCTTAATCATATAATCTAAAAAAAGACCTGTTCCTTTTAAAAAAGAGGTACAGGTCTTTTTGCTTATTGTGTTAGTTCTAAAAGCTTGTTCTTCAAGTCTTCTTCCATATTGCCTAATTCGATTTCAGCAGCACGGCGTTTTTCTTTTCCTTCCTGCTGAATACGAAGTGTTTCCTGAATTGTTTCAACCAGATCATTTTGAGTTTTCTGTAGTGTTTCGATATCCACAATCCCCCGTTCGTTTTCTTTGGCAGTTTCAATAGCAGAAATCTTCAGCATCTCAGAGTTTTTCTTCAATAGGTCATTGGTTGTTTCAGAGACCTGACGCTGAGCAGTTACTGCATCCTTTTGACGAAGCAAGGTCAGTGCAATAACTACTTGGTTTTTCCATAATGGAATCGCAGTATTAATGGATGCTTGAATTTTTTCAGCGAGTGCTTGATTTGTATTTTGAATCAAGCGGATTTGAGGTGCCTGCTGAATTGTGATCTGCCGAGCTAAGCGCAAATCATGGGTTCTCTTGTCCAGACGGTCAAGAAACTGTGTATAGTCATTAGCAATTTGCACGTCCATCTGATCGCCGGTTTCTTCCGCTTTTTTCATCGCTTCCGGAATTGTTTTTAAGTTTAGTTCCTCAATTTTCAATTCTCCGGCAGCAATGTAGATATTTAAGGCATCAAAATAGTCTTTGTTCTTGTTGTAAAGCTGTTCCAGCATTAGATTATCTTTCAAAAGACCTTCCTTTTCACGGTCTAGCTTGACAGCAATCTTATCAATCTGTGCACCAATTTTTTGATATTTTGCAGTGATTTCAAAAATTGACTGTTTTACCTTGCCAAACATTTTTTGAAAAATATTTCCTTCTCCAGCACGAAGCTCATCAGGGTTTGCTTCATTCAGACGGTACATTAAATCCGTCAGAGAATCGCCAATCGGACCGATGTCTTGAGCCTGTACATGATTCAGCATAGACTGAGAGAATTCGCTAAGCTTGTTTTGAGCATTAGAGCCGTAAGTGATTACAGCCTGTGAATCCTGAATATCAATTTTTGAAGCCAGTTCTTGAGCCTGACGCTTCCGATCTTCCGGCAGCTTATCAACCAAACGGACTGCCGCCTGCTGGTCACGCAGTGCCGATATCTCATTTTGCTGCGTAGTTGTTAATGTATCGATTGGTGTAGAGAACGGATTATTTAATAAATCATCTAATGCGTTGTCTACGGATACGGTTTCTTTTTGTTTATTATCCATCCATATAACCTCCTGTGTAAGTAGCTATTTATTCGCTACCATTATTATCTCTTTTCAAACTGTTTTTAGCAATCGAAATCTCAACATCTAAATCTTCCAAATCTTCAGCTACAAACTGTTCATAATCCTTTTTAATCAGCTTGGACACTTGGTCGATAATCTGAGCACTCTCCTCTAGTTTTTCATACGCCTGTTTACTCTTGATTTCGTGACTGTCAATTTCCAAATACTTGTCAGTCAGGTCTACTAGATTCGGCAAATGAGTATAGAGAAAATGATTGGCAGAATGAAGCTTAGTTGGATTTTTTACCAATTCCTTGAACATAGCTTTTGCTACCCGCAAGGTATCATTCCGCAAATCGATTGCTTTTAGTTTTGTTGAACGGTTGATGTTTTCCTGAAGCTTTTCAACTTGACGTTTGGTTGTGTTCATGGTGTCGCGGAAAAACATGATTTCGTTGTCGCTCATTCCTAGCTGTTCATAGTGCTCTTCTTTTGCTTTTGTCAGATTCGGCAGTGCCGGCGCAGCTTTATCTTTTTTACGTCCGACAAAAAGAGTTATGAGGATAGCTGCTACTAAAAGAAACGCAATCAATTCGATATTGATATAGGTGAAGTTGACAAGAACAGCAGCTAAAACTATATAAGCGATTATTTGTAAAATTTTTCTTCCAATCATATGAATACCCTCCATTTTCTAATCAAAAGATTTCTCTCTTGCTACATAAGTCATTTTAACACAATCCCTATTAGAAAAAATATCCGTCCTAAGGTTGATTTTGATATTTACAAAAAACATAAGAAACAGCGAAAAAAGTTTATTATTATGGAAAATATGGTATTTTTTAAGAAAGTTGTAAATCTGGGCGGTATCATCTAAAATAATGAAGAGCTCGTCCACAGCAGCAGAATATGCTGAACTACTGAAAGCAGGGTGAAAACATGTTGAATTATGAGGATTTTGAAGAAAAAACAATAACGAGACAGGAGATATTTAAAGGTCATATTATAGAAGTTGTTGTTGATGATGTCCGTTTACCAGATGGATCAACAGGAAAAAGAGAACTGGTTTTTCATCCGGGCGGTGTAGCAGTCATTCCAATTACAGCTGATAATAAAATGGTTATGGTTAAACAATTCCGCAAGCCTCTGGAAAAAGTTATTTTAGAAATTCCAGCCGGAAAGATTGACCCGGGTGAACAAAATCATCCTATAGAAACAGCCAAACGGGAGCTTGAAGAAGAAACGGCTTATCGAGCAGAAAAACTGATTCCAATAACAGGAATGTATGTATCTCCGGGCTTCGCTGACGAGATTCTTCATATTTTCTATGCAGAAAATCTTGAAAAGGTGGAAAATCCGCTGCCTCAGGATGAGGATGAAGTGATTGAATTGTACGAGCTGACTTTAGAAGAAGCAAAACAAGAGGTTGCCAATGGCTTGATTTGTGATGCCAAGACATTGTTTGCTGTTCAATATTGGGAATTAATGGAATTAAAGAAAAATGCTAAGGAGGCACACTGATGGGAAAAGGTCCGTTAATTACTCGGACAGAGCTGCGTAAGCGCAAGGCAGCTGCTGAAGCTGAGCTGGAGCAGCGCCAGGAGCGTGCTGAACAAGAGTATCAGGAAAAGGAAAAAGAAATTTCTGATTTTTATAGAAAAGAACGGAAAAAAAGTCAGGAGATCGTTAAGACGCGTTCAGGAGAACAAAACAAAATTAGACAGCGAAGTACAACACTGACGAAGGCAATTATTATTGTTGCTGTACTTTTAGTGATTGTTATGCTGATTGTATTGAATTTGTAGAAATGAGGAATAATAAATGAAAATCGGTATTATTGGTGCGATGGATCAGGAAATTGAAGAACTGAAAAAAGTATTAGTAGAAAAGAAATCATGGGAACGGGCGGGTGCGGTTTTTGTTTCAGGTTCACTTGGCAATCACGAGGTAATCGTTGTGCGTTCAGGTATCGGCAAGGTCTTGTCTACTGTAACTACGGTGCTGCTTATTCAGGAGTATGGTGTTAACATGGTTATCAATACAGGCTCTGCCGGGGGAATTGGCGCAGGCTTGGCTGTAGGGGATATTGTTATTGCAGATAAACTGGCATATTTTGATGTTGATGTTACAGGCTTTGGCTATGAAAAAGGACAGCTGCCGGGAATGCCGTTATATTATGAGTGCAGCACGTATTTAAAAGCCGAAATGAAAAAAGCAGTTGAAAAGATTGGCTTACCTGTACAGCATGGACTAATCGTAACTGGGGATTCCTTTGTAAATGGAAGGGAAAAAACCGCTGGGATACTTAAGGATTTTCCAGAAGCCTTGGCTTGTGAAATGGAAGGGGCAGCTATTGCTCAAGCGGCAGCTCAGTTCAATATTCCCTTTTTAGTCGTTCGTGCAATTAGCGATACGGCTGACCATGAAGCTACACAGTCCTTCGATGAGTTTATTATAGAAGCTGGAAAGAAATCTGCTGAGATGGTTATCCAGTTTGTTAGACATTTGGTATAAAAACAGGTAATGGCTGGGACACTAATGAAACAAAGGAGTGAAGAGAATGAAAGCATTAATTTCTATCGATTACACTAATGATTTTGTTGCTGCTGATGGTGCTTTGACAACAGGAGAACCAGGACAGGCGATTGAGGAAGCTTTAGTAGAGATTACCAGAACCTTTACAGAGAACGGCGACTTCGTCATATATGGTATAGACAGACATGACAAGGATGACGCTTATCATCCGGAAAGTAAGCTGTTTCCCCCACATAATCTTGCAGGGACAAAGGGCCGGGAGTTATTTGGCGGCTTAAAACCACTATACGAAGAAACAAAAAATCAGGAGAACGTTTATTGGATTGATAAACGGCACTATTCCGCTTTTAGTGGTACAGATTTGGATATTCGGCTGCGGGAACGCCAAATCACGGAAATACATTTGACAGGAGTCTGTACGGATATTTGTGTTTTGCATACAGCTGTAGATGCTTATAATCTAGGCTATCAACTGGTGATTCATAAATCTGCTGTAGCAAGCTTTGATCAGGCTGGGCACGAATGGGCATTGCGGCATTTTGCTAATACATTAGGCGCGGAAATTGTCGACTAAAGATAAAGAAGTCTTAGGTACTGAAGGTCAGAAGAGGGAGTGGGACATAAATGAAGCATCCGCTCTTGCTGCTCCTGAAAGACAAAAAGACGGTGCTCAAAAAGCTGCATTTTCTAAAGAAGAATGTGAGCCTGCGGTTGCTCGTCGCAATTAAGTGCCAGTATAGATTGTCTCACCGTTTATTCGGATTTCCACATACTAAAAGAGACTGGGACATAATCCACTCTCAAAAAGAAAACAAGCTCGATTTTGATGATGAATGTCAAAATCGGACTTGTTTTTTCTTCTTCCCTTCTCTTTCTCTCCATATATTTCCCTAATTTTCTTAGATTTAGTGCCATGAGAGCCAAACCAACATCAATCTTCGCTCCTTGTTTCCCACGTAAATGGAAACGATGGAACGCCAAATGAGCCTTTAGATGCCCAAACACTGGTTCTACATCGATTTTCCGTTGTCGATAAATCGAACCTGTTTTTTCATCTGAAAGCTTCTTCTTGCATTCTG
>NZ_JBTXLW010000021.1:0-65441 GCF_054871795.1 Enterococcus sp. LJL51 | reverse complement strand
CAGAATGCAAGAAGAAGCTTTCAGATGAAAAAACAGGTTCGATTTATCGACAACGGAAAATCGATGTAGAACCAGTGTTTGGGCATCTAAAGGCTCATTTGGCGTTCCATCGTTTCCATTTACGTGGAAAACAAGGAGCGAAGATTGATGTTGGTTTGGCTCTCATGGCACTAAATCTAAGAAAATTAGGAAAATATATGGAGAGAAAGAGAAGGGAAGAAGAAAAAACAAGCCCGATTTTGACATTCATCATCAAAATCGAGCTTGTTTTCTTTTTGAGAGTGGATTATGTCCCAGTCTCCTTTAAATTATGAATCAAGCGGCTGATTACCATTTTGCCTGTAGAATTCTATAGCTGCTTTTCGTGTCTATTCCCGGCAGTTTTAGCAGATAAGTTGTACGGCTGGTATTTAGGTGTTTTGAATAATGCTCCTCGTGCGTATGAAGCTCCTGATAATCGGCATAGTTTTCTTGAGGAAGAGATTCTACTGCAATCCCCGGAAGCTCCATGTAGTAGGAGTAGCATTTTTGACCATCGTTCAGCTGCTGCTTTATCCCGCAGAAAAAAAGATAGCTTAGAGAGAGATTTCTTTTTAGCAGTTCTTTTCGGAAGTACATACTCGCTGCGACCCATTCACTGCCATAGTCAAAAACGGCTGTATCATTTTTACAAGAGACTTCTAAAGTTGAGAAAAAAGCAGGCTGACTAGTTGTCATTTGTGTTTCAAATAGGATGCTTGTGATTCGTTTGATTCGAGCGATTTTGTCTTCTTCTTTCTGGATGTAGCCGGCTATTTTTTTGATCGTTTGTTTGCTAATCTGATTTTCTGCAATAAATTCGGCGATATCCTGCAAGGTTAAACCGAGATATTGAAGGGTCTGGATTAAAAAAATAGTCTGCTTCTGGTCAATTGTGTAATACCGGTAGTTGTTTTCCGGATTAATATAGACAGGAGCAACTAAATTTAAATTGCTATAGTATCGTAGTCTTTGAATCGATATACCGCAAAGTTCAGCCATTTTTCCAATAGAAAGCAAGTCTTCCATTTTTATATCCTCCTCTTGACTCTATAGTAGCTATAGACATTATTATAAAGGAAAAATAAAGAAAGAAGGCGTAGAAATAATGAAAATTATTGTAGAAAAAGACTATGAGGGAATGAGCAGCAGAGTTTCAGAGAAATTAATAGAAGCAATTTATGGCGGCAGCTTTCAGAATATTTCTGTCACAGCTGGCAGCAGTCCAATTCGAGCGTATGAAATTGCCTCAGCTCACATTCGTAATCATGAGATTAATCCTCAAATCACTTTTTTCAACTTTGATGAAATTCCATTTAAAAAGAGCGGTGGTGATGGTGTGACAATTACTAACTTAAAGAAGAGCTTTTTTGAGAAAGCCGGAATTGCAGATGAACAGCTTCACAAGCTGACAATGGAGAACTATCAGACGCACGATGCATATCTTGAAAGTATCGGCGGTATTGACATTGTTTTTCTGGGAATTGGTGCTGATGGTCATTTTTGCGGAAATCTGCCGAATACCACAAAATTCGGTGATCAGACAAGTTTTGTATCAATTGACGCAAGACCAGATATGAAAGATATTCTATTAGGCGAGGTTGAAGGAGCTGCTGAAGAGCTGCCGGAAGGATATGTAACGATGGGACCGCGAAGCATTATGAATATTCCGGAAGTTATCATGATGGCTTCTGGGAAAGGAAAAGCAGCAATCATTAAAAAAGCTTTTTTTGGTAGTGTAACAGAAGCGGTGCCGTCCTCTGTTTTCCAACTGCATCCGAACTTTACCTTGATTTTAGATAAAGAGGCCGCTCAGGAGATTGCTGAATTCATTTGATGTAAAAGCAGCTGCGGCACTATTTCTAGGAATCTAACAAGCATCAGATTACTAAAAGCTTGTTTACGGTTCTCACAATGTTGTGATTCCCGAAGCAAGGAAATACTGAAATACCGTTTATTCGGTTTTAGGGGACTGAGACAAATTTATGTCGCGTCCCCTTCTCTTTGTATTCCAAAGCTAACCTAAAGTTTCCAGTATTTTTTTCCATCGTTGGTTCGACCGAGAAAGCCGTATTGAATAAGGTACCTGCGAATGGCAACATAGTCGTCAAAAACTTCGCTGATCATCTGGTTGATTTCTTTTTCTGAATAGGTTCTATTTTCTGCAAATGATTCTGCCAGGTACTGCAGCAGAACGATTTTGCTTTTTTCTTTGCTTGGAATTCGATTCGCTCTGCCGTTGTCATCTAAGAAGGACGCCAATGTCTTTTCCCGATACTCCTCACTAATCATAAAGCGGTCATCATAGGTTGCGATGCTAACTTCCTCTGCCGTCATTTTTTTATTCACCCTTTCCAGTAATTCAATTGCCGACAAGAGATATAATGCCTGTCGTTTTTTTTCTCTCAGCTTGAACCGATGATTTCTAATAGTAGATGGACTAATTTCCAACTGTTCGGCAATTTCGCCATCAGTTAGATCGATGCTCAAAAGGCTCATAAGATTCTTTTGTGTGCCAGAAATGCCAGAGACAGTTGTGGGTAGCGCCAGCAGCGCCTTTAATGGTCCGCCATGCTTTTTGTGAAGGTGGTCGTTAACGGCGTAAATGCTGTTGTACAAGTGCTGGTCGATTGGATAAATCTCCTCTTTATTAAATGCAGCTCCACAGTAAAGACAGATGTAGTCTGACTCTTCTTCAAAAAAACCATTGATGATAATTTCTTCATTCAATTTCTGATTCTTGCCCATAGTAATTTCTCCCTGTTCTATTTGTTTATAATGCTATTTTAAGATTAATTTCCGATTTTGTCTATTTATTTATAGACAAAAATAGATTGTGTTGTTTTTTGCGAGTGCGGTTTATAATAGATAGATTCATAATGAAGTAACAGTTCGGCTATTTAAACAGCAGCAGGACGAAATAGAGGAGTGTCCGGGAAAAGCATAAAGAGCGGTTGGCAGTCGTATGGAAAACAGGGGATAATGAAGCTTATTATTTGAAGTGAAAATAGAGAAATACATTCATTTAACAGCTGTTCAAATTATAGTGTTTCACGGATTTTTTTGACAGGCTAGTGACAGGAGCCTATAAATAATCTAAAATAATAGTTATACAACTTTTTCACAAGAGAAGTTTTTACATGATGAAAGGTGTCAAAGAATAAAAGAATCAGAGAAATGTCTATCAATAAGAGGATGAATAATAAAAAAGAAAGGTGTGTTAGTTTATGGATGAGTTTACATTTGGTGCACCACAGGAAGAGACGAAGGAAATTGAGCAGCTGCTTGAGATAGAGATTAAACAGCCGGAAATTCAATTGACCGAAGCTCAGGTTGAAGCAATCGATAAATTAAAAGATCAGATTGATATTAATAACGTGATGGGTGTAATGACCTATGGAGCGAAGGAACAATCTCGTTTATCTGAGTTTTCAGATCAGGCGCTGGATAAGGTTAAAAGTCATGAATTAGGCGATGTTGGTAAAATCATTAATGAGCTGGTCATAGAGCTGGAAAGCTTTGATCCGGATGAAAACGACGGATTTTTGACAAAACTGTTTAAGCGGGGCAAAAATAAAATCGAAACAATGATGATTCGATTTGAAGATGTCAACGCGAATGTTTCCCGAATTTTAAATAATTTAGAAGGTCATTACTTAACAATAACGAATGATATCCTGACATTGGAAGAAATGTCTGAGGCCAACAAGCTGTTTTATCAGAATTTATCAGTCTATGTGGCTGCTGGACAAGCGAAAATTATTGAGCTTAAAGGAACAACTTTGCCGGAGCTTCAGAATAAAGCGGCTGGGCAAAATCAGGAAGACCTGAACAATCTCTCTGAGTTTTCCGATAAATTGACTCAATTTGAAAAAAAGGTTCATGATTTAGATATGACAAAGATGATTAGCCAACAGCTGGCGACTCAAATTCGCGTGATTCAGAACGCAAACAAAGCAATGGCTTATAAAATTCAGTCGACAATGACAAATACAATTCCAATGTGGAAGCAGCAAATGACCATTGCGCTTTCAGCTCAGCATACACTGTCCGCAATTGAAGCAGACAATGCCGTTTCTGATATTACAAATGAACTGTTTAAGAAAAATGCGGAGAAAATTCACCATGTCTCTACGCAGGCTGCAGAATCTTCGGAGAAGAGCATTGTGGATATTGAAACTTTAAATGAAGTGAATACACAGACTATCGCTGCATTGAAGGATATTCAAGTGATTCGTGAAAAAGGAGCAGCGAATAGAAAGCATGCTCAGGAGGAAATGCTGCGTATGCGCACAGAGCTCGCCAATGCACTAATTGATGTAACGAAATGAGGTAGAACGGAATGACACAGAAGAGAATACGATTCCTTTTAATAGGAACAGGGGCGATTGGGGCACTGGTCTGGATTGCTGTTCGAGTCCTTTTATTGGATTTTGATGCTGCGGTTATCAGCTATGGTTCAAAAACCGTTCGAACATTCAATACCATTGCCACAGCCGGTCTGATTGTTGCTGCACTGGCCGTAGCCGGTCTGATTATTGTGGTGTTTTCGCAAAAGAAAGAAGCAGCTCTGAAAGCTGGCGGAAAGCCAGCTAAAAAAGCCGATCAGCACTATGACGGCAAAGATATCGTAAGCAAACTGGATAAGCTCTATGAGACACACACGGTTTATCAAAAGGATATTGTTGAAGCTAAGAAAATGATTGATCAAATTGACGGCTGTATCGAGGATTTACTAGAGCTGCAGGCGGATAATGAATTTGAAATATTAGATAAAATCGAGTATTCCATGCGTCAGGCCAAAATGCAGATATTACAGAATACCAAAAGCATTGTTAACCGAATCACCATTGAGGGCGATCCTCAGGAAATTACCAAGCGTTTGAATACAAATTCGGAAATTCTAAAACAAGTAAGAGGGTTATTACACGAAACCGTAAATTATCTGGATTCTAAATCTCCATCAACTAGAGGGGATTTAGACAGTATGACCAAGGCATTGCAGTCGCTAAACAACACAATCGAATAACTAAGAAGGAGCTTTTACTATGAAAATCAGGGGAATAAAGAGGCTTGTTGTGGGGAGCATCATCCTGACAGCCCTCTTTTCAGGATGTACAACAGGGAACGACGGGAAAATCGACAGCGGATCTGGAGATATCAAAAATCTTTCGAAAGCCGATGCTCAGTCAGAGCTGAAAAGCTACGTGAAGAAAATCGACGCCTCAACGGCAGAACTGAAACGGGATATTGATACAAGCTCAATGAACGAAAAGGAAGAGCTTCCGCCAATTGATAAAACGTATCCTTTGACTGTAGAAGGGAAAAACCAGATCAATGCAGAAATTTTTGTCAGTCCGGAAAAAGCCGGCAGCGGGAAAGACGGTCTGTTTGTTGAACTGGCTGAGGAGTTTAACAAGAAGAATAGTATGATTGACGGAAAGACTGTTTCAGTTTCTATCCGTTCGATGGCTTCTGGTACTGGGCTGGATTATATCGCTTCTGAAAACTACGTCCCGGACGGCTATACACCATCGAATCTTTTGTGGGGGAAGATGCTGGAATCAAATGGGACAGCTTTGACAACAGTGGCAGATAGAACCATTGGAAATACGGGTGGTTTGCTAATGAAGGAAGCTACTTACGATGAAATCGTCAAGAAATATGGAGAGGTTAATATTGAATCGTTGGTGAAAGCTGTAACGGATGATGGCATGCTGTTAGGCTATACAAACCCATATACCTCTTCAACAGGTCTTAGTCTATTGACTCAGCTGATGAATCAATTTGATGCGAATAATCCATTAAGCGATCAGGCTGTTTCTTCTCTACAGGCATTTCAAAAGGATTTACCGTCCACATTATTTAATACACTTCAATTAAGAGAAGTAGCGAAAAATGGTTCAGTGGATATCATGTCGATTAGTTATCAAACATATATCAATACACCGGAATTTAAGCAGTATAAGTACGTGCCGCTGGGGATTCGGCAAGATTCACCGATGTATACGATGAATACAGCTTCTGAAGAAAAGAAACAGGTAGTTGCTGAATTTACAAAATATGTTCAAGAAGCTGAAAACCAGGAAAAAGCCTCTTCTTATGGCTTTAATCAGCTGGATGATTATCAGCTGGAAATCGATAATATCGACGGGGCAATTGTTTCCTCAATTCAAAAGCTTTGGAAAGAAAATAAAAATGGCGGAAAACCTATTATTGCTGTGTTCGTTGCAGATGTTTCCGGCTCTATGGATGGCGCGCCGATTAACTCATTAAGACAATCTTTACTAAACAGCAGCAAATATATTGGTGATGATTCTTACATTGGCTTAGTTTCATACAGTTCAACAGTCACTGTGGAGCTGCCAATTGAGCGGATGGATGCTAAGCAGCGTGGTTACTTTACCGGAGCTGTTAAAAACTTGACAGCTGATGGCGGAACAGCGACATATGACGGTGCATTAGTCGCCCTGAATATGATTCAGGAGCAGCTAGAGAAAACACCAGATGCCCGGCCGATTATCTTTGTCCTTTCTGATGGCGAAACGAATGAAGGCTATAGCTTTGACAAAGTAGCGCCTATCATCAAAGGCTTAGGTGTAACAGTAAATACGATTGGCTACAATGCCCAGTTGGATGAACTAAAAAAACTGTCCAGCATCAATGAAAGTGCAACAATCAACGCGGACAGCGATGACGTTGTCTATCAGTTGAAGCAGCTGTTTAATGCAGAGCTGTAATTAGCAAGCAAGAATGAGGATGGGACAGAAGTGTTTATTTCCAAAGGTCTTGCTCCTGCGGTTACTCGTCGCAGTTAAGTGCTTTGCGAGTGCTCCTGCGGTTACTCGTCGCAGTTTAATGTTGGTATGTGCTACTGCTCCCGCCGTTTATTCGGATTCCACGTGAGTAAGATATAACTCAATGAGTTATGTCCCACTCAATTTAATCAAGAAAAAAGGAGAGCCTGAGATCTGACAGATCTTGAGGCTCTCTGACTCTATCTAAATTCTGTTCAATTAATGAACGATAGTCTATACTGCGTAAGAACAAACTACAACGTGTATTAAAAAAATGATAGTGGCTGTATGTATAGAAATATAAACACTAAATAAAAGGAGATATGTCTAGATGGAAAAAACACCCAAATATATGCCAGAGTTGTCCTCCGAGCTGAGACAAAGTATTATTAAGATGCCGAAAGCAATTCGTGAAGCGAGCGGCATCAGCATTTATGGAAAGCGGATAAAAAGTATTATCTACACGATGGATGTAGCGGTTATTGCGAACAATGACGCTGATGCAATTTTAGCAGTCTATCCATGGACACCGAATACCCGGATTTTATCTGCTATTTCTCAAGTAGCTCAGGCACCAATCTTTGCCGGAATCGGCGGCGGCTTAACCTCTGGAAACCGTTCATCTCGTTTAGGTACTTTCGCAGAAGAGCACGGGGCTTACGGCGTGGTGCTGAACGGTCCTACAAATATTGAAACAATTATGACTGTGAATGAAGCTGTGGATATTCCCATCATGTATACAGTGGTCAACGATAAGCGGGATTTAAGCAAGCTGATTGAAGCTGGCGTGGATATTTTTAACGTAGCAGGAGGGAAAGATACGGTGAAGCTGGTAAAATGGATTAGAGCACAGTATCCGGAATTTCCAATTATCGCTTCTGGCGGCAAAACAGATGAACAGATTCTTGAAACTATTGAAGCTGGAGCGAATGCAATCACTTACACAACCTATGGTAAGACAGAGACCTACTTCCAGGAAAAAATGGAGCAGTATCGGGAACAATCGGTTGATGATACGATGGAAGCTTAAAGTGTATCGAATTGAAGGAAATAAAATAACAGAGGGCGGGATGTAGATAAATCCCGCTCTCTGTTTTTATTAGAAGCTGAGTGTTATTTTACTTTGTAAAGCACTAGTTGGGAGCAGTTAACATTGATTTAGCAGCTGCTGGAGCTTTGATGTCCAAAGCTTTAAGCCTCATCTCTGTTTTTATAGTCAGTCAATGTTCTTAGTACAGGCAAGCTTAAAAAATACAATGATTTGATTTACAGCGTGCCCAGAACATATTGGAATTCGTTGAAGGCAGCTTCGTCGATACCGCCGTTCATTTGGAACAGCACGAGCTTTTCTTCGTTTACAGCTGTCCAGGATTTGAATTTAGGATCTTCGGCAGATAAGTCATCATAGAATTTTTTGACCTCCTGCAAATCAGCTAGGTTTGTGTAAACAGTTACACGGCCATTTAAATAGGAAGCGGTATATTCTGAATAGTAGACACCAAATATAACGCCCGTAGCCGCTTTCATTGGAGCCAGACCATAATCCTCCTGTGTCATATCCCGTTCTTCATACACAGCCAGTCCGGCGTCTTTAAATTTTTGAACAACCTCTTGTGCAGTGATGCTGGCTTGGGCTGGTGCTTCATTGGAAGCAATAGTAGTGCTGCTGGTTGTTTCCGAACTACTTGTTGCCGTCGTTTTTTTGTCCGGAGTGCTGCAGGACATCAGCAGGAAGCAACAGATACCCAATAAACTCAAAGTGACTCCTTTTTTCATATAGTTCTCTCCCTTATGTACGAAATACATTTTAACGTCTATTCTGTTTTCATTCTACCATTTTTTCAAAGTGTAAATCTATAAGATTATTAAAATATGCATGTAATTTTTTTAGAACCTGAAAAAGTTCTTCTGATTTGATTTAATTGAGTCTGACGACTAAAATTTAACTATAAACTATGTTTTTTTATGAGGAAACTACATAGAGTTAATACAGAAAAGAAAGGATGTTGGATTGTTATGAAAATAGCTGTACTTGGCGGAAATGGAAAAGCAGGTTCACTGATTATTCAGGAAGCAGAAAAAAGAGGATTTCAGACAACAGCAATTGTCAGAGACAAAAATAAAGTCGGACCGAATCAACAGGTGATTGAAAAAGACGTGTATTCATTGACGAGAGAAGATGTTAAGGACTTTGATGTATTAGTCTGTGCGCTAGGATTTTGGGGAAATGTTGAAGAATTTTCTATATCAATGAAACATTTGATTGGTCTCTTAGCAGGTCTTCCAACTCGTCTGCTAGTTGTTGGGGGTGCGGGTAGTCTCTATTTAAATGCAGATAGAAGTCAGCAGCTCAAAGATACCCTGCCTGATGAATATAAGACGGTTCCGATAGCCATGGGTGAAAGTCTGCAGCTACTAAAAGAATCTAAGGGAGTAAATTGGACCTATATTAGCCCTGCTCAAAACTTTGATGCAAAAGGAGATCGGACAGGTAAGTATTTTGCCGCAGGTGATACTTTGACAAAAAATGCAGAAGGAAAAAGCTATATCAGCTATGCCGACTATGCATTAGCGATGGTAGACGAAATTGAAAATAAGAATTATCCAAACCAGCAAATGAGTGTTTATTCTTAACTGGTCAATACAGAAAATTGATATAAGTTATAACCATTTTCAAATTGGACATTCCTTAAATTAATAAAAATCTCAGAGCTTTCCTGAAAAAAATGGTCTGTGGTAAAATGAATGAAAGAAATTTTACGTAGATTAATTGAGAAGAGGAAAAGTATGAAATCAGAAATTATTGCCGTAGGAACAGAGCTGCTGCTCGGTCAAGTAGTGAATACAAATGCAACCTTTCTTTCCGAAGAATTCGCCAGTCTCGGCGTTGAGGTATACTACCATACTGTTGTTGGAGACAACTTCCAGCGGCTGACTGATTTGCTGCAGGAAGCAGAAAAGAGAAGTGATTTGATTGTTTTATGCGGCGGTCTGGGACCAACCGAAGATGATTTGACGAAACAAGCAGTCGCAGAGCATCTTCATCGGGATCTTATTATAGATGAAGCGGGTGCTGAAAGGGTTCAGGAATTTTTCACGTTTTCTAAACGACCGATGACCGAAAACAATATGCAGCAGGCGCTGACTATTGAGGGAGGAATAAGTATCCCAAACCCCACCGGGTTGGCTATCGGTACACTAATAACAAAGGCTGATACTAGTTATCTGCTGCTGCCGGGACCTCCGAGTGAGCTGAAGCCGATGTTTTTTCAGCATGTCCGCCCGTTAATCAAAGAGCTGTTTCCAGCAGCCGAGCAGCTGGTGTCTAAAGTTCTTCGTTTCTATGGAATTGGTGAATCTCAGCTAGTGACTGATTTAAAGGATTTGATTGATAGTCAGACGAACCCCACCGTGGCTCCTTATGCGAAGCCTAATGAGGTGACACTGCGTCTAACTGCTAAAGTGGCTTCTGAAGAACAGGGAGAAAAGCTGCTGTTTGAGATGGAACAGCGGATTATGGCAGTTGTAGGAGAGTATTTCTATGGTTATGGAGATGATAACTCTTTAGAAGCGACTACGGTGAAGCTGTTGACTGAGCGTGGCAAGACTATCACTGCCGCAGAAAGCCTGACGGCTGGGCTTTTTCAAAGTATGATTGGTAGTGTACAAGGGGCCTCGAAGGTTTTAAAAGGCGGCTTTGTAACATACTCGGAAGAAATGAAAGAAACTTTACTGGGTATTCCAGAAGTACTTATAAAAGAGCATGGTGTGGTTAGCGAAGCCTGTGCAGCTGCAATGGCTGAGCAAGCGAGAAAGCTGACAGATACCGATTATGCAGTTGCTTTTACTGGCGTTGCTGGTCCTGATTCGCTGGAAGGACATCCTCCAGGCACTGTCTGGATAGGGATTGCTGAGCGGGGAGGAAAGACTACAGCAGAAAAATTCCATTTCACTAGAGACCGTCAATACATTCGATATAGCTCGGCGATGAAAGGGCTGGACCTAATTCGCCGAGCAATTCTAAAGAAAAAATAAAATGCGAATGTTTGTTCGCTTTCTTCTTGATTTTTACGAACAAAAAAGTTAATATAGAATTATCGGAAATAAACTATGTTTAACATATAAGGAGGATTATCAATTGGCTGATGATCGTAAAGTAGCACTAGATGCTGCATTGAAAAAAATAGAAAAGAACTTTGGTAAAGGCTCCATCATGAAACTGGGGGAAAAGATTGATCAGCAGGTATCAACAATTCCGAGCGGATCTTTGGCGCTGGATGTTGCTTTAGGAGTCGGCGGTTATCCTCGCGGAAGAATTATCGAAGTCTATGGTCCTGAAAGTTCTGGTAAAACAACAGTAGCGCTGCATGCTATCGCTGAAGTACAGAAACAAGGTGGAACAGCAGCTTTTATTGATGCCGAGCACGCACTTGATCCTCAATATGCTCAGAAGCTGGGTGTAAATATTGACGAATTGCTGCTGTCTCAGCCGGATACAGGTGAACAGGGATTGGAAATTGCAGATGCACTGGTATCCAGTGGAGCGATTGATATTGTGGTTATTGACTCTGTAGCAGCATTAGTACCTCGTGCGGAAATCGATGGAGAGATGGGTGCGAGTCACGTCGGGCTACAGGCTCGTCTGATGTCTCAAGCACTACGTAAATTGTCTGGTTCAATCAACAAGACAAAAACAATCGCTATTTTCATCAATCAGATTCGTGAAAAAGTGGGTGTAATGTTTGGTAATCCCGAAACAACACCTGGCGGACGTGCCCTGAAATTTTATGCCACTGTCAGATTAGAAGTGCGCCGTGCAGAGCAGTTGAAGCAGGGAACAGATATCATCGGTAACCGTACGAAAATCAAAGTTGTTAAGAATAAAGTTGCACCGCCTTTTAAAGTAGCAGAGGTGGACGTAATGTACGGTCTAGGTATTTCTCAGGAAGGTGAGCTTCTGGATATGGCTGTTGAGAAGGATTTGGTAGAAAAAAGCGGTGCCTGGTACAGCTACAATGGCGAAAGAATTGGTCAGGGACGGGAAAATGTGAAGGTCTACATGACGGAACATCCTGAAATGATTGAGGAGCTTTCTACTAAAGTTCGGGCAGCATATGGAATCGGTGATGGTTCTATCGTTGTTGAAGAAGGCCAGGAAGAACTGCCTTTGGATGAAGAATAATATAAATCATAAATTAACAGGTAAGTTTGCTTTTTTAGAGCACTTACCTGTTTTTTGCTTTTTAAGATAGCTATAGAATTGGTGCAGCCTACAGCAACACATTTGCTTTTGAGAATTATTTATCTGAAGGCATGGCTTTCAGATAACAATCATTTTGTGCATCTCTTTATGAAGCCTTCCTTCCGAGAGCGAGCCGAAATGAACAATCATAAAATAACTGTAAGTGAAATTTTAAAAAATAGAAGTCAGACGATTGAAAATGAATGTCCAGTCTTTTGTTCACAGCTTTCAGACTGTCTGGCAGAGCGGTGTGATAATGGTTATTTTAAGTTGACACACTGAGGGACAAACATTAGAATAAAGTTGTGTGTATTTGTATGCACACAGTAGAAATATTGATAATGACATTAGTTTGTCAATAAACTACATGAATAGTTGAAATGAATAATAAGATAGTATGGAGGTGGAAACAATGGGTTTAGTCATTCCACTCGCTATCGTCGCATTAATTGTCGGTCTTGGAGTTGGGTTTTTTATTGCAAAATCTCGTCACGAAAAAGCAGTAGATGGTGCTAAAAACACTGTCGCTGGCATTATTGAAGATGGCCGTAAAGAAGCAGAGACTTTGAAAAAAGAGGCTTTGCTTGAAGCAAAAGAAGAAAATCAGAAGTATCGGTCAGAAATTGAAGGTGAGTTGAAGGAAAGCAAGTTAGAGTTAAAGACACAGGAAAATCGTCTGCTTCAAAGAGAACAGACATTGGATCGTAAAGATGATACTCTTGAAAAACGTGAAAACTCACTGGAAGAAAAAGAAATGAAGCTAGGTGCTAGACAGCAATTAATTGATGAGCGGGAAAAAGAAGTAGAACAACTGGTGGAAAAACAACATCAGGAAATTGAACGTATTGCTTCTTTGTCTAAAGACGAAGCAAAAAATATCATCATGGAGTCAACAGAACAAGAGTTAAGTCATGAGCTGGCTGTGCTGGTTAAAGAATCAGAACAGCGTGCAAAAGAAGAAGCAGATCGTAAAGCTAAAAATCTACTGTCATTAGCCATTCAGCGTTGTGCAGCCGATTCAATCTCAGAAACAACTGTTTCTGTTGTGAGCCTGCCGAACGATGAAATGAAGGGTCGGATTATCGGTCGTGAGGGTCGGAATATTCGAACGCTGGAAACACTGACTGGTATTGATTTAATTATCGATGATACGCCGGAAGCAGTTGTACTTTCAGGGTTTGATCCTATCAGAAGAGAAATCGCCCGGATGACACTTGAACGCTTAATTCAGGATGGCCGGATTCATCCAGCCAGAATTGAAGAGACTGTTGAAAAATCCCGGAAAGAAATGGATGAACGGATTCGCGAGTATGGCGAGCAGGCTGCTTTTGAAGTTGGCGCACATACACTTCATCCTGATTTAATTAAGATTTTGGGACGTTTACGTTTCCGTACCAGCTATGGTCAAAATGTATTGAACCACTCAATTGAAGTTGCGAAGCTGACTGGTGTTCTGGCAGCAGAGCTAGGTGAGGATGTACAATTAGCGAAACGTGCCGGACTGATGCATGACATCGGAAAAGCATTAGACCATGAAATTGAAGGTTCTCACGTGGAAATTGGCGCTGAACTGGCTGCTAAATATAAAGAGAATTCAGTCGTAATAAATGCGATTGCATCTCACCACGGCGATATCGAAGCAACTTCAGTTATTTCTGTATTAGTTGCAGCAGCGGATGCTCTATCAGCAGCAAGACCTGGGGCACGCAGCGAGTCATTGGAAAACTATATTCGCAGATTGGAAAATCTGGAAAATATTTCTAATAGCTTCACTGGTGTTGAATCTAGTTTTGCCGTGCAGGCCGGACGTGAAGTTCGCGTTATGGTTAAGCCGGAAGAAATTTCCGATTTAGAAGCTGTTCGTCTGGTTCGAGATATTCGTAAGAAAATCGAAGATGAACTGGATTATCCAGGACATATCAAAGTCACTGTCGTTCGGGAAACCCGTGCAGTTGACTACGCAAAATAGTTAAGTAAAGCTGAGATAGTGACTGTCTCAGCTTTTTTTGAACGCTTTGTTAAAGTGAGTCATGTCCTACTCACGTGGAATCCGAATAAACGGTGGGAGCAGTAGCACATACCAGCATTGAACTGCGACGAGTAACCGCAGGAGCACTCTCCAAGTATTGAACTGCGACGAGTAACCGCAGGAGCACTCTCCAAGTATTGAACTGCGACGAGTAACCGCAGGAGCAAAACCTTCAGAAATAAACCAAAATTCACAAAAATTTGAGAAACATCAGGTAGGAATCAGTCAACATCGATTGGCTCACATTTGTGTTTCTTGGTATTTCCGTGAATTTCTTCTTATTACTGAGAAACACAGTGAGGAACGAGCTGATGTTAAGCAGTACCTATTTGGTTCTCGAGACTAAACACTTCTGTTCCATCCTAAGCTGTTTTGCACTGTATATAGTTTTTTTCATCGTAAGCTCATCTAAATTTTACTGGTTGCTTAATTTTTCATAAGGGTATATCATTGCGGGAGGAAAGTATTTTTGATATATTCATACTAGATTTAATTTTATGTAGGAGGTTTTCTAATGGGGATCAAAAGAAAAACAACTTTAGGGTTTGTTGCAGCGACATGTGCATTAACACTAGCTGCTTGCGGAACTACTGGCGGAGGAACATCTGACAGCGATAGCGGTTCAGGTGGAACAGCTAGTGGTGAACAGGTATTTAGATATGTTGAAAGACAGGAAATTCCAAGTGCAGATCCGTCTTTGGCAACTGATGAGGTGAGTTTCATTGCCTTGAATAACGTGTATGAAGGGATTTATCGACTAGATAAAGATAATCATCCACAGCCAGCTGGTGCTGCAGAAATGGCAGAATTAAGCGAAGATGGTTTGACGTACAAAATCAAACTTAGAGAAGATGCAGTGTGGAGCGACGGCGAACCAGTTACAGCGAAAGATTATGTCTATGCATGGCAGAGAACTGTAGAACCTGAAACAGCTTCAGAATATGCATATATGTTTGGACCTGTAAAAAATGCAGAAAAAATTACAGCTGGAGAAATGGATAAAGAAGAGCTGGGAATTAAAGCTGTAAGTGACTACGAGTTGGAGATCACATTAGAAAAAGCAACGCCTTACTTTGATTATCTGCTGGCATTTCCTTCATTCCTGCCGCAACGTCAGGATATCGTAGAGAAATACGGCAAAGATTATACAACAGCAAGTGATAAGTCTGTCTACAATGGTCCATTCACTTTAACTGATTTTGACGGTCCTGGTACAGATACAAACTGGTCATTTACAAAAAATGACACATACTGGGATAAAGATACAGTGAAATTGGATAAAGTAGTTATCGATGTTGTAAAAGAAGCACCAACATCATTGAACCTGTATCAAGATGGTCAAGCAGACGATGTGCCATTGTCTGGTGAGCTGGCTATGCAGATGAAGGATGATCCGGACTACATGATTCTTGAAGCGGCTTCTACCTTCTATTTAGAAATGAATCAGCGTGATAAAGATTCTGTGTACAACAATGTCAATTTACGTAAAGCTTTTGCTTATGCAATCGATCGTGAATCTCTGGTAACTCAAATTTTAGCAAATGGTTCTACTTCTGCTGAAGGTCTAGTTCCAAAAGGTTTGACGAATAATCCAGATACAAACGAAGATTTTGCTGAAGAAGCAGGAAATCCAATTGTTTACGATGTAGATAAAGCAAAAGAATACTGGGAAAAAGCGAAGAAAGAATTGGGAATTGATTCATTGGATATGGACTTTCTAGTTGATGATTCAGATGGCGGTAAGAAGCTAGGTGAATATCTGCAGGGCTCTCTTGGCGAAACCCTGGAAGGCTTGAAGGTAACAGTTAGTCCAGTACCGTTCTCTGTACGTCTGGACCGTACTGAAAAAGGTGATTTTGAAGTGGCACTTGGTGCATGGGGAGCGGATTATGCGGACCCAAGCAGCTTCCTTGATTTATTTGTAACAGGAAACTCTTACAACCGCGGACGTTATTCAAACACTAAATACGATGAACTAATTAAGAGTGCTTCAACAACAAATGCTAATAATCCTGCTGCACGCTGGAAAGATTTATTGGATGCAGAAAAATTAATCATGGACGACATGGGTATTGTACCAATCTATCAAAAAGCAGAAGCGCACTTACGTACGCCAAAAGCGAAGGATATCTTCTATCACTCTACTGGTGCAAAATATGACTTCAAATGGGCATATATGGAAGACTAATCAGCCTCATCCAATACTATCTAATGGAGGAGCCTGTATAGACTTTTAAGGACACTATTAATAAGAGAGGAGAACAACACTCGTTGTTCTCCTCTCTTTTTTCAGTTGGCAGAGCTTTTCATTCACTGGGAAAACTACTATAATGAATCAGTAAGAATAAAAGAGAAGAGGAAGAATATTTGCGTATACTATTTATTGGAGATGTTGTAGGTTCACTTGGAAGAGAGACCATAACAGATTATTTACCTAAGCTGAAAAAGAAGTATCAGCCGCAGGTGACAATCGCAAATGGGGAGAACGCTGCTGCTGGGCGGGGAATCACCGGGAAAATATATAAAAAATTTTTGCAGGACGGTGTAGATGTAGTAACACTGGGAAATCATACATGGGATAACCGGGATATCTTTGACTTTATCGGCGAAGCTAAGAAGATGATTCGGCCGGCGAATTTTCCGGAAGGAACGCCTGGAAAAGGGATTGTCTATGTGAAAGTGAACCAGCTTGAACTGGCAGTTATTAATCTACAGGCTCGTGCCTTTATGGCTGATTTGGATGACCCCTTTCGCAAAGCGGAGGAATTGATTGAAGAGGCCAGAAAACGAACACCCTTAATTTTTGTTGATTTTCATGGAGAAACAACAAGTGAAAAGCAGGCAATGGGTTGGTTCTTAGATGGGAAGGTCAGCGCAGTTGTTGGTACACATACTCATGTACAGACGAATGATGCCCGTATTTTACCAAAGGGAACGGCGTACCTGACAGATGTTGGGATGACTGGTCCTTATGATGGTATATTAGGGATGAAGCGGGAGCCAATCATTGAGAAGTTTTGGACAGCATTGCCTAAGCGCTTTGAAGTGGTCGAAAGCGGACGAACTATTTTATCCGCTTGCTATATTGAATTTGATGATCAAACGGGTCAGGCTAAGGATATCCAGCTGATTCAGATTAGTGAAGACCGTCCATTTCATGAATAACAGCGGCTGGTGGTTAAAGATATGAGAGCAAAAGCTGGAAAGAGCGGGGATAGAGATGATGCCTCGCTCATTCCTGTTTCCGGTGAAAAAGCTGCAGGGCTGAAGACTGCTTGCTTAGTCAAGCTACTCCGCTTTTTGAGTGCCGGTTCAAAAAGCTTGGATAGAACAGAATGATGTGAGCGCTGCAAACTGTCTATGGTGGGAAAAATAACCAAAAGTAGTTTTTAGCTGTCGGAATTGACGTTTGGCAAAATTTCAGAATGTGTTAAAATAAACATACATATTTTTACAAAATTAAATGAGTGAAGGTGTGAAAAATGGAGCAGCCTATTGGAGACAAAAACATAGATGCAGAGCTGACGAAGCTATTGGAGCTGCTGGAGGAAAATGAGACAATTCAAGCATATAAGCGGATTGAACAGAGAGTAAAGGACAACGAAAAGCTGACAGAGCTTGTAGAGAATATAAAAGCTGCCCAGAAAGATGCTGTTCAGTTTGCTCATTACGGCAAACCGGCTGCTGAGCAGGAAGCATTGAAGCGGGCGGATGAATTGACAGCTGAATTTGATAATCATCCTCTGGTTGTTGCCTATAGAGAACAGTTAAAGGAAGCAAATGACCTTTTGCAGCATATTACGGCAATGATTCAGCGAGGCGTCAATGATCAATTAGAGAAGGAAGGGCTATAAATTGCCGCAAAAAACCAGACACACCCCTATGATGGAGCAATATTTGACAATAAAAGGGCAGTATCCTGATGCCTTTCTTTTTTACCGTCTAGGCGATTTTTATGAGATGTTTTATGAAGATGCAGAAAAAGCAGCACAGCTTTTAGAGCTGACGCTGACAAGTAGAAATAGAAATGCTGATGATCCAATACCAATGTGCGGTGTTCCGCACCATGCAGCACAAGGTTATATTGACACACTGGTTGAAATGGGCTACAAAGTTGCTATCTGTGAGCAAGTGGAAGACCCTAAAACAACACAGGGCATGGTTAAACGGGAAGTAGTTCAGCTCGTTACTCCTGGAACTGTAATGGACAGTAAAGGCTTGGAGGCTAAAGACAATAACTACCTGACAGCCCTGGTAGCAGCTGACGGAGCATATGGTCTGGCTTATGTGGACTTAACAACCGGAGAGCTGAAAAGCACCCTGTTGACTGGAGAAGAAAATGTTGTTAATGAAGCTGCGGCTCTACAAACAAAAGAAGTAGTTTTAGGCAGCGAGATACCAGAAAGCTTGTCTCATGTGCTGCAGGAAAGGCTGACGATTGTTTTTTCAGAACAATTGGAAACGCAGGAAAATGCAGAGTTTAGTTTTTTAACCAGCACATTATCTCAACCGCTGGAAATCGAAGTGACGCAAAAGCTGCTGACCTATCTTGCGGTAACGCAAAAACGCAGTCTAGATCATATTCAACAAGCAGTGGAATACCAGCCAAATCATTTTTTAAAAATGGATTATTATTCAAAATTTAACTTGGAGCTTACCCGCTCTATTCGTTCTGGTAAGAAGCAGGGAACACTGCTGTGGCTGCTGGATGAAACTAAAACGGCGATGGGCGGCCGTCTTCTGAAGCAGTGGCTGGATCGTCCGCTAATACAAGAAAAACAAATTTTTCGTCGGCAGGAGATGGTTCAATCCTTACTCAATGCTTATTTTGAGCGTGTTGATTTGCAAGCAGCGCTGACGAAGGTTTATGACCTGGAACGTCTTGCCGGCCGGGTGGCTTTTGGAAGCATCAATGGACGGGACTTGATTCAGCTGAAAACCTCTCTTGAGCAAGTACCAATGATTCGGGAGCTGATTGTCGGAATTAATCAGGGCGAATGGAATGAGCTTTTAGTTGAACTGAATCCGATAGAGGATCTTGTTGATTTAATCGGTCAGGCGATTAGAGAGGACGCCCCTCTACAGATTACAGAAGGAAATGTCATTCGAGATGGCTACCATGAAAAGCTGGATGAATACCGGGATGCCATGCGTCATGGCAAGCAGTGGCTGGCAGAGCTTGAGGCTAAAGAACGTCAAGAAACGGGTATCAAAACATTGAAGGTAGGCTTTAATCGGGTATTCGGCTACTATATCGAAGTAACAAAGGCCAATCTGGTTAATCTGGAAGAAGGCAAATACGAACGTAAACAGACATTGGCAAATGCGGAACGCTTCATCACGCCTGAATTGAAGGAGATGGAGAAGCTGATTTTAGAAGCAGAAGAAAAATCTGTTGATTTGGAGTATCAGCTGTTTTTAGAAGTTCGGGAAGAAGTGAAGAAGAGCATCGACCGTCTGCAGCGATTGGCGAAATCACTGAGTACAGTGGATGTTTTACAGGCATTTGCGGTAGTCAGCGAACGCTATCAATACGTTCGGCCAGTACTGCGGTCTGGAAACGGCAGCTTATATATTAAGGATGGCCGCCACCCCGTTGTAGAAAAAGTGCTGGGACATCAGGAGTATATCCCCAATAGCATCAGCTTTGCTCAGGATGACTTGCTGCTGCTGATTACCGGACCCAACATGTCTGGTAAAAGTACCTATATGCGTCAGTTGGCGTTAACCGTAGTTATGGCTCAAATCGGCTGTTTTATTCCAGCCGAGTCGGCTGAACTGCCGATTTTTGATCAAATATTCACTCGAATTGGTGCCTCAGATGATTTGATTGCTGGTCAGAGTACCTTTATGGTAGAAATGATGGAAGCTAATCAGGCATTGAGACATGCAACGCCCAACAGCTTGATTCTATTTGATGAGCTTGGACGGGGAACTGCCACATATGATGGTATGGCATTGGCACAGGCGATTATTGAGTATATTCATAAAAAAGTTAAAGCAAAAACCTTATTTTCAACCCATTACCATGAGTTGACTGTGCTGGATGAATCACTAAGCAGCTTAAAAAACATTCACGTTGGTGCGGTTGAAAAAGATGGCGACGTAGTCTTTCTCCATAAGATGATGGAAGGACCAGCAGATAAAAGCTATGGTATTCATGTTGCAAAAATAGCCGGCATGCCTCTTGATTTACTGGAACGGGCAGCAGCTATTCTTTCCTCCTTAGAATCACAGGAAACTGCGGCCATTCCACTAGCAGAAAGTCCAGCTGTAATTGAGGAAGAGAGCGAACAGCTTTCCTTGTTCAAGGAAGTGTCAACAGACGAACTCAGTGTAATCGATCGATTGAAGAAGCTGAACCTGTTGGAGATGACGCCGATGGATGCGTTGAATACACTGTACGAATTGCAAAAAAGAATTTGATTCACTCCATAAAAGAGAGGAGTCCAAGCCATGGGAAAGATTAAAGAATTATCAGAGCAGCTTGCCAACCAGATTGCTGCCGGGGAAGTAGTTGAGCGCCCGGCTTCAGTTGTGAAGGAACTTATTGAAAATGCAATAGATGCGGGAAGTACACAGATTGATATCTTTATTGAAGAAGCCGGGTTGAAAAAAATTCAAGTGATTGATAATGGCGACGGCATCGCTCAGGATGATGTTTTGAATGCCTTCAAACGGCATGCGACAAGTAAGATTCATACGCGTGATGATTTATTCCGGATAAGAAGTCTTGGCTTCCGCGGCGAGGCTCTGCCCAGTATCGCTTCAGTATCTGAAATGACGATTGAAACAGCCGTAGCTGACCAGTCTGAAGGCAGTTTTGCCCGATTAACTGGTGGTAAAGTAGCGGAAAATAAACCAGGAGCTCTACGTAAAGGAACAAAAATTACCGTAGAAAATCTCTTTTTCAATACACCGGCCCGTTTGAAGTATGTAAAAACCATTCAGACTGAGTTGGCAACCATTGGCGATATTGTCAATCGGCTGGCCTTGAGTCATCCGGCTATAGCTTTTCGGCTGGTACACGATGGCAATAAGATGATGAGCACCGCCGGCACTGGAGATTTAAAACAGACGATTGCCGGAATTTACGGGATAAGTACAGCGAAAAAGATGCTGGAAATTCGTGGACAGGATTTAGATTTCGAGCTTTACGGTTTTGTTTCACTGCCGGAAGTAACTAGAGCCAGTAGAAATTATCTTTCGACGATTATCAACGGCCGATATATCAAAAATTTTATGTTAAATAAAGCAGTTATTAATGGCTATGGCTCTAAGCTGATGGTAGGCCGTTTTCCAATTGCCGTTTTGGAAATCACTATGGATCCGCTATTAGTGGATGTGAATGTTCATCCGACAAAACAGGAAGTACGTTTGAGTAAAGAAAAAGAGCTGATGACGCTTATTAGTCAGGCGATTGAAGAAGCGTTAAGCCAGGAACAGCTGATTCCAAATGCCGCTGCAAATCTTAAATTCAAGACAAAAGTCGAGAATCAAAAAAAGGTTGAACAGCTGGAAATTCCTTTGACTGAAGACCAGTCAGGTGAAATGAGGCAGACGGAGGAAGTGCGTAAACCAGGCAGCCTCAGCTTTGATTCGACAAGCGGCCGTTTCTTTGTAGAGGACAAAAAACAGCAGAATGAACGTGAACAGGAAGCTGAAGAACCAGCGCAACAGCTGAGTAATACAGCGGAGCCGGTAATGACGGGTACTATTAATGAAGACCTTTCAAATAATTATAAGACCAAACCGACATTCGTAAAAGGCTCTGTCGAAAGCATGGCTGAGTATCAGGTGCAGCAGGATACTCCTGAAGAAGTAGAGCAGTCGGTCGAGACTGTTGTCGAGGAAGAGCTTCAACGGGAACACCCGGATTTTGATGTTTCGAACAAAGACCAAATAAAAGAATTAAACCGAACGGTTGATCGGCTGGAGCAGGAACGAAAGACCGAGCGCTTTCCGGAATTGGAATATTTTGGACAAATGCACGGTACGTATCTTTTTGCGCAAAGCAAGAATGGCTTGTATATCGTTGATCAGCATGCAGCGCAGGAGCGGATTAAGTATGAATATTTCCGTGAAAAGATTGGTGAAGTAAGCAGTGATTTGCAGGAACTGCTGGTACCGATTGTTCTGGACTATCCGAACAGCGATGCAATAAAGATCAATGAACAGAAAGAAAAGCTGGAAAGTGTGGGCATCTATCTGGAAGGCTTCGGTCAAAACAGCTTTATTATTAGAGCACATCCAACCTGGTATCCATCTGGGGAAGAAGAAGCGATTATTCGGGAAATGATTGACATGCTTTTAATCACCGGTCAGGTCAGTGTGAAGAAATTTAGAGAAGCGACAGCGATTATGATGAGCTGTAAACGTTCGATTAAAGCAAATCATTACCTGAATGAGCAGCAGGCTCGGATATTATTGGCTGATTTAGCTACTTGCGCGAATCCGTTTAATTGTCCTCATGGACGTCCGGTGCTGATTCACTTTACAAATTCTGATATGGAAAAAATGTTTAAACGTATTCAAGATCCCCACTAAAGAAAATGAAAGAGGCAGGAAAATGAAAGTTATTTTAGCTTCACAATCGCCACGAAGACAGCAGCTGCTAAAGCGTCTGCTTCCAAACTTTGAAGTCGAAGCGGCTGCCATCAATGAAGCAGTGCCGCCAAATATGCTGCCGGAGAACTATGTTCAAAAGATGGCGATGGATAAAGCTCAGTGTATTTTTAAAAAGCATCCAGAAGCTAAAGTGATTGGCTGTGATACGATTGTGGCAGTAGAGAATGAAATTATTGGTAAACCAACGTCACGTGAGCACGCTTTCGAAATCTTAAAAAAGTTGAGTGGTCAAACCCATCAGGTATACACAGCAGTTGTTGTGATGGAAGAGGGCAAAACCGTTTCAATGCTTGTTCCAGCAGATGTAACCTTTTATCAGTTAACAGATGAAGAGATTAATCAGTATCTGGACAGCGGAGAATACATGGATAAAGCCGGAGCCTATGGCATACAGGAGCAGGGTGCTCTTTTTGTGAAGGAAATAAAAGGCGATTACTATACCATTATGGGCTTACCGATTGCCAGCTTATCCCGGCTGTTGGCTGGCGATTATGAACAATTATAGAGGTGAAAGAAAATGAAGTGCTCTGAAACAAGGTCTGTACAGACTCATATTATTACCTTTCCATACTTGAATTATCATAAAACATTATTCGGCGGACAGCTGATGGCATGGCTGGATGAAACAGCCGGTATCTCTGCAATGCGTTTGTCCAGAGAACCTATTGTCACAGCTTCAGTAGATCATTTAGATTTTTTGGCGCCCTTGAAGGCTGGTCATTCCGC
Source organism: Enterococcus sp. LJL51 (assembly GCF_054871795.1). Lineage (NCBI taxonomy): Bacteria > Bacillati > Bacillota > Bacilli > Lactobacillales > Enterococcaceae > Enterococcus > Enterococcus sp. LJL51. The sequence continues at coordinate 42,001 of NZ_JBTXLW010000021.1, read as the reverse complement.
TTGTATCGAAGCTTTTGTTTCAGGAACCGGTAAGCGTTCGATGGAGGTCTTTGCGAAAGTAATCGGTGAAGATTTAGGTACGGGAGAGCGGTATTTAGCTGGAACGAGCTTTATGACTTTTGTAGTACCAAAGGGCAACGAGCTGCCGAAGATTGAACCGGTAACAAAAGAGGAGCAGTTTATTTGCAGCGGCTATGAAGGTCGTAAAGAGAATCGGCAGGAAAAACGTTCAGAAAGTCTTTCACTTGCTGCACATGTTGATCTGGACATGCCTTGGAAATAGTTTGACGTTTTTGAAGCAGCCGTGGCAGTAAAAAAAGGTAAGAGAACTACAGAGTAAAAACAAAGATTCAAATATTCAAATATAAGGGGGAGTGGGAAGTGATTATTATCCTACTCCTTTTTAAAATGAAAAAACAGCTGCGATAGGAATATCAGCAGTTAAATAAGGTATAAGACGTCTTACTTCTGGTTTTTTTAAAGGAATGATACTATAAAAGAAATAAAGAAGGAGTGATTCGTTATGAAACCGTCAGAAAAAGAACTGAAAGAAAAATTAACGGATATGCAGTTTGCTGTCACTCAGGAGAATGCAACGGAACGTCCGTTCACAGGAGAGTATGATGATTTTTATCAGGACGGCATCTATGTTGATGTGGTGAGCGGCGAGCCATTGTTCAGTTCAAAGGATAAATATGATGCTGGCTGCGGCTGGCCGGCATTTACTCAGCCTATCCAAAAGCAGGACGTACAGGAAAAAGCCGATTTTTCTCACGGCATGCATCGAGTTGAGGTTCGAAGCAAAGAGGCTGACTCCCATCTGGGACATGTCTTTACAGATGGTCCGGCGGATCAAGGCGGGTTGAGATACTGTATCAATTCTGCAGCATTGAAATTTATTCCGGTAGCTGAACTGGAAAAAACAGGATATGGAGACTATCGAAAGCTGTTCGAATAAGACTGAGGAAACAATGACAGCTTACTCAAAAGTGAACCATAACTTGACAAAAAACCATTGAAAAGCACTGTTGCTTTCCAATGGTTTTTTATTGTAGCCTAATGGTTTTGGCGGTACTCCTTTGGCGAAATACCTTTCTTTTTCTTAAACAGAAAACTAAAGTAATTAGGGTCATTATAGCCAATTTCGAAGGCAATTTCAGATAGTTTCTGGTTCGTTTCTTTTAATAAGTTCTTAGCAAGACTAATTCGTTTATCGGTTAAATACTCAATAAAGGTTTTCCCTAAAGATTGCGAGAAGATGGTACTAAAATGAGCGGGGCTCAACGACAACTCGTCAGCAACCATGTTCAAAGAAATATCAGGGTCGGTATAATTCTCATTGATAAAGTTTATCGCATGTGTAATCACGCTGTGGTATTTTGACATGGACGGATGAATTTTAACTTCAATTAAGTAAGTAATCATTTTTCTAAGCAAGTCTTCATATTGCGCACTGTTGGAGGAAACATCAATCAAATTGGTCAGAGACTCTTGAAAGGGAAAATCTTCCGCAGCTGACTTCTGCTTCTTTTTCACCAAACCATTCAGCTCAGTCAGGATAAAGAATCGAATCATTCGTGTTCGTTCGTAATTTCCTTGTTCTTGTGCGAGCTTTTGAACCAAGCTTTCCACATTTGTTTCTGTCAACAGGAAAATTTCCTTGGCCAGATCCATTTTAAACGGATGGGTAGGAGATAATTCGCCTTCCTTCATATCGTCTTCATAGCTAATGATTTTTTCTGTTCGAAAATAACCATAGGTTCCCAGCATTTCCCGAGCTTTTTCAAAGGCTGTAGGAATTTCACTTAGTCGTTCCACAACCGGACCAATAGCTACTGCAATGTCATCCTGAGAATTCTGTTCCAGCTCGTGAATAAGGGTATGAGCTACCTGATAGCTTTTCTCCAGTACATCCTCTTTTTGGGAGTCAAATACCAGAAATTTGATAAAGCGTGAAGAAACACTGGAAAACAAAAGGTTTTCGTCTTCTTTAAATAGAAATTTCAAATATTCACTGAAATGAGTATAGTCTTCAAAAGCACTGTTAAACTGATTTGTTGCAAGAAGCACCGTGAACTTTTTACCAATAATCGATCGCTGAAAGCTCTCGGCCTCTTTAATGGCAGTAGAAATTGCCAGCTCTCCTTTGAATAAGCCGTTGAGAAAATGGTTTTTTTTGATTTCCGTAATCAGGACATCTGAGTCAGATGCTGTTGTCGGTACCTGCTTTTGCTGTTCCAGAAGGCGAACGACTTTGGCAATCGTGTGTTCTAACTCTTTATTTTTTATTGGCTTCAGCAAATACTCATCTGCTTGCACCTGAATGGCGCCTTTGGCATATTCAAAATCATCAAAGCCGCTAATAAAGATAATTCTTGTCCAAGGGAGCAGCTTGCGGGCTTCCTTGGCAAAGGTTAGTCCGTCCATGAATGGCATTTTGATATCTGTCAAAATGATATCCGGCTGTAAATCCAAAATGGAAGCCAGTGCCATTTCCCCATCTCCTGCTTCACCAATAAAGGTAATTGGATAATGCTCGCTAAAACTCAACACCTGCTTTCGCAAGCTATCCCGAATTAAATGCTCGTCTTCTACAATAAACACCTTATACATTTTCCTGCCCCTCCTGCTGTTTAGGAACAGTCACAGTCACGATTGTTCCTTGTCGGTAGCGACTCTCAACGGTAATGCCGGCTTGTCTGCCATAATAAAGCAGCAGCCGCTTATTCACATTATACAATCCGTAACCCGTACTAAAATCAGAATCAATGCCCTTTGCCAGCTCCTCTTGAATTTCAAGCAGCCGTTCTGATGTGATACCCAGACCATTGTCGGTTACAGTAAAAATCAGGCTGTCTTCTGTTTCCTGTGCGGCGACCTGAATTAATCCCGCTCTACGGATGAACTTAATACCATGATAAACAGCATTTTCAATCAAAGGCTGCAAAATCATTTTTAAAATCTTGTATTCCTGCAGCTGATCGGGTACATCGATTTCAAAGTTAAGCATCTCACCGTAGCGGATTTTTAAAATTACTAGATAATCCTTGATATGCCTGATTTCTGTTGCCACACTAATCCAGTCCTTGCCTTTACTTAGGGATATCCGGAAAAAATCAGATAAAGCAAAGGTCATTTCCTTGGCTTCTTCATAGCGTTCCTGTTCAATCAGTGAGACGATTGCATCCAAGCTGTTATAAACAAAATGAGGGGTGATTTGAGCCTGTAGTACTCGAACTTCACTTTGGGCAAGATGATATTGCTTAAGAGCATTTTCCTCGAGTAGTTGTGTTAAGTCATCCGCCATCTTATTTAAGCTCTCTGTTAAGGTAGAGAATTCTGGTGTTTCAGGAAGTGCCAACCGGTAGCCCAGATGTCCTTTGGCCAGCTCGTTAGACATAGTGATGAGGTTGTTTAAAGGCTCTTGGACTCGTTCATTTAGAAAGCGGCGGTTTTTGCTGACAAAATAAATGATTCCGACAAGAATGAGCAGCTCGATTAGACTGAGAAAAACCAATGATTGGATTAGCTCGGTGTTTTTCTGACTCGCCAGATTAATCTCAATGCGGACAAATTCCTGTAGAATATCTGAAAGCAGCTGCGTGATAGATTCCACCTGAACCATAACCTCTTTGTTTTTTTCATAGGAGTTTTCCTTGGTCAGGTTATTAAGGATGTCTTCCTGATAGTTCTCCAGTGTATCAATTATTCTTAAACTAACCTCGAGAATACTGCGTTCGCCTTTGGTGCTGGTATTCTCCTGAATGTGGTAGATATCTTTGCGGAGCTCGTCAACGATGCTGTTTTTCTTATAATCATTTAGCTGAATTTGACCTGTCACCACATCCCACATCTCCTCTAAGACAGTGTCGTCGACCTTGGCGGCAATTTCATTCGCCTCCTGAATGTTAGTGACCGTGTTCTGATAAATGAAAATCTGTCTGGAATAAAGGATTACACTAACGAGTAGCGGAATGACTGCTAGTGCAAACATTAGCTTATTCGCCTGGGAAAATATTTGCTGGATGCTGAGAACCTTCTTCTTCATAAGCTGCTCCTTCAATAATTTCTAGTGGGAATCGTATCCAGATTGGATTCAGAAAAAACGGTTTCCGGCATATAAATTTCATGAGCTAGTTCATGACCAGAAAAGTAACGTTCAATGGCGTTAGCCACAAACCAGCCGGCATTCGGGTTGCATTCAACGACACAGTTGACATCGCCGGCCCGCAGCTTGCGAATCATATCCTCCTGCGCGTCAATCGTTACAATAATGATATCTTTACCTGGAACAACATCTGTTTTTGCCAAAGCCTCCAACGCACCATGGGTCATTTCATCGTTGTGGCTATAAAGGACATCAATTGAAGAAATATCATGTTCTTCAATATACTGCTCCATCTGTTCCTTTCCCTTCATTCGAATGTAGTCTCCAGATAAAGTATCCACAATCTTCATCCGTGAATCACGGGAAATGGTTTCTTGAAAACCTTCTGTTCGTAAAGTTGTCGGAGAAGTTTCCGGTAATCCGGATAGCTCAAGGATGTTAATCTCTTCTTTCTGACTGTCCGCAAAATGATTGGTGACATATAAGCCACCCCGATTTCCCTCAGCTTTAAAGCTTGGACCGATATGCGTGATATATAGGCTTTGGTCAGAAACGCTAATGTGACGGTCAACGACAATTACAGGGATGTCCGCCTGTTTAGCTTCCGTTAATATAAGCTCCCAGCCATCTTCCTGTAATGGGGTAAATACAATTAAATCTACTTTGTAGGCAATAAAAGTTCGAATATCCTGAATCTGCCGCTCTTGACTCATGTAGCCGTTGCGGTATAAAACCTGATTGTTTTTTTCAAGTTCGGTTTTGATGGAATCAGTATGTTTTTTGCGCCATTTGCTTTCCGTTCCTGATTGAGAAAAGCCGATTACCAGATTTTTTTCTTCCTCTATATCAGCAGCTGCTGTGCAGGAAGTTAAAAGAAACAGTAACGGAAAAATAAATAATACTATTTTCTTCATCGTTTTCACTCTTTCTATCAAGACATTCTTTGTTATCTCTATTCTACCAAAATATGATGACTAACAGGGGTTGCAGAACAGTAAACGAAAAAAAATCAAGAGAATCAAAAAAATTCCCAGAAAAAGACATTTGTGCAAAAAAGAACAAAAAGAATTTCTAGAAAACATGAAAAACATTTAATGTAAGCGGTATCTAAAACAGCTATACTTCGGAGTGTAAAGCAATTATAAAATTTGGAGGGATCAAGATGAAATCAGCTTTTAAGAAAGCAATGGCATTTGCTGCATTATTATTGGCAGGAAGCTTCGTGCTTACCGCCTGCAGCGGTTCGGCTTCCGGAGGCAGTGGAGATAAGGGGTACGTGGGGATTGCCATGCCGACAAAATCAGCAGAGCGCTGGATTGCGGACGGCAACAACATGGTGAAGGAATTAGAAAAGCTAGGATATAAAACAGATTTACAGTATGGGGAAGACAAGGTAGAAAACCAGGTCGCTCAAATTGAAAATATGATTACCAAAGGAATTGATACTCTGGTGATTGCCTCAATTGATGGCTCAGCATTGACGGATGTACTAGAAAAAGCAAGTAAAGAAGGCATCAAGGTAATTGCCTATGACCGACTGTTGATGAATTCAGAGCACGTTGATTATTATGCAACCTTTGATAACTTTGGTGTTGGGGTACTGCAGGCTTCTTATATTGAAGATAAGCTAGGTCTGAAGGATGGTGAAGGTCCTTACAATATTGAGCTGTTCGGCGGTTCTCCAGATGACAACAATGCCTTAATTAATTTTAATGGGGTAATGTCAGTTTTTCAGCCTTATCTAGACAGCGGTCAGCTAAAGGTACCTTCTGGTCAAACGAGCTTTAATCAAATTGCAACACTGCGTTGGGATGGTTCTACTGCACAAGCCCGGATGGATAATCTACTGAGTGCAAACTATACAGATAAAACATTAGACGCGGTGCTTTCTCCATATGATCCAATCAGTTTAGGGATTATTTCTTCTCTGAAAGGGGTCGGTTACGGATCTTCTGATAAACCACTGCCAACAATCACTGGGCAAGATGCAACAATTGCCGGGGTAAAATCGATTATTACCGGCGAACAAACACAAACAATCTTTAAAGACACACGTATTTTAGCTAAAAATACGATTGAAATGATTGAAGCAATCAATAACGACAAAGAAGTGCCTGTAAACGATACAGAAACTTATGACAATGGTGTGAAGGTCGTTCCTACCTATCTGGCAAATCCGGTATCTGTTGATAAAGACAATTATAAAGTTGAGCTGATTGATACAGATTACTATACAGAGGCAGATCTGAAAGAATAGACAGGAGGCAGGAATCGAATCAGCTTCGATTCCTGCTTGTCTTTTCAAAAGCTGTGCTGTAGAAGACAGCCGGCAGACCGGTAAAAATCAAAAAACTGAAAGAGAGGATGGACGGTATGTCAGATTATATTCTGGAAATGAAGAATATTGTTAAAGAATTTTCCGGGGTAAGAGCCTTAGATAATGTAAACCTGAAAATCGAGCGGGGTGAAATCCATGCATTATGCGGTGAAAACGGAGCGGGTAAATCGACGCTAATGAATGTTTTAAGCGGATTATATCCTTATGGCAGTTATGACGGCGAGATTATCTATGATGGAGAAACGTGCAAATTTAAAGATTTGCGGGATAGTGAAAATAAAGGAATTGTTATTATTCATCAGGAATTAGCTCTAAGTCCCTATTTATCTATTAAGGAGAATATATTTTTAGGCAATGAACAAGCAAAGCACGGCATTATTGATTGGGATATAACAGAGAAAAAAACAGATAATTTATTGAAAACAGTAGGATTGAAAATTAATCCTAATATATTGGTTTCCCAGATTGGCGTAGGACATCAGCAGCTGGTGGAAATCGCTAAAGCATTTTCAAAATCTGTTCGGCTGTTGATTCTTGATGAGCCGACTGCAGCCCTAAATGAAGAAGAGAGTGCTAATTTGTTAGAACTTATCAAAGAATTTAAGGGTCAGGGAATTACCTCTATCATCATTTCCCACAAGCTGAATGAAATCGTAAATGTCGCCGATCGAATTACGATTCTGCGTGATGGTCAGACGATTGAAACACTGGAAAATGAAGCGATCACTGAAGAACGGATTATTCGAGGGATGGTTGGACGTGATTTAACGAACCGCTACCCAGATCGTCATCCGAATATTGGCGACGTGTACTTTGAGGTGAAAAACTGGATGGTTCATCATCCTATTGACGGCAGCCGAATTATGAATAATAACATCAATGTTTCTATCCGTCGGGGAGAAATTGTTGGTATTGCCGGCTTGATGGGAGCAGGTCGGACCGAGTTTGCCATGAGTGTTTTTGGTCATTCCTACGGCAGCAATATTAGTGGAACAGCATATAAGGATGGCAAGGAGATATCTGTGAAGGATGTTCCAGCTGCCATTCAGAATGGACTGGCTTATGTATCAGAAGACCGTAAGGCATTGGGACTGAATCTGTTGATGGATATCTGCGAAAATACAACCATTGCTAGTCTTGGGAAAATCAGCCGCAGCGGCGTCATTGATAAAGAAAAAGAAGTATTGGCTGCGGAGGAGTATCGTAAAAAAATGCGGACTAAAACCAGCTCGGTATTTCAAAATGTCGGCAGCTTAAGCGGTGGGAACCAGCAAAAGGTTGTACTGGCAAAATGGCTGATGACTGAGCCGGATATTCTCTTTTTAGACGAGCCGACCAGAGGAATCGACGTGGGTGCTAAATACGAGATTTATACAATTATTGAAGAGATGGCAGCTTCTGGTAAAAGTATCTGCATTATCTCTTCAGAGCTTCCTGAAATTTTAGGAATGTGTGACCGTATCTATACCATGAATGAAGGTCGGATTACCGGTGAGGTAATGAGAGAAGAAGCCAATCAGGAAGTGTTGATGAACTTAATGACCATGGAAGAAGAGGGTGTGAGTTAACATGGAAAACACAGATAAATTAGAAAAAGAAAAAAAGCAGCTCAATTTAAAAGATAAAGCAATGGATATTTTCAGCCGCTACAGTATGGTAATCATTTTAGTAGCGCTGCTGATTGCCTTTCAAATCATGACCGGCGGTATCTTCTGGCGGCCGCTGAATATTACCAATCTGGTATTGCAGAATAGTCATATTTTAATTCTTTCTGCCGGAATGCTGCTAGTTGTACTGTTAGGACATGTTGATTTATCGGTAGGCTCAGTGATGGCCTTCGTGGGAGCAATTGCCGGAATGCTAATGGTTAATAATGGCATGAGCCCCTGGCTGGCAGTTCCGCTTTGTATTGGCATTGGAGCGCTGATTGGTGCTTGGCAGGGCTTTTGGGTCGCATATGTTGGTATTCCTGCTTTCATTGTAACTCTGGCTGGTTTGCTGATGTTCCGAGGATTGACACAGGTTGTTTTAGGCGGACAGTCTCTAGCTCCGTTTCCGTCAGCCTTTCAAAAAATTTCCACTGGATACCTGCCGGATGTAGCAGGAGGAGATCATCTGCATATCCTTTCCATGATTATTGGTCTGATTATTGCTGCAGCACTGATTATCGGCCAGTGGCGGACACGTGAACGACGCAAAAAAAATCTTTTTGAAGTAGAATCAATGAATGCATTTATTATCAAGGCGTTATTTACAGGTATTCTCGTAGTCGGTGTAACCTTTATCTTTGCAGCTTATCAAGGCTATCCAATTATCTTGATTATTTTAGGAATCATCGTTGCAGTTTATGGCTTCTTAACGAATAAAACAGTAGCCGGCCGGCAAATTTATGCTACTGGCGGTAATAAAAAAGCTGCCGAATTATCCGGAATTAAAACAAAGAAAATTACTTTCTGGGTTTTCGTCAATATGAGTGCAATGGCTGCCTTAGCCGGTTTGGTATTGGCTGCTCGTCTGAATGCAGCAACGCCGCAGGCTGGTACATCAATGGAGCTGGACGCGATGGCTGCAGTATACTTTGGCGGAGCTTCAACCTCTGGAGGGATTGGAACCATTATGGGTGCCATCGTCGGTGGTTTAGTTATGGGAGTGCTGAACAACGGGATGTCTATCCTTGGTATTGGTGTTGACTGGCAGCAGGCGATTAAAGGCTTGATTTTGCTACTGGCGGTTGTTCTGGATATCTACAATAAAAAGAAAAAAATATCTTAAAAGGAGCTGGAAGTAATGAGCAACGACGAGCAAAAAACACTTTTGTTGATCTGTACGGCTGGAATTACTACTGGGCTTCTAGTTAGAAATGTTCAGCAGGCAGCAGATGAGAAAAATATTAATGTCCATGTCTATTCGGCTCCAGCGATTATTGCTGAACAGATTATCCAAACGCAGTCAGTTGATGCTTTGTTGATTGGTCCCCAATCAAAGTATGAAGTGAATCGTCTGAAGGATTTTCTAAACTATAAAGCAGTACCTTACAAGCTGATTTCAAAGGAAGACTATGAAACCTTAGATGGCGAAGCGGTCTTAAAAGAAAGCTTGGTGCTGCTAAAGGAAGAAATCTAACTTTCCGTTGTTAGTAACGTTTGGCAAGAGCATTTCTGGCAAATCCCCCCCAATGATACCTGAGCAGCAATGCTTTGTTCAGGATAGCCAGTTTTAATAGAGAAGTCTGTTTTCGATAATGAAAATAGGCTTCTTTTTTTGAGGTTAAATATTTTGAATTGTTATATGGGGTGTTGTTAATAGATTGGATTTTCACAAGAGCTTCTCTTATTTGCTTTTGCAGTAAAGGCATTGTTTATCTGGATGTATAACTTGAATTGAATATAAATGTATATATTTATTAGATTTAAACAACTTAATGAATAGTTATATTATCAAAAACTTCGTTATTTAATTAAATTTATGATAATTTGTCAGATTTCTTTTGTGCTCGCTTACTTAAACTATAGGCTGTATTTTTTAGTCAAAAAGAGGGGATATCAAGGAGGAAATACAAATGACACAGGTTCATAATAACCCTAGATTAGCCAATCAATTGGCAACGAATATTGCCCGCTCACTGGATGGTTTGGAGAGCGTACAGGCGGTCATTTCAGATACCCAAACAACAGTGGCTGGAAATACGAAGGCCCAAGAAGCGCTACACTCTGCAAGAAATGCAACAAATCTAATCATTGGAGCAGTGGGTCAGGCATCGGTTGCACTTCAAACCGTTGCTGTAGAATTTGAAGCGGCAGACCGTGCTTTGAGGGAAGGGCTTGCTCAAATCCCTCAAGGAAATGGAGGACAGTCATGAATCAAGAACTGGCAGCGTTGGTTGAACAGGAAAAGGTGTTAACAACAGTGCAGGAGGAGTTGACGTTATACCAAAAAAAGCTGGAGCAGCTGAGTGACGCTCATGAGGCGCACTTCGCTACTACCAATCGCTTGTTGGAAGAAATCAAGGATGAATCTGTCGAGAATGATTTCTTTAATACAATTGACGAGGTCCATTATGATATCCAAAAAGATCAGCGACAGCTGACAGATAGTTTTGAGGAAGAGCGAGAGGAGCTAAATAGAAAGAACAGTCAGCTTAGGGAAGAAGGCGATACACTGTTTTATGCACGCAAGCGACTTCTTGTAAACGAGGAGGTAGCCGATGAGTATTGACATGTTTGTCGGAGCTTCCCAAAGTCAAGGTAGTAGCGCCTTTTCTGCTAGTAAGCGGGAACAGCAGAGCTATGCACAGGTAATTCAGGCATTGCAGGAGTTTGTGAAGGATCAGGAGCTGAGATCTGAGGCGTATGATTCAGCAAAGATGCTGTATGGGGCAGTGCTGGTGCCGCTGGTTCAGGCGGGTGTACTTCTGTCGGAAGCCGTTGGTACAGCCTGTCAGCAGTTTCCAGTGGATTATCAGGTAAAAGTAGACAGCGGGGATTTGAAATCAGCCGCACTACAGGAAAAAATCGACCAGCTGGCACAGCAGATTCAGGAAGCGCAGGCGCTACGTTATGGAATTGAGCGGTTAGAGATTCCAGATACACTGAAAAGCAGTCAATTAATGAGGAACGCTCTGATGATGGAACGCTATCACGTGGCAAAGAGTCTTTTGGAAGAAAAGCTGGAAAAGCTAATGGACTTCCATCGAGAATCCCCTGAGATATTTTCAGAAATCAGTCAGCTGGAGCAGTTGGTAATTCAAGGAGCAGACCAAGCCAATGGTTCATGGAATGCCGCTACAGGCGTCTTTGATTTACCTAGTATGAATCAGCTGAGTTGGACAGCTGTTATTCAAGACAAATGGCTGGCACGAGACAAGCGCCTTAGAGGAATTGATGATGCCCTTGTGAATGAGTTGGAGGACTACACGGTATATGCCATGGTATGTTTAGACGGTAACGGCAATCCTAAGGTTTTCTGGAAGCTGGAACAAGATGGCCGAGGTGTGGTGAACAAACGTCTGACAGATTATCTGAAAAGGGCAGGGAACTACTTGGAAGATGGCAAGGTGACATTTATCAGCTTTGATTTCTGGGCAGCCAAGATTGATGAAGGCCTGAGAAACGGGTATGATTATACTACAGGGAAAGACTACAACACATTTATCTCCGGAATTGGTAAAACCTCAATGGCGGCCTATGATTTTTATCAATGGCTGAATGAAAGCGAATTAGCCGCAGCCTTGTCCACATTGGGCTTTGCCTATGGTTCCTATAAACTGCTTACAGCAAGCGGCACAAAGACAGTAGAAAACCCACTGCCGACCACGGTGACAGGAACGAAGCATGGAATAACCTATTCGTTGAATCGAGCGAATAGTCTGGGGAATTACGGGTATACCAAACCAGCCCCAGTTATTCCTGGTAACTGGTTAAATCATCTATCTGTTGCAGAAGGATTTGCCAAAAGAGGTGGTGTGAAAGGTGCTCATACTGAAGCAGCATTTAATCAATACTTTAAAGATCAAGGTCTTAGCTATAAAGAGGTGGGAAGCACTCCACATCCAACAATAGATGGAATTAGAGATATGCGTTATCAAATTCAACAAAAAGATCATCGAGGTATTCCTATTGAAGGACAGTTTAATATTTCTCAGTATAAAAAAACACTAATTGATGAAGCAAAGATATCAAAAGGTACTGTTAATAACTGGGCTAATGAAGCAATAAATAATGGAGTGTTTGAAGTTAGAAAAGATAATAAAAACTTATACTTTAAAGGGATTGCTAAAAATGGACTGAAGTTTGAGGGATGGAAAAACCCTGATACTGGGGATATCGATAGCTTATACCCAGTATCGAAATGGAAAGACTAAAAGTTTAGTAAAACAAAGGGGCTTATAAAATGTCTATAGAAAATATAAATGATAAGGAAGCTTTTGAAGCTACCTATGGAGCATACGAGGATTCATTATACCCAATGATTATGAGTCTAAATTACTACACAGATTCAGAACTTGTAGAAAATTTAAAAAATATAATAGCAGGTTGTGGCTTAAGTGGAGGTAATATTGGATTTTTTTTTCCACGAAGCTTTGATCCATGGGATGAAGATTACTTTGAAAAAGGTGTAATGTTTCAATGGGGAGGATTAGGTGTCATAGTCAGCGACGCAACCTTTTACCGTTATCTCAGCCGTGGTGTAAAAGCATATGTAGAGTTGTATCCCAGGCATAAAACTGAAATCTTGGAATTATTGGAAGAAATCAGAGAAAAATATGCGGTCGGTCATGAGGATGAGCCGGATCATGTGATTCAAACGTTGATATTTGATGATTAGTGATAAAGCAGATTGAAAGTTAAAAACCCGAATAAGAGTAGAAGGTTTAATAATTTAATTAATGGGTGAGTGTAGGAGTAGTTCATTGCCTATCCTCACTTCTTTTTTATAAAAATCTACCTATTAGACTAAAATAAATCGTCGATATTGCGTATTTTTAATAGAATCGGTAGAAAAGGATTGCGCTCGTTCAGAATTTTTAGTATTATATGAATATTCTAAAAATTAAAAAATGAAAAGAATAATATGATGTATTGGAGAGAATTGGATGAAAAAGCATAATATGAAGAAATTTACGAGTATCATTCTTTTATCAGCAGTAACATTGGCTGCATGCGGAACCACTGGGGGGAGTTCTGATTCTACAGATACAAGCGGAGGCAGCTCAAGCTCTGGATCAGCTTCTGGAGAACAGGTATTTAATCAGGTTGTTCAACAAGAAATGCCTAGTGCTGACTTATCACTGGCAACAGATACAATCAGCTTTTCAGCATTGAATAATGTTTATGAAGGCTTGTATCGTTTAGATGAAAATAGTAAACCGCAGCCAGCCGGTGCGGCTGAAATGGCTGAAATCAGTGATGATAATTTGACGTATACAATCAAACTGAATGAGGATGCAAAGTGGTCAAATGGCGACCCTGTTGTAGCTGCTGACTATGTTTATGGCTGGCAAAGAACAGTAGATCCTAAGACAGCAGCAGAGTATGCGTATCTGTTTGAATTAGTTAAAAATGGTGCGGCAGTCAATGCCGGCGAGAAAGATGTTGAAGAGCTGGGTGTTAAAGCAGTTAGTGATTATGAACTGGAAATTACTTTAGAAAAACCAACGCCTTACTTTGATTACCTGCTGGCGTTTCCGTCCTTCTTCCCGCAAAATCAAAAAGTTGTTGAAAAAAATGGTAAAGACTATGCTACATCAAGTGACATGTCGGTTTATAATGGTCCATTTACATTAACTGACTTTGACGGTCCGGGAACAGACACTAAATGGTCTTATACGAAAAATGAAGAATACTGGGATAAAGATACAGTTAAGCTTGAAAAAATCAACGTGGATGTGGTAAAAGAAGCACCGACTTCATTGAACTTGTTCCAGGATGGTCAAGCGGACGATGTAATCCTAAATGGCGAGCTTGCACAGCAAATGGCAAGTGACCCAGAATTTATCAGTCAAAAAGATGGACGTACAGTTTATATGGAATTAAATCAGCGTGAAGCAGATTCTCCGTACCACAATGAAAACCTGCGTAAAGCAATTTCTTATGCTATTGACCGTGAAGCGCTAGTTAATCAGATTCTAGGCGATGGTTCAGTCGTATCACAAGGGTTAGTTCCAGGGGAGCTGTCATTCTCACCAACTGATAATAAAGATTTTGCAGAAGAAAACGAAAATGTATTGACCCATAATGAAGAAAAAGCAAAAGAATATTGGGAAAAAGCGAAAAAAGAATTAGGGATTGAAACCTTTGAAATGGATATTGTCCATGACGATACCGATTCAACGAAAAAGCTGACAGAATATATCCAAGGTGTGCTGAATGATACGCTGGACGGTATAAAAGTAACCGTAACGCCTGTACCTTTCTCTGTTCGTTTGGATAGAGGGAACAGCGGGAATTTCGAAGCAATCATGGGCGGCTGGGGCGCAGACTATGCGGATCCAAGCAGCTTCCTAGACTTGTTTGTTACAGGCAATGCTTACAACAGAGGTCGTTACTCAAATAAAGAGTATGACAAGCTGATTGAGTCTTCGAATGTTACACATGCAGCAGATCCTGAAGCACGTTGGGAAGATATGCTGAAAGCTGAAAAACTACTGATGGATGATATGGGTGTGATTCCAATCTATCAAAAATCAGAAGCGCATATGAGAAAGGCCAAAGTAAAAGGCGTTGTTGCTCATGCGGCAGGTGCACAATACGACTTCAAGTGGACATACATTGAAGAATAAATAAAAGCTGACTGAAGCAGAGGCCGGGAGTAGTTATTCCGGTCTCTGTTTTTTTTTAGAGTTTATATTGTTGTAGAAGAACCGTTCAGCAAAGCTGGAAGCAGTGCTCGGAACGGCTCGAAAAGCAAACGTATTTTCCCCTTTTTAAATAGGATGACTATAGATTTTTGCTGCTTTGTGATAAACTAAAGACGGCACAAACTACTTAGAAAAGGTGAAAACATGTACGAATATATCATCGGCAACATTACATATATCAGTCCGTATTACATCGTTTTAGAGACAAATGGAATCGGTTATCAGGTGTCTGTGGGTAATCCCTACAGGTATTCAGGGAAAACAGAGACAAAGGTTTATCTACATCAGGTTATTCGGGAAGATGCTCATAGCTTGTACGGTTTTGCAGATTTAGAAGAAAAGCAGCTGTTTTTAAAACTGATTAGTGTTTCAGGAATTGGACCTAAAAGTGCGCTGGCTATCATGGCATCGGAAGATCACGGCGGGTTAATCCATGCTATTGAAGCAGAAGATGCGGCATATCTGACGAAATTCCCCGGCGTGGGCAAGAAAACTGCGCAGCAGATGGTTCTTGATTTGAAGGGCAAGCTGGGAGAGTTGGAACGCTCTGAAGCTGCTGCGGAAGCAATGGCTAAGTCTACAGTGAAAACCGGCACCAAGGAGCTGACAGAAGCTCTAGAGGCGCTTAGTGCACTTGGCTATAGTGAAAAGGAAATCAAAAAGGTCACACCTCAGTTGGAAGCTCTTGAAGCTTCTCAAACAGATGTTTATCTAAGAAGTGCACTGAAACTAATGATGAAACGATAAAGGAGGAGCAGAATAGTGAGTGAAGAGCGGATTCTTTCAGGAGAAAGCAATGATGGAGAAGAATCGTTGGAAATCTCTCTGCGTCCTAAATTTTTAAAGCAGTATATTGGGCAGCATAAAGTAAAGCAGGAATTAAGTATTTATATAGAAGCTGCCAGAAAACGGCAGGAATCTTTGGACCATACACTATTATATGGTCCGCCAGGATTAGGGAAAACGACAATGGCGATGGTTATTGCCAATGAGATGGCTGTAAATATCCGAACCACTAGTGGTCCGGCCATTGAGCGTCCCGGTGATTTGGTTGCTATTTTGAATGAACTAGAGCCTGGCGATGTTTTATTTATTGATGAAATTCATCGTCTGCCGCGAGTAGTAGAGGAAATGCTGTATTCAGCGATGGAAGATTTTTTTGTAGATATCATGGTTGGTCAGGGAACAACGGCTCATCCAGTTCATTTTCCGCTGCCGCCATTTACGCTAATTGGTGCAACAACTCGAGCTGGACAGCTCTCTGCACCGCTGAGAGACCGATTTGGAATTGTCTCGCATATGGAATATTATGCAGATGATGATTTACAGGAAATTGTTCTTCGTTCTTCGGATATTTTTCAAACTGAAATTGTCACAGAAGGCGCGTTTGAAATTGCACGGCGTTCACGGGGAACACCGCGGATTGCCAACCGTCTGCTTAAAAGAGTCAGGGACTTTGCTCAGGTTCAATCAGATGGTGTGATTAACAAAAATATTGCAGATCAGGCGTTGACTCTGCTTCAAGTGGACCATCAGGGGCTGGACTATGTAGATCAGAAGCTGCTGCGGACATTAATTGAACTGTACGGCGGCGGTCCTGTAGGGCTAAGCACCCTTTCTGTGAATATCGGGGAGGAGACAGAAACCGTTGAAGATATGTATGAACCCTATCTAATCCAAAAAGGGTTTATTAAGCGTACCCCGCGCGGTAGAATCGCTACGCCATTAGCATATGAACATTTTGATTATCCATATTTTTCCCAAGAATAGAAAAATGATATAAAAAGCAAACAATATAATGTAATTATATTTATGATATAATAAGTTGCTTGAATTTCTTAAAATGCTGTAAGTATAGAGGAATAATCCGATGATGATTCCGTAAGTTTTGCATAGGAAAACGCTAACAAATATAGCGAAATGCAGGTATTCAGTTGCTTGTTGCTTGTGACTAACTATACAATATAAGTGACTGGGGGGAGAAAGTCATGGATATAAAAATTGAGTTAGGAAAGAAAATTCGACTGCTCAGAGAAAAAAATGGTTTGACCAGGGAAGCTTTTTGCGATGATGAAGTAGAATTGACCGTGCGGCAGCTGACAAGAATCGAAGCCGGACAGTCATTACCGACATTACCTAAGCTAACCTTTATTTCTCAGCGCCTGGCTGTCCCAATCCATCATTTGATAGATGAAAAACATATTGAGCTCCCAAAGAGATATTTACAGTTAAAATACAGTTTACATAAACTTTCAACTTATAAGGAAAAAGAAAGAATCGCCAAGAAAGAAAAATATTTTGATGAAATTTATGAAAATTATTATGATAATCTGCCAGAAGAAGAGCAATTAGCAATAGATGTTCAACAAGCTTCAATGGATGTTCATTTAGCAGAAAATGCCGATTTTGGTGAAGAAATATTGAATGATTATTTTTCACAAATTTTGAATAAAAAAGAGTATTCAATCAATGACTTACTAACGATAGATTTATATTTTCATTGTATCTTTTATAAAAATTACAAAGAAGATATTTTTATAGATTTAGTTGATAGAGTTATTGAGCAAGTAGACTATTCTGTTGATATTGAGTTATTTCTACTTAATAAATTACTATTAACAGCTGTTAATGTATTTATCAAATATGGAAATTATGATAAATTGATAGATATTGTAAGAGTTTCTAATGTCATTATGCAGACAAATCAAGATTTTCAGAAAAAACCAATAATGGATATGATAGAAGGGAAATACTGGTTATTTTCTCAAAAAGATACTGAGCAAGCATACCAAAAATATATGGATGGGGCACAATGTGCCAGATTATTCGGTGATACAATACTAAGCGAAAAAATTGTCCAAGAATGGGAAACCGATTTAAAAATGAATTAAATACTTCTTATACGAGATTAGGATATTTTTTCCTAATCTTTTTTAGTAGGACATTAATGTCCTGTTGGATTTTTTTTGAATTGCTTATACTAACCTTGTGATTGATATAAATCAAGATAAAACAGGGGGAAATAAGGAATGCTATACTATTTAAGATTTGCTTTATGCGCTTATTGGTTTGGAGATTAAGGGGGATAAGTTTGAGCAAAGTAGGTTATTCTATAGAAACCAAGCAAGTAACTGTTCAAAATCTTGTCATCTCTAATGAAGAAGAGCATGAGAAATTATTAAAAGTTATGTTAGATGACGAATTATTTAAGATTATTCTTTTAAAGCAGTGGGAGAAAAAAATCCTGGCTTTGAATAATCATATGATTGGTAAGGTAGAAATATCGGAAATCAAGTAGGTATCCAATGTATTTCTTTCTTTTATACATAGGAGAGGGATGGTATCACTGTAGTTGGATGCCCCTTTTCTTATCGATAAATAATTGGGTTAGTTATTTATCGATAAGAAAAGGGTTAGGGCAATATGCAAATTGTTCTTAATTGGGTCTGGTTAAATAATAGGGAAAGAAAGACACTGACAGCTAAGGTGTCTTTTTTTCTGTGCATTTTTAGTAAAGAGGCTTAACGGCGGACTGCTGGTTAGCTGAAAGGCAGTTTGTCATTTCAAAAATATTTGATACAATAGATGCACAAATGACGAAAGTACAATGAGAGAAAGTAGGGAGGAAAGCTATGAGTGAATCGCAGAAAACCAAAAAAGTAATTGCTCAAGCGCTGATAGACTTATGCGGCTCAGAGGCATTCAATAAAATAAGCGTTCAAGATATTACCCATGCAGCTGGGTTGAATAGGCAGACATTTTATTACCACTTTTCTGATAAATATGCTCTGCTACGCTGGATTTATCAGGAGAATGCATTTCTCTATCTAGATACAAGGGATGTTAATATCGATAATTGGGAAGAACAGGCGTTAAAGATGCTGAAAGCTATTCAGGAAAAAAGAGATTTTTACTACAATACAGCGAACGCTTATCCGGATATTATTCGGACTGATTTTGCGGAGGTTACAAAAAAGCTGTTTCTTAATCTATTTGAACAGATGGATGCTGAGCATGAACTGCTGGATGAGGATAAGCGGTTTTATGCCCGTTTTCTATCCTATGGCTGCAGCGGTGTCCTATTTACTTGGATTATGGAAGGTTATCAGGAAACACCATTAACAATTGCAACTCAGCTCTTTCGTTTAGCAAAGGATATTGAATTCTTCTCTTATCGGTTGTATCAGCAAGATTCTGACGATTTTATGTAGCCGAATTATAAAGACTACTATAGATATAAGGCATACTCTTCCGAAATCTAAAAAAGTATCCAATACCACTTTTTACAGCTTTTATCTAGCTTGGATTTAGTAATTAGAACCATTGGACAGTTGAAGCGAATTAACTCTTGACAGTGCCGATAGAAGCACGGTAAGGTGAAGACAAGAGAGTACAAGGGGATAGTGAGGATTGACGGTTTTATTGGAAGTAAAGCATCGACCTTTCTGTTAATACATATTGAAGAAGGTGCAGACAGATGTTTAATATGATTATTATATTGCTGGCAACATTGAACAGTGAACCAGTTGGAACAAATGATTATCGGATTTCCCGGTTTATTTTGAGCAATTTAAGGAGTATTCAAACATACAATATTTCTCAACTGGCTCAGGCATGCTTTGTATCAAATTCCAGTATTTCCCGTTTTTGCCGGAAAATAGGGTTTCGAGATTTCAATGAACTGAAGCAGCAGTTTTTTCAATGGACAGATATTGGAGAAAAAAAGTTTGCTTATGAAGGTCGCTTAACGACAGCCTTAAAGGATACTTATATAGACAGCATTATAGAGAACCTCCTGCTTTTGAAGAAGAGTGTTAGAAACGAAGAGCTGCAGCAGCTGGCAAAGGATATTCTAACCTATCCTAAAGTAGCGGCATTCGGCTCCCTTCATTCTCAAAGTGTGGTATTAAATCTGCAGACGGATTTATTAACAAGCGGTATTGTTATGGATACTCGAACTCGTTTTCAGGAACAGCTGGAATATATTGAAAATGCTGGAGAAGACACGTTAATTCTCTTGTTTTCTCGTGGCGGCAGCCATCTTAAACGCTTTTTAGTACATGATCTGCAGCTGAGCCGAAATAGCAAACCGAAGCTTGTGATGATAACAGCTAGTGAAAATATTCGAAGCAATAAATACATTGATCAGTTTATTTATTATGAAGAAAAAGAAGGGTTCACAGCGTATCCTTATGCCTTTGAAGTGATAACGGGAATTTTGGCGCTGGAGGTTTTTGCCAGAAAAAATGAATAGATAAAAAGGATAGAACATTATGCGCGGTAAGGCACATAGTGTTCTATCTTTTTTGCTTGTTTAACTACCAGTAAAGTGAATTTTTTCTGGGATTGTGTATTTTATCCTTTTAAATTACATAATTGTTCAAAATTGATTAGTTCAATTTGCTTCTCCTTAATGTATGCTTTTGTCCGCTCTGACTGCAGCGTCTCTGCTTCTAAAGAACGCTGGATATTGTAGCTGCTGTTTTCAAAAATCCATTGATCGACATATGCGGGGTGACACATCATTTCATAGATTTGATTTTCTTCAAGCTGTAAGTTTGCAAAAAACTCAGGTGTAATCGAAGTTAAATAGAAAGAATTTAAAAAATAATCCGCATGGGGCAGCCCGTCAAGCAACGGCTGATAGGCTTGAATCTGCTCGTCAGACCATTTTCTTGGATGAAAACGAACAGCCAGCTGGAATTCCTTGGCTAACTGAGTATAAACAGGAAAAATATTTGTCATCATATGAATATGGTGATGAGAGTCGATGTGACTGGGTGTTAAGCCGTGAGCATACACTTTTTCAATTTGGGCACGCCACTCTTTATAAACCTCCTCCTCAGACACATCAAGTTCATTTGCTTCCAAATTGTAGCGTTTGAATGTTTGTGGTTGACTGACTAGACTGGGAATCATATGAGAATCTAAAACTGGCTGTCCTAAATCCAAGGATAGGTGCACGCCGATGTCTAGGGTGCGATGCTGCTTTGCCAGCTGACAGGCATGTTCAAATGCCTGTGTGGTACTTAAAAGAGTAGTCGAAGCAACAACTCCTTTTTTAAAACAGTCGATGATTCCGTAATTCTGTCCTCTACTTAGGCCAAAATCATCAGCATTTATTAGTAGCTTCATTTTTCGGCTCCTTTCTAATAATAGTATCTTTAATGTACTCGTTAATTTCTCGCAGCCCTCTGTTTTTCCATTAATTGGAAATCATTTCCAAATCATGGAAATTTAAGTAATAGCTAGAATGTAACCGCTATACTATGCCTAACAAGAAAAAAGGAGATGATGAAATGAGTATCATGGACAAATTTAACCAGGTCGCTGAAAAAAGCTTACTGCCGATTGCCAACAAGCTGGCAGCACAACGCCACTTGTCAGCGCTTAGAAATGGAATGGTTTCTTCCATCCCATTATCTATCTTAGGCGGTGTCAGCCTGATCATTGCTACACCTCCGTTTAACCCGGAACAGATGTCTCAGAGGAATGTACTGACGAATTTTCTGTCCGTATGGTATGACTGGGCTCAGGCTAATGCTTATACACTAAAACTGCCTTTTATGATGAGTATGGGACTGATGGGATTATTTATCGCTTTTTCAATTGCTCATAATCTGGCTGAGGAATATGGCATGCCTGCACTAGATGCATCGATTGTATCAACAGTTACGTTTTTACTGGTTAGCTCGCCGGCATTTTCCGGAGTTCCTTTAGACAAGCTGACGGAGAATATGGCAGTAGAAGAGTTTAGTCAGCTAGGGCTGCTTAGTTTGCCAATGCAGTATTTAGATGCAAAAGGAATATTCACTGCAATTATTGTAAGTATCAGCTGTGTGGAAATTATGCGTTTGTTAGCGGAGAAAAATATTCGATTTAAAATGCCGGACGGCGTTCCACCTGCTATTGCTGCTTCTTTTGATGCCATTCTGCCATTGTTCTTATGTACGGGGCTTTTTTACGGTGTTAGCTTGCTGATTCAAAATATTACAAATGGAGAATTGATTCCTGCGATGATCATGAAGCTTTTAGCACCGGCAATGACCGGTTTGGATTCGCTAGTAGGCATCTGCCTGATTACCTTCCTGGCGCAGTTATTCTGGTTCTTTGGTTTACACGGAGCCAGTATCACCCAGTTTGTTCGCTTACCCTTCATGAGTGCTTATATTGTAGCGAATGCGACAGCTTTTTCTCAAGGAGAGGCTATTCCTCACTTCTTTACTCAGCCTTTCTGGTCGTATATCATCGCGATTGGCGGTGGAGGCTCTACACTGGCATTGGCGATACTGATGCTTCGAGCTCGTTCAGGACAAATGCGGCAGCTTGGGAAAATATCTATTATTCCCTCACTGTTTAACATTAATGAGCCGCTGATTTTCGGTACGCCGCTCGTTCTTAATCCAATTATGATGCTGCCATTCATTTTTGTTCCAGTAATTAACGCTATCTTTGGCTATGCTTTCATGTATTTCGGCTGGATTGGTAAAGGTGTGGTGGAGACACCATGGACAACACCAGCGCCGATAGGGGCTGCGTTAGGAACGATGGATATTCGGGCGGGGCTGTTTGTTATCGGACTCCTGCTTGTTGATTTGCTGATTTACTATCCATTTTTCAAGGTTTTAGATAAACAGGCTGTTCAAGTAGAAAAAGAAGATGAACAGGAAATGCTGAAAGCTAAAGGAATACAGACTGAAACAATCTAAACAGACAACTTTAACTAAAGGAGAGACAGCACATGTCAAAAGATGCATTAAAAATCGTTACTATCGGCGGCGGTTCCAGCTACACGCCGGAAATTATTGAAGGCTTTATTCAAAAGAAGCTGGATGGTTTACTACCAATCAAAGAAATCTATTTAGTTGATATTGAAGCAGGAAAAGAAAAATTAGAAATTGTCGGTGGATTAGCAAAACGGATGGTTGAGAAAGCACAGGCAGATATCACCATTCACTTGACGCTGGATCGTAAAGAGGCATTAAAAGATGCTGATTTTGTTACCACACAGTTTCGTGTAGGACTGTTGCCGGCAAGAATTCGAGATGAAAAAATTCCTTTGAAGTATGATTTAATTGGGCAAGAAACAAACGGTGCTGGCGGAGCGATGAAGGCACTCCGCACCATTCCGGTAATTTTGGATATTTGTCGTGATATGGAAGAATTGTGTCCGAATGCTTGGCTGATTAATTTTACTAATCCTTCAGGCATCATCACTGAAACGGTACTTAGACATTCTTCTATTAAGGTAGTCGGCCTATGCAATATTCCAATTGGGATTGTAAATAAGATAGCCAAGCTGTATGAGACGACACCGGAGAATGTTTCTGTAGAATTTTCTGGATTAAATCATTTCGTGTTTGGGAAAAACATCTATGTAAATGGCGAAGATGTAACATTGGATGTTATTGAAAAAATCAAAGATGGAACAGAAATTTCTGCGAAGAATATTCCGAATTTCTCTTTTCCGGCTGACGTTCTTGACTCCATCGGCATGATTCCAGCTGGCTATCTGAAATATTATTATACTCGGGAAAAAATGCTGGAGGACTGTAAGCGTGCAGCGAAAGAAGAAGGTACTAGGGGGGAAGTAGTGACTCAGACAGAGAAAGAGTTGTTTGAGCTATATAAGGATCAGGAACTAGCTGTAAAACCAAAACAACTGGAGGAACGCGGCGGCGCACATTATAGTGAAGCAGCTGTCAATTTAATTGATTCCATCTACAATGGCGACGGAAAAATTCATTATGTCAATGTTCGTAATAATGGGACAATCTCCAGCCTTCCTGAGAATGCTGCTATTGAATGTAATTGTGTAGTGACACATCGCGGGGCGTTGCCGGTGACTGTAGGAGAGCTGGAAACTAGCGTTAGAGGACAAATTTCGTTAATGAAAGCTTATGAAGAATTAGTCATTGAAGCAGGAGTTACTGGCGATTATCTGGCGGCACTCAAAGCTTTAACCATTAACCCGTTAGTCAATGATAGTGATAAAGCTGGTGCGGTACTGCAGGATATGCTGTGGGCGAATCAGGAATATCTGCCACAGTTTAGTCAATGGTTTGCAGAAAACAAGGAATAGGTATCTAAACACTATAAAAACTTTTTGTACAGCTTTTCCGAGTGCTGAATAGCCGTAGGGATAAAATGATAAGTTCCAATAGTAAGAGTGAGTTCACAGAAATTGTTCTTTAGATTTCTGTGAATTCTCTTTTATTTTCAGAGGAAACTCTAAGGGTTACAGTGAGGCCAAAATTTTTCCACAGTTTAGGTAGTCGAAAGGCTTTTTGAAGTATTTTACAAAGGGACTTGAAGTTTGTTATGCTGAAGGAAAGAGAGCTTGGGAGGAATGAAGATGATACGTGTATTATTTGTCTGTTTAGGCAATATTTGCCGTTCACCAATGGCTGAAGCGGTAATGAGGGAGAAAGTTAAGAAAGCTGGTTTGGAGGAAAAGATTCAAGTGTCCTCTGCCGCAACCAGTGGATGGGAAGCAGGAAATCCGCCGCATCGAGGAACGCGGCAGATATTGGAGGCGCATGGCATCTCTGTTGATGGGCTGCGGTCGACACAGATTAACCAACAGGACTTTGTGGTTTATGATTATATTATCGGGATGGATTATAGCAACTTGACTGATTTGAAGAGAACAGCACCAGCAGGCAGGGAAGAAAATATCCATCTATTTATGTCTGTCGTTGAGCACCAAGAAGAGACAGAAGTTCCTGATCCTTACTATACTGGAGATTTTGAGACGACATATCGAATGGTGAATGAAGGAACCACAGCCTGGCTGGAACACTTGAAAAAAGAAGCGGGAAAATAAAAAAACTCATACTTTTTTACGTGATAATCTCAGTCCTAAGGAGGATGTAATTTTATGAGCAACCTTTTACAATAAAGGAGTAAGCTTATGAATGCATTATCAGAGCTGGAGAATTTACGAATGGAGGATGAAAACATGCGGTCATTTAAATCAATCGTTTTTGAACTGTCGCTCTTTTATCTGTTATTGGCAGTTGGATTGCCTTTAGTGTATGCTGTGACTTATCATCTGCCCATGATGGGTATTTTCTCGCTGGAATGGTTATTTGCCTGTGCAGCGGTCTACCCGCTTGTTCTTTTGCTGTCAGCCTTTCGCTACAGCTACCAGCGGCTTAAGCATGGCTATCAGAGAAACAGCCATTGATTATTGGATACGAAGAGTATCGTCCATTTAAATAAAAAAAGGGAGATAGCTGATTTGTTTAGTCAATCAGTCTGTCTCCCTTCTTGTTTATTTGTATAGGCGCTGTTCCATTTGGAAAGCAGTCAACATATCATCCGTAGCGTCTGCTATTGGTGTAGTAGCTTCCAACTCCGCTTGAACAGCAATCCGTGTGATTGCCTGAATGTCGCCGCAGGTAATCAGTGTTAAAATATTTTTCCCTTCAATATCGTCGATTAGCTCAACTCGGGAAGGATCAATCTTTTCTTTATAAAAAATCTTATAGGTAAACACATTAGTTAAATCAGTTAGATAGATGGTTGCGCCAATTTCTACATATTCTAAAGGAGAAAATAGCGAAACCCCGTCCAGTGTTCTATGACTGGCTAGTGCGTAGTTTCTTTTGCCCATCTCCTGATCTTCCTTCATCGTTCCGGCACCTGTGAGCAGAGCGACATTGGAAAGCCCCTTGAAAATTGGCAGATTGATTTCCACGCTTGGAACAGCAATACCGCCGACCACTGGTAAATCTTTGTTTTCAAACTGTGCTTTGATAACAGCTTCTGTGCTGATTGACTCAACAGAGTCAAAATCAAAAGTAGTATCGGCCTTCAGGTTCTTTGCAACATCTTCCTGAGTAACTCCATCCAGGTTATAAGATTTGCCGTTTTGCTGGATAAGAAAGTTTCTAATTTGTGTATTGAAAATCAAAGCTAAACCGACAAGTAAAAGTAAAACCAATAAAATATTGATTAGCCAGTTGCTTTTTTTCTTTTTCTTCTTTTGTTTTTTTGGCGCAGCTGACGCCCGTTTCTTTTTACTCATTCGTCACACTCCTATTTTTTTATAGTGTATCATATTTTATATGTAAACCCCATAAATTTAATTAAATTTAAACTAAAAAAGGTACTTTAAAATAAAATGAAATGTGACTGAATTATCTGCTTTTGTAATTGAATTTTAAACAAAAAGAAATAAGCTTTTTTATGATAAATAATGTAAAATGGAATAAGTAGAAATCCGTGAAGGGGTGATTGGTAATTGTTGGATTTAATTTATGTACATGTGGATATAACAAGCAACGCAGTTTTATCCAAAGGAATAACGCATTATGATTTTGTCAGATCTGTCGTACATAAGCCGAAAAATCTTCTTTTGCTGAACCCTTATGCAGAAGATGGTGAGTATGAAAGACATAGCGGTCTGAAAATTATTCGCGGATTGGACAATGTGAATCAGCATTTTTCTGATGCAGGCCGCAGAAGAAAAGGAGAAGAGATCAAGTGGATGGATTTTTCTGACATAGCGATGCTGAAGGAATTAACGCCTCTTGAAATCTCAGAGCTGCTGTATTTTGGGCACACCAAAACCAGTCTGCATTCACCGTTCTTTTATAAATTGCAGAATAACTTTGTCTTCTTTGAGTTTGCTGATCAAATGACTAGAGTTTATTATCGCTATATTGATGAATTCTATCAGATTTTAGCGGATAAAATCAGTAGTGTCATCTTAGAAAAGGTTAATGACAAAAAAAGCTTTTTCCGCAGAGGTGTTTCTGTAGATAAGCTTAGCAGTGATCTGCTAAAGGAAATGAAGCCAATTTTACAGGAAGGCGTAGTATTCTGTTTTCAGAATATTGAACAACAGGGGAAGGAATACCGCATTCCGATTTATATGATTGAGGACTCTTTGTGGAAAACGAAGAATTATGCCTATAAAGAAGACCCGATAATCGCTTCTTTAGTCTATAATACAGGAAAACGAACATGGCATTTTGAAAATAATGGGGAAGCCTTAGATATTCAACTGCCTAAGCATGCCTAGAAAAGGTAGAATATAAAAATGCAAAAGAGACTGGTGCTTGGTAGCCAGTCTCTTTTTTTGAGAAAATTAGTTTTGCTGTTTTTTTTCAAGTGTAGTGGCTGTCTCCGTTTCATTCTTTTCGGCATCTTCAATTTCTTTATGGAGAAAATAAGAGATGACCGTTCGAATGACGACCAGAGCAGCCAGCTTGGAAATATCTTGGAAGGTTGGTTTAATGACAGACTCAATGATATCCGCGGCAATCAGGATTTCCAAGCTCAACAGGATATAACTGCCGAGAAAGTTTTTAATCAGGTTATTGTTTTTAGCAATCAGCAGCTTTTGACTACGATCCAGGCTGCTCTTGAAAAAATCGACAGCAGCGATAACTACGCCCCAAATCAGAACGATGATTGCGAGAACGTTCAGACAAAGAATAAATAAATCAAAGAAGGGTGTTAGTTGATTCATAAGTGTTTCAGCCAAATGAGACAATGGAAGACCTCCTTATCGTTTCGTAAATAGTGTTGGTTGTCTGTTTTTTTACAAAAAAAGGATGAAGCCCACAGGCAGCTGTCCTTTGAGTGACGATTCCTATCAATAGCAGTAAATGGCTAGTTAAAGGTGTGACCAGCTTGAATCAGTGTTTGGAGAGCTCTTTCTTTTTCGGTGTTTTTTATTAACAGATAATCTGTATTATACGTTGAAAGGGCAAAAATAGAAATTCCCTGCTCCGCCAAAGGATTAGCCAGCTGGGTTAAAATGCCTACTAGAGAAAAATCCAGTTCACCGACGATTTGAATGATGAACCAACCGGAATCAACGGCAGTAGCCTGATTAGTATTTAAAGAATCGGTCGGTACGACAAAAGAGCATTCATCATTTGTATAGGTTATACTTTTGAAAGCCGTCAGAGAATTGAATGCTTCAGGGATTTCATAGGTAGCTGGAAATTTTATAACTGAGTAGTCCAGCGTGTCGTGAAGTTTTAATTCCATGTAAAGAACTCCTTTTATAGAGATGTTTTTGTTTTAGTCTATCATAGATGAAACAGCAGGGACAAGAAGCAATGTAATTTACAAGTGTTTTTCTTTATGCTAGACTGGGTTTGTCTTTAAACAGACAATCAATTGAATAGAACACCATCACATAGGGGAGCTTTACAGCTGAGAATGAGGTCACTCTAAACCCTTGAACCTGTTGCGTTAATGCGTGCGTAGGAAGTTGTGATGGAGTAGATAGATATACTCCTCCTTTGTTGAATGGTTCGTTCTAATTTTAAGGGAGGATTTTTTTATGTCGAAAAAAATGGATTTACGGGTTTGGATTGAGGGAACAGTAGTTGCAGCAATGGCGATGGCACTTTCCTTTATTCCGCTGGAAACGGCAAATGCCGCCTTTGATTTATCATTGGGGATGATTCCGTTAGTCTTGTATTCCTATCGGAGAGGGGTTCTGCCAGGACTTACGTCAGGGTTTATCTGGGGGCTTTTAAGTATCGTACTTGGTTCAGCGATGAAAAATTTTATTTCTGTGCCTCAAATCATCTTTGAGTATCCCTTTGCCTTTGCATTTGGCGGTATGGGCGGCTTATTTGCGGACAAGATTCAAGCAGCTGTTTCAAAAGGAGAGAAGGCTAAAAGTATTCGTTTTATTATTTTAGGGAGTATAACTGCAGTAGTTTCCCGCTGGTTCTGGCATTATTGGGCAGGAGTTTTGGTGTGGGGCGCCTATGCACCGGCAGGCATGAGCCCGTACTGGTATTCTTTGGTATTTAATGGGGGCAGCGCCATTGCCAATACTGTTCTTGTGAGTGTTGTTTTAGTTCTCGTTGCAAACCTCGCTCCTAGGTTGTTTCTGCCCAAAAACGGACATTATATAACTAGTCAGTCCCAAAACAAGTAGGAATTGATAAGAGGACATGCTTGTTTGAAGTTTTCTGTAGGATATTTATAAAAAAATCTCAGTTAAATAACTAAAAGCTCCCGTAAAGCCCCTTTTAGAAAGAGTCTTTACGGGAGCTTTTTTTAATTCAGTTGTAACTATTTTCAATCTTTATCTGGAAATAAGGGGAATTTATTTTGCTTGGCTTACTGCAAAAGCAAGAGCGTCTTCCAAGCTCTGGATTGAAGCATAAACGTCTCTAACTGTTGATTTAGGGTTAAGCTGAACAAAAACAGCTTTTGTTATTACTTTATTTAGATTGTTGTATACAGCAAAAGGAACCTTTCCAAGCACTTTTTTATCACGCTCAAAACGTGTATGCCAAATGGCATCACTTAATTTTTGCTTCACAGGTGCGGTAGCTGTTGAGTCTAAATCCAAGTCAGGATATGCGGCAATTTTAGCCATTAACTGCTGTAATGCAATGATTTGCTGTTTAATTTCACTTGTAGTGGCAAATGGGTCAGCAACTTTTATAATAGCCCGTGTAATTTCTACACCAATCTCCCGATGAGCCTGTTCAACCTTGTTCTCTAACTTTTCAACAGAAAATGCGATAGCATTTCCGATTTCTACAATTAGCTCTAACCGAGCGCCGATACTATCAAGATCATAGATGGTTACTGAGTTGAAACGCGCACTTTTAGCTGGTAGATTCACATCATGCTCAATGTTTTCTATTACTGGAAGTAACTGATTAACTTCATCTTCATAAGAGGTTCCAGCAACTTTCTCTTTTAAGTCTTCTAGTGCATATTTTTCTTGCTGGACTGTTTCCACTTGTGTTTGTGCAGCAGTCTGACTCTCTGCAAATGCAGGCTGACCTGCTGAGCACGCAATACCCATTCCTAACATAATCAATGCAAATGTGTTTACTAATTTCACTTTTTTCATTTAAATCCCTCCAAAATTTTTTCCATTGAACTTAATCATGGTTAAACGTAATTATAATTAATTTTTTTGAAAATTACAATCTTTTCTTACATTAAAATTAAAATATTTTTTATTATAACAAATAAAAGCGTCTTAAAGGGGGTTGGTTTTATTTTGAATAGCTTCAATATAAATGATAGCGCTACCATTTTCGTAGGTAAAACATCGTCGCTTAGTGCCAATCAAATCCATCCATGTGTAGCTAGACCCGGAACATGTGATGTCTTAATAGATGTAAAATTAAGCAACTTTTGTAGTGTGCTCATTAACTTGTTTGCCGTGACGGCTTCCTAAATAACAGGGACTTTAGGTCCACCGTTGGCGTTATAAAAAGAAGTAGTTTTCAGCAAGCTCAGTTTAGTTAATGAATCAGGTTCTTCGTTATTTATTTTCCTCCTTTCTTATTACATAACAAGTATACCATTTAATTATAAAATAGTAAAAACCTTTATTAATATTGTGTTTTTTCATATATACCAATTTAAGGTTTTGTTTAATTGGAAATAAAAAAGCTGTTTTCTCATAGGGGAACTATGAGAAAACAGCTTTACATTTATATCTTTATATACTTGCTATTTAATCTGACGTTTATCAGAAGTAGTTAATCGACTAATTCGTTTGATATGCTCTACAGCAATCATTCGAATTTGCTGTGAATCTTCTTGAGAACGCAGCATAACTGTATCCGTAATATTTTTTGAAACAATCCACCCGGAAACTGTTTCAAACTTTTGGGAAGCCGGACTTTCTTTCAGTTGAAGGACAACAAGACTTTTTTGTGCAGCCGCCAACTGTAATTCTTTCAGAATTTTTTCCAGCTCTTTTGATTTTTCTTTTTTATCTTTACCATCCTCTAAAAGAGCTGAGAAGAAATTTTGAGAAGATTGGGTAATGAGTCTGGAAATACTTTTCATTGTTGATTTATGTTTGTTATCCATTCTTCTACCTCCTTCATGTAAAGACACCTTGCATAATACTATATCTATTCTAACCAAATTTCTCTTGAATTTCAAGAAAATATGTTCCCTTTTCTCATTAGATTTTCTGTTGCTTTTTTTTCTCATTTCTGTAAGATTAAGAGAGAGCCTCTTAAACGAGGAGACATAGAAGAGAGTGAGCGTATTTATGCAGAAAATAGAACCTAAGAAACTGATAATAGGATTATTGGCAGCTGCAGCGTTACTAGGTGCTTTGCTAGGGAAAGCAGCTCCAATGGAAGCGGGATTTTCAAGTCTATTCAAAAAAGAAGTGCCGGTTGAAAAGAAAAAGACCGAGGAAAGTACCCAGGAAACACAGGAAGTACAACCGCTAAGTTATGTGGAACAAATCAATCAAGAGATTCAACAGGATAAATTTGCAGGAAGAATTAAAGTGCCGCTGATTTTACAGACAGATGAACGTTGGAAAGCAACTCCGTACGGCACTGGTGAAAATAACACGTTAGAAAAAAATGGTTGTGCCATAGTATCTCTGGCGATGATTTCTTCTTACCTAGATGGGGGAGATGTTCAGCCGCAGGCTATTTTGGATTGGTCTCAAAGCAACTATTTCATTGAAGGACAGGGAACAAATTGGACCATATTTTATGATTTTGCTGTAGCAAAAGGCTATATGTATGAAGAATTGAGTGATATGAGTATGGTGGAAAATCATTTGAGTCAGGGACACCCAGTACTCATTTCCGTGCAGCCGGGAAAATTCACTGAAACTGGTCATATTATGGTTCTAACAGGGGTTAGTGACGGAAAATTCTGGTTGAATGACCCCAATGACTCCGAGACGAAGGGGCATTCAAGAACCCAGTACACAGCTGAAGAGCTAGGAAATGAAGCGTTGAATTACTGGGCAATCTATAAATAGCTATTGATGTATATGAGCATGCAAACCGGCAAGCTCGTATCAAAAAATTAGATAAACACCGCTATGTATTACTGGCGACAGGGGAGATCAAAGAGTTTCAATTGCAATCTGAAACTCGAGCAGATAATGAAAATTCGTTACGTCAGACGTTTAAAAATCTGGGTTATCAGATTAATGCCAATTTCACAGGTGCAAAAATGAGCTGTTTTTAACGGTGACATTTCGTGAGCGTGTATCTGATGTGAAAGAAGCGTCGAATCAGTATTTTAACTTTCTGCGTTGTTTTGAGCGTGCTTCTGCGCATTTAGGTACATTACGCATGTTATCCGGGCTCATTGTCAAATCGGGCTGATGAGTAGAAAAAAGAGGTTGGTTGTTGAAAGAGAAAGACTTTCGATAACCAGCTTCTTTGTTCGTTCATTTTCATCAAATCGTTCATAAGAAAAATCCGTGTTTTCATATTTTGAAAGGATTTAAAACCATAAGAGACACGTTTCAATGTCTTTATATGAGTATTCATAGCTTCCAGCTTCCCATTTGAATACGGATAAATCAGCCATTTACTCTCTTACAAAGAGAGTAAATGGCTGATTTGCCTTTAGAAGATTTAGGTATCCCTTAGCGTGTCGATAACTATGAACAGGCTATTTTGGAGGAGGAATATTTCGACAATGAAACTGTTGATTTATTGGATGAATCGTTGGCGAATACAAGAGGGCTTCACACGACAAAATCGAACCCCAGCAAAGCGGTAATTAAAGGCGGACGTTTGCGCTTTTATCCGAGTGGTACTCGTTTGTTTAACTGTGTAAATTGTATTGAACCAACACGTCGAGAAATGTCGTATCAGCGATTTAAAGAGGTTTAGGGGATAAAAACACGAATTTAACTTTGCGGAAAAGTGTAAAAAATGAGGATACGGAAGCCAATTATTCTTCTGTATTGGTGAAAGAGCAATACAATAAAAAGGCGTGCTGTCCTGACGGCTTATTAGCTAAAATAGCTCTATGTCGAGAAGAGTTAGCCCATATCTCAAAAAGTGATTGGTATTATTCACGCTTAGGAGGGGCATTGTATGAGCTGAAAAAGCGAGCCTATCTGAGAAAGTTAGAACGTGACTATGTAAAAAAATCAGAAAAGGGCATAGGCTTATTTAAGTGTATCTTTTTGTATGGTAAACTAAATTATTATATACAAAATAGGAGAAGTATTTATGACTGAACATAATAAAGGTATGGAAGAAGAACCGCATATTTCTGAAATAAGAAAAATTAGGAAAAGTGTTTTTTTCAAGCTTATTGGATTGGTTTCGTTAATTATTATAGGACTAGGAGTGAAATGGTATATGGATGAAAAGCAATTTCAAGATGAGATGACAAAGGTGGTTGAGGAGAATAAATTTTTAGTAGATGAGTGGTTAAAGCAAAATGATTCCTTGTGTAAAATCAAGACTGTTGAAATTGATTATTCTACTGTAAAGCATAATCCTATGGGAGGAATAATGGTTCAAGGGTATGTAAATAATGATGAGGAATTAGCTTTTTCTGTTGGTTTTAGAAAATATGTACAGGCTGAGACAGAAGAATATAGCGATGTTGAGCTTATTCCTGTAAGAATATCAGCAGATTTAGATGATTATCTAGGCGAAAGTGGTGTTTATGATGAATAAATTTACCGATAAAGATAGAGAAAATATTGCATGGAAGCAATACTCTGATTATGAAGTTGGAGATAAAGTTCCTGTAGAAAATATAGGTTCAATAGGCTATGTATCAAAAGTAGTAAATAATACAGAGACTGGCGAACAAACTTATATTGTGACAGATAAGAAATTACCTACTAATCCCACACAAGAAGAATTAGCTAGTGTGACAACTGTTACTGTGTTGTATCGAGGATCTACTGCTCCGTCGTTGCAGACAATGAATCCAATGAACAGTGATATTGGAGATGTTTGGAAAGACTGGGTAACGAATGATGCTGCTATTGCAAAACAGATTCTTTCAAATGAGTTTACAGGACCGACTCCTCAATTGGTTTCTTCTGCAAAAACATTGAATGAACAAATGGCATTATATGAGAATGCTTATTTTGATATTTATGGGCATTCATTAGGTTCAATGAACGGTCAATATGCGCTCTCTGAAAGTAAATACTCAGATCGTATTCGTAGTGCTTATTTGTATCAAGGGCCGAATATTTATGGTTTATTGACAGACGATCAAAAAAAGCAAGCCGATAAATTACGAGATCGTGTATTTAATTATGTGGATATGAAAGATTATGTGCCAATTGGCTACGGCTTGAAAGGAATAGGAATGATTATTCCTGTCGATTCAAAAGAAGATGTTGGGCTAATTGACCGCCACATGTGGGGTGGCTATGATTATGATCAGCACGGAAATTTACGTGTGCCTCAAGGAAAAATGATTGCGGTGCGAACGGCACAGACAAAAATATTTATTCAAGGACAGATGAATCTGTTAGCATTACTTGAGCAAAAATTGAAAACAAGCGGTGGTGGGTTGTCTTCTTCGGAAGAAATTTTTATAGATAGTCAACGAGTGTTAGCGATTGTTGACGGTATTTACCAGTTGGTGGAACAGGCAATCAGTAACTTAGAAATAGAGTATAAACAAGAAATCAGCGCAATTGAACCGTTATGGGAAGAAACTCTTACAACTGCCCGAAATGTAGGGGCGCATTTGGAAGAAGGAGAAATACTCTCTGCATTGTCTGCCGGAGGTTGTACGAAGAGTACGCTAGTTACAGAACCTATTTCTGATTTAAAGAGTGATTTTGGAGAGATAGAGGCAATTGGGGCAGATTTTATTTCATTAGCCAATCAAATTCAATCCAGTGTTGCTCAGCAGTTGGCTACTGATAAAGACTTAGCTAGACAGGTGGGGATTGGATGACGAAAGAACAAGAAAAACAATCGATACCCCTTGCACTAGAAGACATTGAAACAGATTATTTAGCTAACCGTCGATATTATGAAGATCAGGGTGAACAATTGATGTATGAACGAAATCAGGTCAATCGTTCATTGGATGAATTTTCAGATTCTACAGCGTATTATTTACGTAAGTTTGGTGTAGAAGAAAGTGAACTCTTGTCCTCTATGCGATTGATTGAAAATGGACGAGAGGAACTTATGCATGAGATCCAAAGAGAGCAGCAACGAGTAGATGATGTATTAGAAAACCACAGATTGAGGTATCAACGAGAAAGAGATAATTTAGAAGAACAGTTGTATGAGATAGGACGAGAAGAAGAATGACACAAGAAATGTTGGATATTGCAGATTTAAAAAAACAAATGGTTAAACAGATGGAAAAGATGATTATTCAGACCTCGATTGCAAGTACAGCTCTTGCAAAGGTAAAAACGAAAAAAGATAAGCTAAAGAAAAGTAAGACAGATACTTTAGCCGTTACTAAAGGAAGCATGGACGGTATAACAAGTGATTTGTCTAGTTCGCTCAAAGGATCATGGGGAACGAAAGCAAAAGAAAGTTTAGCAAGAAATAGCGAAAAAATGACAACATTGTCCTGATCTTTTCGTTTTGCGAGCAGAGCAACATGATAACATATGGCGAAAAATTGGGGTTGGGGTGTGCCCTAAATTTCCAATTTTTTTGTAAGTGTATATGCACTTGCTATGCTTGCCAGAGACAAAAACATGAGGATTAAGTTGTATAAGTGAAGCAGTTTATTACTTTCAGCAGAGTGTGTTATCGGCAATAGTCGCTAGTAGAAAAGCGGAATGATAAGCAAGGTATTGTGTCCATGGTAAATCAACGTAGAGAGCCTGTTAAGTACTCTAAGAGGCTTTAAGGAATGGACGGCTAAAAGAAAGACCTCATGCTCTTGAATCCCCCAACCCATTGTTGGGGCTGCCGTCGTAGGTCGAATGGCTAGAAGCCAT
Source organism: Enterococcus sp. LJL51 (assembly GCF_054871795.1). NCBI lineage: Bacteria > Bacillati > Bacillota > Bacilli > Lactobacillales > Enterococcaceae > Enterococcus > Enterococcus sp. LJL51. The sequence goes on along the minus strand of NZ_JBTXLW010000021.1, from coordinate 6,522 downwards.
GAGATAGTGGTTTTTGTTCGTTTTGGCGCACAGAGGCGAAGCGACCCGATCCCCTTAACTTGATTCTAGTTAAACAATTATCCGCGAGACATTTTATGCTACACTTTTATAGACTATTTTTAGGAAGGAGGGGAGTATTTTGACTGTAGAAATGACTGGTTTTTTAATTCAAGATGAACATATGGGCACAGTAACACAAATGAACCATACTTTGGAATTCCAATACATGGAACAGTTGGCTCTTTATTGTATAACTGAAAAAACCAGAAGAATTTTCTAAAGAGAAACTGCTTCTGAGTGTTTGAGTAAAATCCGGCATTCAGAAGCTGCAGCAGTCTCAGTGTCTTTATTCTGTTTTTTTTTTGACGTTGTATCGCTTTCTTCATAAAAAAGTATAGTTCGCGTATGCAAACGTACGTTCTTGTGGTATCCTAAATAAAAGGATAACGGAGGTAATCTATGAAAACTGTACGATGTGAGTGGGCAAACACTAGTGAATTGGACCAAACATATCATGATGAAGAATGGGGTGTACCTGTTCATGATGATCAAAAGCTCTTTGAATTTTTATTATTAGAAAGCATGCAGGCTGGTCTGAGCTGGTCAACAATTTTGAAAAAAAGAGCAACGTTGACAGAGGCATTTGATCAATTTGATTATAAGAAGATTGCATCTTATACGGAACAGAAAGAAGCGGCGCTGCTTCAAAATCCAGGTGTTATCAGGCATAAACTAAAGATTGCAGCAGCAATAACCAACGCTCAAAAATTTATAGCTGTTCAGCAAGAGTTTGGCAGCTTTGATCAATATATTTGGTCATTTGTTGACTACCAGCCGCTAGTTAATCACTGGCAAGAAGCAAACGAAGTGCCAGCTTCGACAGGACTATCAGATAGAATCAGCAAGGATTTGAAAAAAAGAGGCTTTAAATTTTTAGGTACCACAACAGTTTATGCATTTATGCAGGCAGCAGGTCTTGTTGATGATCATTTACCCTATTGCTTCAAACGAGCTGCCACATAAACAGGGTTTCATTTTTAGAAAAATTCTGTTAAACTAGTTGAAACACAAAAATAAGGCTGGTGAAGCATCCGATTTCTTTTGATTCTGTATAATCGGCAGGATAAAAGTTATTGGAAACGAGTAGATAAAATCAATTGAACAAGCAAAAAACATTCTCAAAGGGGATGCTTATTTAGGCTTGCTTCAATGGTTTTATTTACTCTAGCTGAGCCTTTTTCTAAGCTGTAGAGTAAATAGACTCTACAGCTTTTTTTGTGTTTTATTTTATTTAGGAGGGAAAGGAAATGACAAAAAGACAAGTAAAGGACTATAGGCTGCCGCAGGCCTATGAAAAAGGCAATGGAAATATCTGGAATGATTCCTATATTTCCCAACAGCTGTTAACGGCACATTTAGATCCCGATTTTGATGGTGCTAGTAGAAAAGCGGCATTTATTGATGCTTCTGTAGATTGGATCGAAAAAGAGTTTCCTGTTAAACAATTTTCAAAAGTGATTGATTTTGGTTGTGGTCCGGGCTTATATGCAGAACGCTTAGCTAAGAGAGAGTATCAAGTAACAGGCATTGATTTTTCTCGGCGGTCGATTACAAAAGGGCAGCGTAGGGCTGAAGAACAGCGGTTGGGGATTAAGTATATTCAAGCTAACTATTTAGAGTGGCAACCGTCTACAGCGTATGATTTAGCCCTCTTCATTTATTGCGATTATGGAGCACTTAATGAAGAAGAACGTAGGAAAACATTAGCTGTAATCTTTGATTCTTTGAATGAAGGCGGTCAGTTACTGATGGATAACTTTACAATCAATCAGTTAGCAGAAGTCCAAGAAAAATCACAGTGGAGTTATTGGGGAGAAAGCAGCTTCTGGTCAGATGGGGAGCATATTGTTCTAAGTCGAACAAAGAAATATAGCGGAAATCTTGTTTTAGATCAAGCGATTGTTAATACGAATGAACAGCAAAAGATATACAATATCTGGAAATACTTTTCAACTAGGGAAACATTGCTCGGAGAGTTAGAAGCAGCGGGTTTTGTAGTTAGAGAGTTCTATGAGAATGTTGCAGGAGCTCCTTTTAATGTGAATAGTGAAACAGTAGCAGTCATCGCAGAAAAGCCCGGAAGCCTGGATTAAATAATAGAAAAGAATAGAGATAAAATAACGTGATTTTATTAGTAAGCTATTTGTTGACGTTAATAAAATGTAGAAAAATATTTGTTCATTTGTTTAGAAATAAAAAGCAAGAAAAAATCCCAAATTTACAGGAAATACTGATATAATAAGCTTGTCAAAAACTTTTATCACTGTTTTTTCTTCTTTGTCAAAGAGATTTGGTAGAAAGAAGATATATTATTGGCTATCTTTAAGGTGTCGAAAGGAGATTTTATGAAAATCAGTGAGCAATTAAAAAAACATCGAAAAATAAAACAGCTCTCTCAAGAAGGGTTAGCTGAGGTCGTTCATGTTTCCAGACAAACCGTTTCGAATTGGGAGACAGGACGAAGCTATCCTGATTTGCAGAGTCTGCTTCTGCTTAGTGATTATTTTGAAGTCTCTCTTGACGAATTAGTGAGAGGAGATGTTCCAATGATGAAAAAAACAGTAGAGGTAAGAAAGATGAACCATTTGGCGTGGGTGATGTGTGGAGGCTTTATCCTGATGATTGCCTTAATGCCCTTGGTAAAATATTATGGCTGGTTAGGAGCCGTGGGTCCCGCTATTGGCATGAGTATCATGCTGGGAGCCGCAGTTGCGATTGAACGCCTGAAGAAGAAGCATGATGTTCAAACCTATTCTGAAATATTAAGTTTTATGGAGAATAAAGAAATGACGACTGAGCAGGTTGAAAAAGAACGCCGCCACCTGAAACGGCAAAAATGGCTGTTGGCTTTGGGGTCAGGAATTCTAACAATCATTCTTCTTTATATTGTATTAAAAATTTTCTAAAGTATCTAACATGTATCGCTGAGCGGTCTTCTCGGATTAGGGGAAGTCGTAGGCTTCTTCTTTAGCCAGATTCTAGGAGATAGGGCATAGGATTGTCTTATCTCCTCTTTGTTAATTCTATAATAAACAAAATCTCTTGACTCGTTCCTTAAGGTCATAGTTTATAATAGGACTATACAAAAACAAAGTATCAGGGAGGGCAAACATATGAAGCATGAATGGCGCAAAGAAGAAAAAGAATTGTATTTTCCCAAGAAAAAACCGATGGAACTAACGATTCCTAAACAAAAATTTTACACAATTACTGGGAAGGGAAATCCAAATAACGAGCAGTTTGGTATAGATACTGGAGCATTATTTGCTATGTCGTGGGGAATGAAAATGATGCCGAAGAGTGGCTTCATACCAGAAGGCTATGAGGAGTATGTAGTATATCCATTAGAAGGTATCTGGACGCTAAACAAGGAAGATGTTCGGCCGGATGGCACATTTGATAAGGAAGATTTGATTTATAAGCTGATGATTCGCCAGCCGGATTTTGTCACTGAAGAAGTAGCGTTGATGAATATCGAGCAGGTGAGTAAAAAGAAACCTAGTTCCAGTAACAACAGCGTAAAATTTGAAGAGTTGGAAGAGGGACATTGTGTTCAGATTCTTCATGTGGGTCCCTATGATGATGAGCCGGAGAGCTTTGCTAAAATGGATGTGTATTGCGAGCAAAACGGTTTGACTCGCAGAACCCTAGCACATAAAGAAATTTATTTAAAGGACGCAAGAAAAACTGCCCTCGAAAAGATGCATACCGTGTTGCGATACTATGTTGAATAAGTAATAGGATGCCTAGATTGATTTAGCAGGACAAAAGCAGTAGCCGTCAAACAGCTGCTGCTTCTCTTTTATATCAAGGCTAAAATACTGAAATACATAGAGAAAATGGTCAATAGGTCAGCAAGCTATTGCTTCTTGTTTTCAATTGTTTTATAGTCGAGAAGAGGGGGTGAAAATGTGGAAGACATTAAAGATCAATTAGGAAAGAAAATTAGGAAGCTGCGGGAGGAAAAAGGCTTATCCCGGGCAGAATTTTGTGATACGGAAGCTGAGCTGACTGTTCGCCAGCTGGTTAGAATAGAGGCGGGAGAATCATTGCCAACACTGCCTAAGTTAGATTTTATAGCCAAACAGTTATCAGTTCCTGTTAGTCAGTTGATTGATAAAGAACATGTTGAATTACCAAAGAGATATTTACAACTAAAACATAGATTATATAGACTCTCTACCTATAATGAAAAAGAACGACTTTTAAAACAAGAAAAATATTTTAGTGAAATATATGAAAATTATTATAGTCGATTACCTGAAGAAGAACAGTTGGCTATTGATGTACAACAAGCTGCGATGGATGTCCATTTAACCGAAAATGCAGATTTTGGTGAAGGGCTACTTAATGACTATTTTTATCAAATTATGCAGAAAAAAAATATACAACAAACGATTTGTTGATTATTAATCTGTATTTTCATTGTATCTTTTATAATAATTATGACGAAAAAATATTTATATTAATTGTTAGTAAAGTAGTAGATCAACTAGCAATTTTTATGGAAACTGAATTGTTTTTGTTAAGTAAATTATTATTGACAGCAGTTACTGTAATGGAAATTAATAATAGGTATGAAAAAATGATTGAGATTGTTTCAGTTTCCGAAAGGATTATGGAGATAAATCAAGATTTTCAAAAGAAACCTGTAATGGATATGATTGAAGGAAAATACTATCTTCATTCCCAAGGAAATATAAAGATAGCGAAACAGAAATATCAAGAAGGAGCTCAATTAGCACAATTACATGGAGACCAAGTATTAAGTGAAAAGATTATGCTGGAATGGGAGAGCGATCTCGAAATATTCCAAACCAAGAAGGATAAGTAAAGGTGGCGCTATGGAAAATATTAAGGAAGAGTTGGGTAAGAAAATCAGGGGATTACGGGAATCCAAAGGCTTATCCCGGGCAGAATTTTGTGATACGGAAGCTGAGCTGACCGTTCGTCAGCTGGCACGGATCGAGGCTGGCGAGTCTTTACCAACCTTGCCTAAGCTGGGGTTCATATCAAAACAGCTGTGTGTTCCTATAGGTCAATTAGTTGACGAAAGGCATGTGGAGTTGCCTAGAAGGTATGAGCAGTTAAAGGAAAAGCTATATAAAATGTATACATATAAAGAGGAAAAATTGGTAGGAAAAAAAGAAAACTATTTTTTGGAAATTTATGATACTTATTACGATAAACTTCCGGAAGAAGAGCAGGTTATAATTGATGTTCAACAAGCGGTGATGATAATCCACTTAACGAAGGAGGCAGCTTTTGGAGAGGAGCTCTTGGAAGATTACTTTTCTCAGTTACTGTTAAAAAAGAACTATTCAATCAATGATTTGCTGATTATTAATTTATATTTTCATTATATCCATTACAAAGATTATGATGAAAAGACATTCAACTATTTATTTGATAATTTGGTAAATCATATAGAGGATTACAATCAAGCTGAGTTAATAGTATTAAACAGAGTGGCATTGACAGCAAGTAGTATCTTTTTGGAATTCAATTATCATGATAGACTACTTGATGCAATAGATTTTTTGAATAATATTATACAGGTCAGTCAAGATTTTCAAAAAAAACCTATAGTAAAAATGTTGGAAGGAAAATACTGGCTTTTTTCTCAAAAAAACTGGAAAAAGGCTGAAGATAAATATAGGGATAGTATTCAGTGTGCAAAGCTTTTTGGTGATAAGGTTCTAAGCGATAAGCTGCTAAAGGAATGGCAGGATGACTTGGAACGCTTTCGCAAAGGAGAGTTTTAGTAAAATAGAAAAATAATAGCTATCGAATCAGCAAGAAGCCCGAAACATAAGACCTCCTAAAATCTTATGCTCCGGGCTATTTAGAATATACATCACTTTTAGCTGTTTAGTGCTGATTTGTCATGATTAGTACAAATAGATTGTAGTAAGTGAGACAAATAACAGTAAAGGCAGCCGCTGTCAATCATCATATGTGAAGCGTATTGTTCTTAAAACGGATCTAAACAACTTTTTTATTTTTTACTCTTTCCCCAACTATTTACTTGAATCAATTTGTTTTCTTTTACCTGCCTCCTTTTTGTGAAGATATATCAGCATTTCTAAAAAGGTCCTGAGAAATGCTGATTTTATTAGGGTTTTTATAACGCGTAAACGACTTTTGGCGTTTTTTTAATTATATGTAAGGGCTGCTGGATTGTAAATGACATCGATGTCATAGGAGGAGAATCAAAATAAGTTTGGAATATAACTAAATATCCAAACTACGTCTGCTCTACCATCCGAATCAACGGAGGACAGAAGCAGCTTACTACACTTCGTTACGATAGCATCAAGAGGTTGTGAGAAAAGGGCACTGACCCCCAAAAGTGAGAGGGCAAAAGAGAGGCGATTAAACGGTCTGTTTTCGATAGGCTATCGGTGATAGATAACCCAACTTCCGTTGAATTCTATGGGTATTATAATTCTTAATGTAATT
>NZ_JBTXLW010000020.1:0-67847 GCF_054871795.1 Enterococcus sp. LJL51 | reverse complement strand
TGCTGTCAATGGAGCCCTCATCTTTTTCCAATCGAAGCTGCCGTTGGCCATTGCCAATACCCTGGATATGATAGGAACTGTCACTAATGCGACCGAGGCATGGACAGGAAAAGAGCTGATTACTGGAAGAAAGCTATCCACAGGAGAGCGAATACTCAAAGTCTCGTTTGCGGTCTTGGAAGGATTTATGTTAGGCTATAACGGAGCTAAGACGGTTAAGGGAAAAGTAACTAAGGTTCCGGAAATAGATGGGGATGCAGGAAGTACGTATCATGGACAGACGGTTAGAGGGAAAAACTATCATGTGAGAATTGGCAGTAATGCTGAAAATCATTTGAAGAATGCTGAAAAAATTACCGGAAAAACAGTAAGTGGCGGACATAATTTGAAAAAATTTGAAACAGCACTATTAAGTTTAGACTCTACTATTGGTTTAGATGATTGTATTTTGAGAAAAACACCTCATCCGACTATTTCTGGAGTTTATGAAATTGAATATCAATTACCAATGCAAGTTTCTGGAGGAGCATTAGCGCAACCGATTAAATATAAGAAAGTACAATACCCTAAAACAGTATATGACCCGAATATGATAAATGATGCTCAAATGATAGCATGGGGGAAGGAAGCCATGCAGAATGGTATATTTAATCAAAATACTGGAGAAATAATAGGTCATGCTTCTAATGGTTTAAAATTTAAAGGTTATATAAAAGAAGGTGCAGTTACTAACTTTTATCCTATACTAAAATAAAGGAGAAATATATGTGTAGAGTTATTAATGATAAATCAGAAATAGAAAAGTATGTATATTCATTTTTCTTTTGTATTTCTGATATACAATTACAAAGAATATTATCTAGGTTTGCAAGAAAAGAAGGTTTCGGTGAAGAATTTATGGGATTTCTATTTAGTGACGAGATTGATGAATCATTCCACGCCTATGGAAAATTAAAAAATAATCAAATTCTATTTTCAATTGATCAACCAGCAGCAAATGAAGATTGTGAGGCATACTTAAGTTTTGAAGAATTTTATAAGTATATTGAAACAGCTATTAACAGGGTAATACAAGATGGCTATGAAAAATATGATGAATTGGAAATCAGAAAATTATTAGCAAAAGTCAAGCAAGCTTTAAATGTGCTACAGTAGGAGAATTTAGTAATGAATACTATTTAAAGTAATCTACAGTTCATTAAAACTAGTTAGTTTAATAAGTAAAAAAATTAGGGACAGTATTAGTATTTTTATTAGCACTGTCTTTTAGTATAAAACATTCGAGTGAAGGAAGTAGTTGAGTGGTCTACAGCCAAGAATAAACTGACCCAGACACTCCATTGCCTGATTTGGCAGTACAAAGACGACCACATGCAACTATAGGTGGAAAGTATGGAGCAAATCACGGAGATTCCAACCATTATCCAGATGTACACCAACACGTATTTACTTCTCAATGGGATGGAAGTATATTTTTATGCAATTTAATATGTCGAGGCTTCTCGATATATTTTGAAACCTTTTATAAGGCGCTGAAAGAATAGACTTGTGGAAGCTATTCCTTCAGCGCCTTTTGTCCAATAGTAGCGTTAGTTACCTTAATTTTGCCCCGTCATAATCACCGGACCTTCCTTAGTAATTGCAATAGAATGTTCATATTGAGCACAATACCCGCCGTCAATCGTACGGGCAGTCCAACCATTGGGGTCCATCACCATTCGCCAAGTACCAGTTGTAATCATTGGTTCAATGGTCAGTGTCATTCCTTCCTTTAAACGCAGTCCCTTTCCTGCAATTCCATAGTGAGGAAAGAAAGGCTCCTCATGGATTGTCGGGCCAATCCCATGTGCGATAAAATCTCTGACAACACCATATCCTTTCGACTCTGCATAACTCTGAATTGCATGACCAATATCACCTACCCGGTTGCCAATTTGTGCTTGTTCAATCCCTAAGCGTAAGGCTTCCAGAGTAACCGCCATTAATTCCTGATGCTTTTCGGATATCTCTCCAACAGCATACGTCCAACAGCTGTCTGAAATAGCCCCATGAAGATCCACACAAAAGTCTACTTTAACAACATCTCCAGATTTCAACCGATAGTCCGATGGAAACCCATGGCATATTTCTTCATTCACACTAGTACAAGTAGCATATTCATAGCCCTCAAATCCAATTTGAGCAGCTGTCGCACCGGCTTCCTCTATCTTCTTATGAACAAACGCATTGATTTGATTCGTTGTAATTCCTGGTACAATCAACTCTCTCAATTGTTCATGAATACCAGCTAAAATCGCTCCAGACTCCTTCATCTGCTCAATTTCTCTAGTTGATTTTAATGTAATCATTTAAAACGCTCCTCTACTAATAATATGTACACGCTTAGGTTGCAGCAGAAGTCTTCTGTCTCGAAAACCAAATAGGTATCGTTCAACATCAGCTCGTACCTCACTATGTATCTTGGCAATAATGAGTAATCGAGACCTATTACTATCGCAGACCCTGCTTTTTCAGCGAAAGACTAGCTGGATTATCTCACTTTAGCTACAATCATTCAACCATTTTTATTTTACACTGCTTCCCAATGCAAGGGCTGCTACATGAATAAACGAAATACATCTATTATTTATGGGTCTTCACGTAGACCTCAGAAAAATGAGATTTTTTACACCTGCCGGCAATTCAGGTTTGGGAAATGGCATGCATCTTTTTTACAAACTACATATTATTGAGGAGCTTTGACATAAGCTTGTAGGAACCTAATGCTTTGTCTCGAGAATTGCTAGGCTCATAGAGATAGCAAGCTCACTACACTTCGTCCCGCTAGCATCAACTTCTAAGTGCTAAGAGTTGAAGTTCTCGGAAATAAGCCGAATAATCTCAAAAATATGCGGCGCTCCAGGTCGATATCAATCCACAACTACTCAGTTCCCTCGTAGTGTTTCTTGACAAGTTTCGGCTTATCCTTCTTATTACTGTAAAATACAGTGAAAAACGAGCTGACATGAAACTTATCTACTTGCTTCTCGAAGGTAAACACTTTCAACCTCGCCTTTTGTAGAAACAAAAATAAGCGAGTGGAACAATAGTCAGAAGGAAATCTGATTATTATTCCATTCACTTTTTCACTCTTACAACTGTACAACATACAGCTTCTTTTTACTCATTCAGCTGTCACTGACCACTGAGTCTTTTCTACTTATACCATACATAGACAACCTGAGTTTCTACAGTTCAACAAATAAAAGAAATGGCTAGGCTTAGATACGTCTGTTTCACAATATACTCCTGATTTTCCGATTACCTCAAATTAGAAAAAGCACCAAACTTAGTCATCAGCTCATCGAAGCCTGGTACAGTTTCTTCTCTGTTCCAGTCTCTTTGCAGCTCGCAGGCTAATTGAGCTATCGTTGTTAACTGGGCACCGGCTTGTTCTACACGGCGTAAGGCAGTCTCGTGAGCCAGTAAAGAGGTTCCTCCAACCGCATCTACGATGGGATAGACTTCATAGCCTTCCTTCAGTGCATCCAACGTTGGAAAGGTTAGGCAAGCTTCTGTCCATAAAGCAGCAATCAGGATTTTTTTACGTCCGAATGCCTTTACAGCAGCATTATACTCCTGATCCTCCCAAGCGTTGATTGAGCTTCGATCATAAGACTGAACGCCATCACCAACAGCTCTCTTCAATACTGGAATTGTATCAGAATTCCAGCCTTTCTCCACATTCACCGTTGACAGCACAATAGGAATACCGTAAAGCTTAGCTAGTTCAATCACAATTTCAGTATTGCGAATCAGTTCTGAACGATTCATTGAATTAATCGAATTGATTTGTGTCGGTTGATAGTCAATAATTGTTAACACCGTATTTTCCGGTGAAAGCAAATGATCTTCTGTTCTTTTTTCATAGCTTGACATATACTCCACTCCTCTACTTTCGTTATCCTTATTGTACTGCGGATAAAGAAAAAGCACGAATCATCTGCTGTAGAGCAAAAATAAGCTGCTTTTTTTTCTAAGGACAAGTTATAATTATTAACAGCACATGCAGAAGTGAGGAAATGAAAATGAAAAAAACACAAAATCTATACCCGTTTATAATTTCAAACAGGACATTACAAGTAACTGCTTTACTTATTAGCTTACTGTTATTTTCCAGCTGCAGCAGCAGTAAAGATGTTCCTTCGTTATCAACCAATAGTAGAAGCCAACAAGAGATGATGTCTTCATCTACTGCAAAGTCATCTGCACGAGAAAGCAAGACGCAAAGCTCAAAAAGCGGCACCATAGAAAAAACGAGCGAGACACAGAACAATGCGTCACATTCACAAGAGACAACCGAAACAAGTACTTCAACAAAAGAATCACTGTCTCCCGAATCAGTTGCTCTAGAAAATTATTATGACTTGGATATGCCCATAAAAGTTTTATTGGCAATGAGTACAGCCAGCTACACCGATGGGGGTGGAAATATTATCCTAGCCGAAGACTTCGAAACCTATATAGATATTCACCAATACTCTTATCGTCTTAACGGCTCCATTTTAGAGGTTGCACAGCAAGAACAAGGAGGTATTCACTTTTATCGGTTTGAGACAGCTGGTGACACTATTGAACCTCTTTTTCATACAGTAATGATTACGATGGGACCTGAGAGAGGGGCTCCTGGAGAGTGGGATTCTATGAACCCCAACCCGACTAAAAAGACAGTATTGTATAAAAACTATCTAGAAAATCAGGATTTGTATAATCATTTGATAGAAAAAGCTTCTCCTGATGAAAATATTTGGTAGATTCTTTGGCGTTTCAAAATGCCTATCTTAATTTTTTGTTGTATTTTTTTCAAGCCACAGATTAGCACAACTAATGTTTTCTATCGCTCTGCTTATTTGGATGAAAGAGTGAAACAAAAAGAGCGTCTGTTTCGCTCCTTTTACTATCCTCCTAGCAAGCGTACAAAAACACCTCAGCACTCTTTTGAGCTTTGAGGTGTTTTTGTGTGCGCTGCTATCTGAGCCTTTCAAGGATATCGTTGGAAAAAGCTTCTCCTGTATGTCTATTTATAATAAACTTCATCAAGAAAAAGCCCTTGTGACGGCACCGTCATTCCGGCATCACTTCTAATTTTCCGTTCAAATACCTCATCGATTGTTTCTAATTTCATCGTTCCTGTACCAATTTCCAACAGTGTCCCCATAATAATTCTCACCATTTTGTATAAGAAGCCATCTCCAACAAATGTAAAATGAAGCAAACCAGCTTCTTGTTGAATCGAAAGCTCATTAATCGTTCGAACGGTTGATTTTTTTGTTTTTTTAAGAGAAGAAAAACCAATAAAATCATGTGTCCCTATTAATTTCCGACAAGCCTCATTCATCAGCTCAAGGTCTAACGGCTCTGCATAGTGAAAGCTGTAATTCCGTTCAAATGCAGAAGGAATCACTTCATTCCAAACATAGTAGCTATATTTCTTCCCCGCTGCATTATATCTGGCATGAAACCGTTCTGGCACTTCTTCCAATTTCTTCACCACAACATCACGAGGCAGCTGGTTATTTAGCGTTGTCAGCATCTCTGCTAAATCCACTGTCGCATCTGTTTTAAAATTTGCAACTTGTCCTTTAGCGTGCGCTCCGGCATCTGTTCTACCCGAGCCGATAATTTCAATCTTCGTTCCAATAATCTGGGAAAGAATATGCTCAATTTTCCCTTGAATCGTTTTGTCTGAATCGCCAAGTCTTTGCCAACCAAGATATCTTCCGCCGTCATATTCAATAGTTAATTTAATATTTTTCATCGTGTTTCTCTTACCCCTCATTATTTATTTGACTGTTTCACAGACGCTGCTAACGTTTTTTACGATATGAAAAAAACACAGTCTGGCCATTTTATGTTTTAGACCAGGTTGTATGCCAATCACTCATCACCTTGAAACATCTTTTTAAAGGCTATTTCTTTTTTTATTTCTCTACAATCCAGACTTCACAATATAACGTATCTTGATAGGCGAAAATTGTCAACTAGAATTAGGCGTATCTGAAAGCTTTAGAGTTGAATCGTTATATAGACTAGTTCTTAAAGATAAGTGAAACTAGTTTTTCCAAGAAATAGTTATCAAAACAGCGCATACCATTCTGTTACTATAGTTTATATGCCGCCTAAGCTGTGTTTCCTTTCTTAATTTTCACAATAATCTCTGAAAAATTCAGAGACCACTCCACTTTTTAACGCCCTCTAGCTTAAAATAGGAACTACTTTGTCTATTAATCCTCCTTCACGTTTTAAGAAATGCAACAAAAATAAATGTAAGAGCTACTTAGCTTTGTAAACCAGAAGATTAATGATAAAATAAAAGAATCGTGTCTACGAAGGAATTTGTCTGACCGTTAAGGTTTGGTCCTTTAAAACTGGTGTTTATGGACTGGTTAGATATAGAAATCTGCAAAAGTTTTCTATATCCTGATTTCTTCAAAAAGGAAAAGGAGATAGCGAACAAAATGACCTACGCATTAGAAATAACAGATTTAAAAAAAGTATATGCCTCCGGCGTCGAAGCGTTGAGAGGAATTAACTTAACCGTAGAAGAAGGCGACTTTTATGCTCTCTTAGGTCCAAACGGTGCTGGAAAATCAACCACAATCGGTATCATTACTTCCCTTGTCAACAAAACTTCAGGGAAGGTGAAGGTTTTCGACTATGACCTGGATACAGAGCTAGTGCTCGCCAAGCAGCAGATTGGACTGGTCCCTCAAGAATTTAACTTCAATCCCTTTGAAACAGTCCAGCAGATTGTTGTAAATCAGGCTGGCTACTATGGGGTCTCTCGCAAAGAAGCTTTGAAGCGCAGCGAAAAGTACCTGAAGCAGTCTGATTTATGGGAAAAGCGCAACGTGCGTGCTCGAATGCTTTCTGGCGGAATGAAACGCCGGTTGATGATTGCCCGCGCCTTGATGCATGAACCTCGCCTGCTTATTCTGGATGAACCAACTGCTGGTGTAGATATTGAGTTGAGACGTGAAATGTGGGATTTCCTAAGGGAATTGAATAACAGCGGTACGACGATTATTCTAACGACTCATTATTTAGAAGAGGCAGAAATGCTCTGTCGAAATATTGGAATCATTCAGTCTGGGGAGCTGATTGAAAATACTAGCATGAAGACGCTTCTATCAAAGCTGCAGTTTGAAACCTTCATCTTTGATTTGGCTCCTTACGATAAGCAGCCTGAAATCACTGGTTACAAGAGCGCTTTTGAAGATGATCAGACCCTAGCTGTAGAGGTTGAGCGCAATCAGGGCTTGAATGATTTATTTGATCAGCTTACGAAGCAAGGTGTCCACATTCTATCCATGCGTAATAAGTCCAATCGTCTGGAAGAACTATTCCTAAAAATCACAGAAGAAAAATCAATACGTTAGTACAAATAAGGAGAACAAAAAATGTTTAATCTATATTTCACTGCTTTAAAAAGTCTGGCAGTAAAAGAAACGAATCGTTATCTGCGCATCTGGGTGCAAACACTGGTGCCGCCTGTCATCACCACATCCCTGTACTTTGTCATTTTTGGAAACCTGATTGGCGGACGAATCGGACAAATGGCAGGCTTTTCCTACATGGAATTTATTGTTCCCGGTCTCATCATGATGTCGGTAATCACCAGCTCTTATTCTAATGTCTCTTCTTCCTTTTTCTCTCAGAAATTCCAGAAAAATATTGAAGAAATCTTAGTTGCTCCAGTCCCTACACATATTATTATCTGGGGCTTTGTTATCGGCGGGATGGGACGAAGCATTTTAGTCGGCACACTTGTCACTATTATCTCATTGTTCTTTGTGCCGCTTCATGTATACTCATGGTTCATCGTCATCCTTACCTTGCTTATGACTGCTATTTTATTCTCATTAGCCGGCTTACTAAACGGGATTTTTGCTCAATCCTTTGATGATGTATCAATTGTCCCTACATTCGTTTTACAACCGTTAACTTACCTTGGCGGTGTATTCTATGCTATTTCTATGCTGCCGCCTTTCTGGCAGGCTGTTTCAAAAGTTAACCCTATCGTCTATATGATTTCAGGCTTTAGATACGGCTTTCTTGGTGTTCAGGATGTTCCAATTGTCATTTCGATGACGATTCTCATTCTGTTTATCACTGTACTTTATGCCGTCTGCTGGTACTTGATTAACAAAGGCCGAGGCTTAAGAAGCTAACGAAAAAATAGTCAAATAAAAAAAGCATGCCCTGAAGGTTGTTATGTTTTACAACTTTCAGGGCATACCTTTTTTTATTTGACTATAAGAACATACTTAGAACAGCTCTTTCCAACACTCAACCATTTAAATCAAAATCCAGCGTTTCACGTTCAGCACCATTTACAATCAGTGTAATGGTATGCTGCCCCGGATAATGCTTTCTGGTAGTTAAATCTGCAAAAGAGTGCGTCTTGCTGTATAGTTTTTGCTCTCCTTCTTTTAGCGAAAGCTCAGATATTTTAAAGATTTTCCGATTTCTTTTCCCATTGGCTTTTACATAATCAATCCCATATTCCAGCCGAATCTTTGTCGCCTCATTTGCAGAAAGAGCGACTGAAAAGCTGAGCTCTTCTCCCTTTGAAATAACGTCATTTGCTAAAGAAAAATCCTCAATAATTATCGCTGAAGCATCATGATAACCAAAAACTGCCAGTACTTCTTGATTGCCTCTTTTTAACAGTGTCCGACAGCCATGCTTCAAAATCCAGTTTGTCTGCTCATTTTCGCCATACCACTCCCTAGCGAGCTCCATGACAAGTTCTGGATGGGTTTTAGAAATATCATTCAAATTATTAGCAACACTTTTCCGAACATATAGGGAAGGATCAGTCTTTAGCTGTTCTAATATAGGCAGTACGGGAGATGGATCTATTTTATAAGCACTTAATGCCACACCCCAAGGCAGCTGAGGTCGACAGCCTTCACTTGCCAGTCTGCGAATATGTTCATTTTCACTTTGGGACCAGCTTCTCATCTGCTTCATCATTCGTTCGCTATCTTTTATGATAAACGGCCGTACAGCAAATTCGGAAGAAGAATACACCGTATATCTTTCCAGCGCCGCTACTGACAGCGCCCAATCAGTATCGCTTTGTCCATAAACCTCAACAAAATCAGGAAATAAGATGCCGAAAAAACCAGAGTAGTTTGCAACAACCTTATCGAGCACCGTCAATGCCTCTTCATAGTCGGAAGGCAGATAATTCCCTAAGCTTGTGCTGATTTTCCGCATCCTAGCCTTCAATTCCAAATCCGCCCATGCGTCATCTATGACTTCTGATAAAAAGGACTCGATTGGAAAGGTAGGATAAACAGTCTGGATATCCTCTGCAAGACCGTTAATTGATTGCTGATTGTACATATTTTTCAATAAATCTGCCATAACTGATTCTCCGTTTCTTCTAGCAACACTAGATATCCTGCTTTGGGACATCGTTTATGAGCTTTCTCCTATTTCCCAATAACTAGTCTTCTTGTATAAACCGCCTGTCCTGAATGCATCACTGCATCATCAACAGCTGAAACCAAACGAACCTGTCGTGTAACCGGCGGTGTCCAGCTTTTGTCAATGACTTCGCTAAGCTGTTCTTCTTCCACTGTTTCTAAATAGGTGTTCGTAAGATTTACGCTGGCTGTCAGATAATCCAGCAGCAGGTTTTTATCTGTTACAACTACTTTTGCCGCTTCTTCCGGTGTATGCCGCCAATCCTCTGTATCATCTGGCAAATCCAAGGCAAATTTATCGCTCCAGCCTGCTGCCAGCCATAGCGGTTGGGTCTGATTTAGGTCTGAAATCTGAAAATCCAGTTCTCGTGCCGTGTGCCATATTAGCCAAGTTACTGACTTAATCAGCGGTGCCGGCATCGTGTTTGCCTCTGCTGCACTCATCTGATTAAGAGTTTCTTCAAAACGTTCCTGTGCGCGCTTTAGTGTATCCACCGTTAATTGTGTTATTTTCATCATAATCCTCCTCCATTGTCTGAAATGAAATTGCTTGTCACGGATCATAAGTCCTTACAATAAACACTCTACTACAGGGTCTATACAACCGCAAATATCCAGAATTTTTTTGAACATACACAATCCTTCACCCAAGCTTATTCATCGAACAAATGATTCATTCAATAAAGCTGACAAGGTTTAGAGAGCTGCAACTTATGAGTTCAGGCTAAACCGCAGCCTTTTATTTAATCTGCGCTTAAATATTCATTGTAGATTGCCAAACCAAATTGGTTCATCGCCGGAAACTGTTCCCCTTCATTACCATCCTGCGATAGGATAACCAGTATATATGCCTTGCCATTCTTCTCAAAAATACAGGCATCGCTTTGTACACCATATTCGGAGTATTCACCGGTTTTGTTATAGACCGTTACCTCAGCACCGATTTGCGCCGGTAGTTTTGTCCGGTTTTGACCGCCTGCAAGTACCATAAGCATTTGCTGATCGTAGACAGGGGAAACCGCCTGCTTATGATAGATTGCCGTTAATAATCTTCCCACATCCCCAGCCGAAGTGTAATTATCTAAACCGCTAGCTAATGCTGCTGTATCTAAAAAGCGCCGTTCAAATCGAGTATTCAGATAGCCTTGCTGCTGAATGAATTGATTAACCGTCCCTGTACCACCTAATATGTCTAACAAGATATTACTGGCTGTATTATCGCTCACCGTAATCATATAATTAACTAGCTCTTCATACGTAAACAAGCTGCCTTCCGCCATTTGTTGAATCACTCCAGAGCCGCCAACCTTATCAGATGCTTTTAACGCATAGCTTGTATCTAGTTGAAGCAGCCCTGCCTGAACCTGATAATAAAACATATCCATCAGGAACAGCTTGATAATACTAGCTGCTCGAATCGGGCTGTCGCTATTTTCCAGATAGATATCCGCTACTTGATTGACATCTGCGACATAAATTCCTTTTTTGCCAGTTAAATGACTAACTGATTCATTGGCAATTTGACTGACCCTTGTATGGAATACTGCCTCCGGTTCCGCCTGATTACTGGAAGACTCCGTACTGCTTTCAATAGTTTCTGAAGAAGCTTCTATTGCTTTGGTTGTCGATACTTCCGTACTTTGCACGGACGACACTTGAGGCTCTCTGCTGCTTTCAGTTGTAGAAATCGTTGCGGTCTTGTCAGGCAGCTGAAGCCGCCAATACATCGCACCTGCCAATAGTATACCTAAACCCAACAGGCCCAATAGCAGACGCACCCCTTTTATTTTTTTCACTCGCTCAGCTCCCTTTTAGCTTTTCTATTTCTCTTTTTCTCTACTGCTAGTATACGAATTGGATTATGTATTTATCTATAAAAATGGTGAATAGATTTACTCGATACACACAAATTATCTTCCTCTCTACTTCTTACTACAGGCAGCAGTTACTTTTCGGAGGATTGCACAGTAAAATGCCCCTTCAATTCTCCTGCATTATTAGGAGATTCCCATTTGTACTGTCTCCTAAATTCACTAAAACAAGTGTTTTCCCAGCTCTCGTAGTCAGCATTTTCACATAACGAACATCCTCTGTTCCTGGAATTTCAATCTGTTCTTTGAGAACTTTCCCTTCCTCTTCACGAAGCCGAATCAAGCGTCGGTCGCCATCTTCCGGCGTAATCATAATAAAATTATCCGTCATCTTGACGACTTCTCGATTGTCCAAACTCAGATAAGCGACTCTCAGTCTCTCTTTCGTTCGATAATTATAGATATAGTATTGCCCTTGATACACAGACTCACTTTCTTCATCATCCGGGATTCCCGGTTCTCTTTCCAGCTTTTGTGGAATATATAGTAAGTATGAGTCTTTCCAAAGATATCCTTCAATCCGATCCCACTCTTCTTTATCTAATTCACTTATATCCATATATGAATTTCCCAGCTTTACTTCAAAAGAATTTTCGAAAATCTCATTTTCTTTTTCTTTCTCCAATTCAATTTGCGCCTGTTCTTCTTTACTAATAACTAGGTCCAAAGAAATATAGTCCATCTCATCTATGTACGCCTCCCCATAACGAATCCCTAAGATACCTTCTTTAATCTGAAATCCGATACTTCTAAAAAGCGGAGCCTCATGTAGAGTCGCAATCTCTCTGGTCTCAACATGCTTGGTTTTACTGTTAATAGTCATAAGTAAATAATTAAAAACACCATATCCTGTACTCGATTTTCTAATTTCCTTAGCAACAATCAAATACAAATAATCGCCAATACGTAAATCCGCTTGGATTTCATTTGAGGCCAAGGACAAATCAGTAATGTGTGTAAATTCTCTACTTGCTGTATTGTACTCGTAAATTTCATCGCGGTAGTTTTTAGTCAGCCGCAATATAAACGAATCGTCAGCCCATCCATAAGTCTTCCTGAAGGTCAGCCCTTCAAACTGGTAATTTGAAAATGTCTGATTACTGGTTTCCAATTCTTTATTTACGTCCTCTTCTCCTATAGTGAAGACTTCTGTATTTTTTATATTGATTGCTTTCACACGGTCTTCTGTACAACCGCTCAATAAAAGCAATACCAACAACCCGAGAATCGTTATTCTCCATTTCCTTTTGTGTTTCTCTCCCAACAGTCCTTCTCCTTTTTGTTCATTTTAAGAAAGTATAGCATGTAAGAAAGCCAGCTTCCAGATGATACTCAAGGAGGAATTTATCAAATCCTATATACAAATAACACTCAAAATGGGAAAAACGTCAAGCTAAATAGTAAGAAGCTAAGCTCTAAGAGGTATAGGAACATAGTAATGAATCTGGAACCTAACTAAATTCTCAAACTTTTAATATGTTTAAAACCGAATAAACAGTGAGACAGTCACACATACGGGCACTGAACTGCGACGAGTAACCGCAGGAGCACTCACAAAGCACTGAATTGCGACGAGTAACCGCAGGAGCAGCTGCTTCGGCAATACGTCAGAATTTAGCAAACATTTGTGGCGCACCAGGTAGGAAGCCGTCAACATCGAATGGTTTACCTTCATGTTGACTGTCATTTTCGTAATTTCCTGCTTATTGCTTTGAACCACTGTGATTACTTACTACGTAAGTAGAACAGATGCTGAAAAGTACCTACCTGGTGCTTTGAACCACTGTGATTACTTACTGCGTAAGTAGAACAGATGCTGAAAAGTACTTACCTGGTGCTTTGAACCACTGTGATTACTTACTGCGTAAGTAGAGCAGATGCTGAAAAGTACCTACCTGGTGCTTGAAGCTAACGATTTCTGTTGCAACCTCGTAATATATTTCAAAAAGAAAAGAGATATCCTTTAAGAAAGCAACAAAAAAGCTAGGCAAAAGTGAAGCAACCCCCAAAGGTTAGATTTTTGGTCTAACTTTTGAAGATTGCTACAAAGTGCCTAACTGTTTTTCATTTCTTATTGAAACAAAATCTGACAACTAACTTTTTTACTGCCAACACTAATCTGCAAAAACGTTGCCCCATTCTGCACGCTGGTCCAGAAATTCTTGCGCTAGTGCTTGGGCGCCTTCTAGCGTATGACTATCTGCCCAGCCGCATTGAACCGGATTACTTGCCGGAACTTCAGTTGCCTGTAGGACATCCTTCATCGTTTTTTCTAAAACCTCCATAACTTCATCAATGTTGTCATGGTTTAATACAGTTAAGTAAAAGCCGGTTTGACAGCCCATTGGCGACCAGTCCACAATATAATCTGCGTGATTGCGGATTAATTCTGCGGTTAAGTGTTCCAATGAATGCAGCGCCGCCATTTCCATGTGCTCTTTATTCGGCTGCTTCAGGCGAACATCATATTTTACAATCAAATCTCCATTAGCCCCTGTTTTTTTATCCGCTACACGGATATAAGGTGCCTTAACCTTCGTATGATCCAAGTTAAAGCTTTCAACATTCATTCTCATATTGTTCTTCCTCCGCTCATTTTTTTGCGATGACCAGCCAAACAAAGCGATTCATTTGCCGATACATCGTCCGAAAGCCGTTCCTAGTGAAGCTCTCTTCCAGGTCTGATAGTAACGGATAATACTCCCGCTCCAAATCTGCTGCAAGCTGGTGCTCCCCCAAGGCCTTTTTCTCTTCCAATATTTTAGCATAAGTGTCCTGAGATAGAAACATCGTATCACCGAATATGATTTTCCCATCATTCGGCAGCAGCTGACTGTAACGCTCAAGTGCCCTTGTTTTTTCAGCAGCAGTCAAATGATGAAACACTAAATTTGAAACAATCGTATCCACCGCTTCCGGTAGTTCAGGAAAGTTTTCCATATCCCCTGCTAAGAAATTCAACTTTTGAAGGCTTGCCTTTCTTTTAGCAAGCTTGCGCATTTCCACAGAAGGTTCTACTGGATACACAGTCTTTCCAGCAGCGACTAATTTTTCCGTCAAATTGCCAGTACCGCTTCCAAACTCTAGCACAACATCTCCAGCAGCTGCGGTGATTTCATCCAATATTTTCCAATAGTCGGCAAACACTTCCTGATACTCTGGATTACCGCCATTGACCTCATCATCATAATCTGCTGCCCACTCTTCAAAAATCGGCATAAACTCCAAACCCATACCTAAACACCAGCCTTTGCAAGTCCTAGTTTCAGATCAGTTAGCAAATCCTCTACATATTCAAGCCCTACCGATAAACGGATTAAACCATCCCTAATTCCTGCTGCTTCCCTTTTTTCTTTTGGAATAGACGCATGGGTCATAACAGATGGAACCTCTACCAGACTTTCCACACCGCCCAAGCTCTCGGCTAAAGTGAATAGCTGCAGGGCCTCTACAAATGGTACCGCAGCGCGCTCGTTCTTTAGTTCAAAAGAGACCATGCCGCTAAAACCACTCATTTGTTTTTCTGCCAATTCATGTCCTTTATGGCTGGTTAATCCAGGATAATAAACTTTAACGACAGCAGGATGGCTTTCCAAGAATTCCGCCACAGCTAATGCATTACGCTGATGTTCTTCCATCCGTACACCCAACGTTTTAATTCCCCGCTGCATCAGCCAACTATCCTGCGGACCTAGAACAGCTCCAATCGCATTCTGTAAAAAAGCAAGCTCTTGTGCAAGCTGAGAATCATTCGTTGTCACTAACCCAGAGACAACATCACTGTGTCCGCCAAGATATTTTGTTCCACTGTGAATCACAATGTCTGCCCCTAATGCCAAAGGCTGCTGGAAATAAGGAGTTGCAAAGGTATTATCCACCATGACTAATAAATTCTGCTTTTTAGCAAGAGCCGCAGCAGCCTTAATATCAGTAATCTTTAACAGCGGATTGCTTGGGGATTCCAAGTAGAGCCCCTTAGTGTTTGGCTGTATCTTCTCTTCAATAGCTGCTAAGTCACTGGTATCGATAATTGTATATTCTAACCCATTTTTAACGAACACTTTCTCAAAAATACGGAAAGTGCCGCCATAAACATCATCGCCCATAAGCAGATGATCTCCTGGAGAAAACAGGGACAAGACTGCATGGATTCCTGCTAAACCAGAGCTAAAAGCAAAGCCCTGCACACCACCCTCCAAATCTGCGATTAATTCCTCCAAGGCATGACGGGTTGGATTGCCCGAGCGGGAATACTCATATTCCTTCGGTTGTCCAACCCCATTTTGCTTGTAGGTGGAGGTCTGATAGATAGGTACGCTAACAGCTCCAGTCGTTTTATCTTCTGAAATTCCGCCATGAATCAGCTTCGTATTGATATGCATATTAATAATCCTCCCGTGAATAAATATTTTTAGATAAATAACGTTCGCCCCCATCAGGAAAAATCGTCACAACCTGACTACCGGCCGGCAGCTGTGCTACTTCTGCTAACGCTGCCTGCATTGCGGCTCCTGAAGAGCTTCCCACTAAAAGTCCGTGTTCTTTTGCTAGTCTTTTTGTCATAGCAAATCCTTCTGAATCACTGATAGTTGCATATTTGGTAATGGGCAGTCCTTCCAGAAAAGTCGGCATGAACTCTACGCCAATACCTTCAATTTCATGGCTATGACTAGATCCACCATTCAAAATAGAACCTTCTGGCTCTACACCAATTAAACGAACGGCTGTATTTCTTTCCAAAAGGTAACTGGCAACCCCGCTAAACGTCCCTCCGCTGCCGATTCCCGCTACAAAACTGGTGATTTCCGCTCCGACATCAGCGGTTATTTCTGGAGCAAGTGATTGATAATAGGCTTGAGGATTGGCAGGATTTTCAAACTGCAGCGGTAAATAGCTGTCTGGCAGTTCCTCCTGAAGCTCTCTTGCTTTGGCAATCGCACCTGTAATCCCTGCTTCAGTAGGTGTATGAATAATTTTGGCTCCCAAAGCCTGCATTAAGGCTTGTTTCTCTAGACTAAACTTCTCTGGTACGACAAAAATTGTTGGCAACCCAACAGCTAAAGCTGCCAAAGCAATTCCGATACCTGTGTTGCCGGCGGTAGGTTCGATAATCGTTGTCTCTCTAGTTATCCTGCCGCTGGTCAATCCTTCATTGATTAGATAAACACCTAACCGGTCTTTAATACTGCCGCCGGGATTCAAATATTCCAGCTTAGCATAAACCGCAGACCCTTCAGGGATTTCAGGAAAATCGTGATGTGTGAAGCGCAATAACGGCGTATGACCAATAGCCGCTTGGATAGAATTAATAATCATTGTAGGCTCCTTTGACAAATTTTTGAAAAACAAAAAAAGGCGCTGACTATTAATCAGCACCTTGAAATTCCGTTAGACTGACACCAGAAGAGGCTAAACTCCTACTCCGAGTATCAAAAATAAGCGAAAATTGGGCAGTTAACAGGCATGACAAAGCGGTATGCTGCTTTTTAGCACCATACAACAACAGCAAGATTTAACTGCAAAATTTTTGCTGAATGTCATGTCGATTCCCTCCAATTTTTTTGTTCTTATGATGTTGAACAGATTAACATGGGAAAATAACTCTGTCAATAAATAACCTCTGTTAAATATCTGAGGTTCTGGTAATCTCATTAAGCACTTAGACTATTCAGCACTAAAAAAAGCCTCGGTCCGTACTTCCTTCCACTTCATCATAGCTGGATAAAACCTGTTTACCTTTTTCTTGCCCTCTTTCTTGCCCTCCATTACTTAGCTTTCGTACATTGACGCCATCTCATGTATTCTGCGCTTGATTTCTTTGCGAATAGACACCGGCTCTAAACATTCGCATTTATTCCCTAAGCTAAGAAGGATACTGTAGTAGTAGTTATTTTCTATGAAAGGAAAGCGGACAAGATAATGCTCATCACCGTCTGGTAAAAACTGTTCATATGTACAATAATCAAGGACACTATCCATGATGGACTTATGGATTCGAATAGTGATTTCTGTCTGCATGGTCGCCAGAATATCTGTAAAATCCAACTGTGCACTTTGATATTCCCGCGGTGAGAAAATTGCTTCCTGCATGTTCAAGCTTGACATACGGGATAACCTGAATAAGCGAAAATCCTTTCTTTGATAGCAGTATCCCTGCCAATACCAATGACTATTTTTCAATACCAACTGATAGGGCTCAGCGGTTCGAGTCGTCTCATTTCCGTAGCGATCTGCATAGTCAAAAGAAAGCAGTCTGTTTTCTTTTAAAGCTGCTTTGATTATTTCTAAATATGACTGTATGTTCTTGTTGCCCATCCATGGGCTTAAATCTATAGATAACTGATTGGACTTTAACTCAATATCTTTTGCTTTATCAGCCGGGATAAAACTTTTGACCTTTGCAAGGGCATGTACCAGTTCATCCCCCCACATCATATTGGACAGACTGGAAAGCCCCATCATGAGAGCAGAAAGCTCATCCGTTGAAAAGACCTTTTTATCCAGCTTGTAATTCTCCATGATTTCAAAGCCGCCGCATACTCCCGATGTTGAACGAACAGGAACTCCTGCCATGTTGATGGAGTCTATATCACGGTAAATCGTACGGGTTGAAACCTCAAACCTGTCAGCCAGCTCTTTTGCACCTATACGCTTTTTATCTAGCAGTATCATAATAATACTAACGAGCCTGTCTACCTTCATTGGATGGCCGCCTTTCAAAATTTCTTTTTAGTCAGTATAGATTGTTGCCATACTGATGTCAACAATCTCCTCGTATAATAAAGGAGTAAACAAATCAAACATTATATACCCTACAAAATTTTATGTGGAAGTTATAGACAATTAGGAGGAGACATTATGAAAAACAAAGCATTAGTAATTATCGATATTCAAAATGATATAACAAAAAATTACAAGGATATCATCGATAACATTAATACAGCGATTGATTGGGCCGTTGACAGTAATATGCATGTCATCTATATCAGGCATGAAAATTTATCAGCAGGGACAAGAACCTTTAAAACCAATACTCAGGGTGCTGAATTAGCTCCAGACTTGAAAATTGTATCGGAAAATGTTTTTACCAAATATAAAGGCAACGCATTGACTAGCGAAGAATTTGCAGACTTTATTAATGCTAATGAAATCAACGAATTCTACCTGACAGGAGCAGATGCTGTCGCTTGTGTTAAATCGACCTGTTATAACCTGCGCAAAGCAGACTATGGCGTCACGATTTTGTCAGACTGCATTACCAGCTACGATAGAAGGAAAATTGACGAAATGATACGTTATTATGAAAGTAAAGGCAGTACTATTTCTTGCCTGGATGAGTTATTGGTTTGAGTAAATTCTATAGCAGCTGTATCATAAAGCGATGGCCGTCTCTCTGTTTGTTTATCGATAATTTTTTATAAAAAAAATCAGTTATTTTAGAGTAGCGTAACTCTAAAGTAACTGATCTTTTTGATTGGAAAACACAATTGATTCCAAACAATTCAATCTTTCATTTTTTGCTCCGTATAATTGCTAATACCAATCTAAAATGTTGTTAATTTTTCACTATTGCGTGTTAAGCTTTCCTTCGCTTGAGTTCCCCATGAACCTTTTAGCGAACTAGATAAATCACTCCCTACACCATCCAAACTTCCTTTAGTCACAGTCAAGGTATCTTTAGTACTTTGTTTTAACTTTTCTTTTTTCGTTTTCACTTTTGCATGTGCTGTACTTGCGATAGAAGATTGAATAATCATTTTTTCTATTTGCTTCATCATCTTTTTCGCCAGTGCTTCTATATCAACTGTTTCTTTTGTCATTTTTCCTCTCTTCCTATTTCCAATAATTGCTCTTCTAATTTCTCCCGTTTTCTCTGATATATTTGCTGATTTTTTTCAAAGTCGGATGCCATTTCATCTAACTCACTTGTCAAATTTCGTTTCACTTGTTCCTCTGTCATAAAATGCCCACTTGCTCAGCTAATTCTTTGTCCGTTGCTAATTGCTGTGCCACGCTTGATTTAATCTGATTCACTAATGAAACAAAGTCTGCACCAATTGCTGCAATTTCTGCAAAGGTACTTTCCAGCTCTGCAATTGGTTGAACAACCAGTGTCTCTTTTGTACATCCTCCTGACATTAAAGCAGAAAGAATTTCATTCTCTTCTAAATGTGCTCCTACGTCACGGGCAGCCGCAAGCGTCTCTTCCCATAGCTTTTCAATTTCTCCTATTTCTTTTTTGTACTCTACAGACAAATCTTGAATCGCTTGTTCCACTAACTGATAAACCCCATTCACAACTGCCAATACACGCTGACTGTCTAAATAAGCTTCTTCAGAGGCCGATAATCCACCGCCGCTTGTTTTTAATTTCTTTGCCAATATATCTAACGTATTCAGCTGACCTTGAATAAATATCTTGGTCTGAGCAGTCCTTATGCCGATCATTTTTCCTTGCGGCACACGTAGATTTCCATGGTCGTCATAATCATAACCACCCCACATATGACGGTCAACTAATCCCACATCTTCTTTGGAATCTACAGGGATAATGATTCCTATACCTTTGAGATCGTACCCGATAGGAACATAATCTTTCATATCGACATAATTAAAAATACGCTCCCTCAGCTTATCTGCCTGCTTTTTCTGTTTATCTGACAACAAGCCATAAATATTTGGTCCTTGGTACAGATAGGCACTACGAATACGTTCAGGATAATTACTTGCAGAAACTGCATATTGACCATTCATAGACCCTAATGAGTGTCCGTAAATATCAAAATAGGCATTCTTATACAAAGCCATTTGTTCATTCAGTGTTTCCGCAGCCGAAATCAATTGAGGTGTTGGACCTGTAAAATTATTCGTTGCGATTTGTTTAGCAATAGCGGCATCATTATCTAACCAATCCTTTCGGACATCTGAGAAATCATTATTCCAAGGATTCACAATATTGCCCGCAGAAGGAGCGGTAGATCCTCGATATAAGACTGTTACGTTACCCACACTCGCTAAATCTTCTGAGGTTGGATTTTTAGGTAGCTTCTTATCAGTAACAATATAGGCTTGTTCACCGGTTTCCTTGTTATTTACTACTTTTGAGACGTAGCCCATTTTGCCTTTGTCAGGTATATTGACAATTGCCCCTTCTTTATAATTCGAATACTGCTTCCAAGCGATATTATTTCTATCTTCATCAGTTAAATAATTATCATTCATCGGAATCACCACTTGTTAAATAATCATCTAATTCTTTAGAAAAATCTACTCCAGTAGATTCTAAGTCACTATACTCTTCATCTTCCGCTCTAATATACTTTCTAAAACCAGCAGAAAATGAGAGTTTTTCATTCCCATTAACGAACCCCTCAAACATAATTCCTCCCATTGGATTATGTTTTACGGTAGAATAATCAATGTCAATCGTCTCTATCTTTCTAAATGAATCATCTTTTTTTATTTCTTCTTCTACCAATGATTTATTCTCTCTTACAACCTTCATCATTTCATCATTAAACTTTTTTTCATCCATATATACTTTCACTCCAATTCCTACAATAATCACCAAAATTAGCCCGACAATTTTATAAAAAACACTCTTTCTTATCCTTTTTATTTCTGAGCTAACTGTATTGTTTTTTTCAGTTTTATTATGATTATCCATAGATATCATTTCTCCTAGTTTATTTCTACTTCTTTATAAAATAATTAATTATCACTTAGGTTCATAATGCTTAATAAATCGTCTAATTTTGAAGAAGCACCTCCTGAGCTGTTATCCAAACTGCCCTCATAATCTTTACTCAAAGTTACATGAATATAGAGATTCTCGTTATTATTAATAATTAGAATGAGCATAATCCCTCCCATCGGATTATGTTTGACAGAATTGTAGTCGATTTTATAACTTTGAATAACTCCATTAGGCGTAAAGGCACTAGGATCATTATTAATTATAGTTTCTTCATATATTTTCTTAGCTTCATCACTATTCACAACCTTCATCATCTCATCATTAAAATTCTTTTCATTCATATATACCTTCATTCCGATTCCTGCAATGATTACGACAATTAATCCAACAATTTTATAAACAACACTTTTCCTTATCCTTTTTATTTCTAAATCAGTTGTGTTTTCTTTTTCATTTTTCGTTTGATTAACCATAAATAGCCTTTCTCCTAATTAATCATTCATTTTTAACTATCTTGCTTAATAGCTCCTCTATAATATAGATATACAAAATTTTGTTGCTTTTCATTATTAATTTCATAAGATTAAATAACTTTTTCAAATATATGTTATTTTTTGTGAAAATTAATACTCACACAGAGTATCACGTAATCTGCTAACTTTCAACCTAAAGTGGTAGACCACATTCTCTGCCTATTAATGACAAAAAGACCAATCACCGATTCATGATGATTGATCTTCTTGGTTCTTAAGTAGACTGCGTTTTCTCAACTTTCTATACCTATCATGTTGCTAAACAGCTTACTTATTTATGCTAGGATTTACGATAACGTAAGCCTAAGCCTTTCAAAAAATTACGCGCATATTTATCTCCGCAAGGCTTAAAATTGCGATGCCCTTCTTTTCTCAAAATAGCACTCATTTCTCCTTTTGAAGGATAGACACCAGCTTCAGCTAAAATATCCAACAGGTCGTCGCTGGTCAAGGCTAAGGCAATCTTCACTTTTTTCAAAAGAATATTATTAATGTGGCGAATTTCATTGCTTTTTAATTGTGGGGTATCAGCTTTTCCATTCTTAGGCTCACCACGTTTTAAAGTAATAAATCCATTCAAAAACGTATCCAGTACTTGATTATTAATCGTTTTGACATAGATATTCTTTTCAAAATCATCGTGTTCTTCATGCTGCTGGCTGTTTTCTTTAGTCAGCATTTCTTTCACTTCTTCTTTAGAAACAACTAATCCACCTAGTTCAAAAGCTTTTACTATATCTGCATCCTTCATGTCCAATGCATATCTCAGACGCAGTAATCTATCATTATTATTCATTCGCTTCCTCCATCGTTTTCCAGATACACTTACTATATCATAAAAATAGCTGTTCGTTTCTTTGACAGTAGTAGTGACCCAATGGCTGATTACAGAATTCAATTCATTGACTCACAGTATTAATACCTTATGAATCGAATATAAAAAGGGATCTTAGCTACTCCAATTATTAATCGAAGTGACTAAGGTCCCTTTTTGACTTAAAAAAATTATATTGAAAACCGTTATAAAGTTTTTTCCTGCTTCATCTTCTAATTAATCAAGCGTAGAAAAATAGTCATGGCAAATATCTTTTGTTGCGTTATATACCATTTGATAGCGTGCATACACTTTTTTGTATGCTGCTGCTTGTTCTCTTTGAGGCTGAACTACTTCTTTATACGTGACAAATTGACTCGCACATTCATTCAAATCTGAATACCATTGACAGCCAACTGCTGCCAACATAGCCGCCCCTAAGCCAGGTCCCTGCTCTGTCGTTAAAGTAACGATGGGTGTATTAAAAATATCAGCCTGCATTTGCAGCCAATTCTCATTTTTTGCACCCCCGCCTACGGAGACGATTCTCTCCAGCCTTTCGGTAGTTACTTCCTCCATCATTTGCTGGGAGTCTTTTAGCGAAAACGTAATCCCCTCTAAAACACTTCGACTAAAGTGCTTCAGTTGGTGATGCGTATCCATACCAATAAAGCTTCCGCGAATTTGACTGTCACTATATGGGGTACGCTCTCCAACAATGTAAGGTGAAAAGAGCAGCCCGTCACTTCCAGCTGGTACCGTATCAATCTCTGCTAACAGCGTGTCAAAGGACTGATTCTGCGCAAACGTCTTCTTGAACCAATCCAAACTGTTTCCCGCTGCTAAAGTAACCCCCATTGAATAGGCAGCATCTTTTATCGCATGATGGAATACATGTAATTTCCCCTGATAATCCTTGTCTACTCCATCCTCATATTTAAGGAACACACCACTTGTACCGATGGAGCATAGACCAATTTTTTCATTGACAATACCAGCGCCTACCGCCGCACAAGCATTATCTGCTCCTCCAGCAATAATCTTGATGTCCTTAGTAAATCCATAACGTTCTTTTAAATCTTGTTTTAGAAGACCTACAACCTCTGCAGACTCAACAAGTGCTGGAAGAATCGAAATAGGAATGTTCCATTGCTCTAAGATCTCTGTATCCCACTGTTGACTTTCTTGATTCAATAATAATGTTCCAGCCGCATCAGAATAGTCCATATTGTAGTCACCTGTAAGCCAAAAACGCAAATAATCCTTGGGTAGCTGAATTTGTTTCGTCTGTGCCCAAATCTCCGGTTCATTTTCCTGCACCCACAAAATTTTAGGTAGAGTAAAGCCTTCCAAAGCAATATTTTTTGTATGGGCGAGGATAACATCTCCCATTGTTTCTGTAATTTCTTTGCATTGCTTTGTCGTGCGGACATCATTCCATAAAATTGCCGGACGCAACGGCTCATTTTCCTCATCAAGCAGCACTAAACTATGCATTTGTCCTGAAAAGCTAATCCCTTCTAATAAATCTTTCATGTCAGGAATTACTGTCAGCAGTTCTTTTATAACCTTATCAGCTGCTTCAGTCCAGTGAATAGGGTTTTGCTCGCTATATCCGATTTGCGGAGTAGCTAATGGATAAGACGCTGTTGCTTCAGCTACTACTCGTCCATGTTTATCAACTACTAATCCTTTAAGCGCACTTGTTCCTAAATCAAGCCCTAAAACATAAGCCATCTTTTCACCTCTTCTTAAGATAGCTGATGGGAGATAAGCAACTTGTTCATCCCCAAAAGCTAAGCTATAATTTTTTATTTTTCAGATTCATCGGTACTTTCTTTTGCTAAATCCTCTACTAAATCGGTTTTCACCTTACTTTTTCATTTACCTAACTCTGCAGGTCTACTGCCTGAACATATTTCACATCAATTGGAATGGTTGATCAAGTTTTTCTCCCATCAATCGATTTAACTAAATTTTAAATTACTTGATAACCAAATTGGTAGGCCTCTTAATCAACAATAGCAGTGATTCGACCATTATCAACGCCCTTTAGCCATGTATCGGTATAATCAAATCCATAATGAAGAATCTTTCCAGATTTTCCTTGCGACTCAATTACACTCATCACACCTACATCAGGACCTTCAGAGCCTAATGAAAAGACTGTTACGTCCTCTTTATTGGCAGCCCCCCCTGTGTTAATAGGATTTTGCATTTTCATCGGCAGCTCCATTCCTATCATTTTTAGTTACTTCACAAAAGAAAAACTCTCTACAATCCAAACAATTTAATATTCCTATCAAAAACTAACTCAAGCTCCCTTTATAACTTTGCAGCCAATTGTAGAGAACTTTTATCTTTTACACTAAATAATCATTCAGACAAGATTTCACGTACTCAATATGGCTTGATTCCAGTTTAATTTCCTTTAGTTTCAACGCATATTCCGTCAAGCTTTCTAAGTTTTCCTTATCAGCAACAATCGATGCCCCAATTCCTTCTTTAAAGGTCGCATATCGTTTTTCCTTCAAGTCATCAAAGAAACGATCTTCTTTTAATTTCGCTGCAGCCTTCAAGCCTCGTGCAAAAGTATCCATACCTGCAATATGAGCCAAGAATAAATCTTCCATTTCAAAACTTGAACGGCGTACTTTTGAATCAAAATTAATTCCGCCTGGAGCAATTCCGCCATTTTCCAAAACACCGTACATAGCTAATGTCACATCATACACATTTGTTGGAAATTCATCTGTATCCCAGCCTAGTAGAACATCTCCTTGGTTGGCATCTAGCGAACCTAACGCGTTGTTGGTTCGGGCAACTTCAATTTCATGCTCAAATGTATGACCAGCTAACGTTGCATGATTGGCTTCCAGATTTAGCTTGAATTCACCTTCCAATCCATACTTTTGGATGAATTGCAGGGCAGTTGCTGCATCAAAATCATATTGATGTTTGCTAGGCTCTTTTGGCTTTGGTTCAATTAAGAACTGCGGCTTATGCCCAATTTTTTCGCCATACGCAATGGCCATTTTGAATAAACGTGCAATATTGTCTTGCTCAAATGCCATATCTGTATTCAATAAGGTTTCATAGCCTTCACGTCCGCCCCAGAATACATAGTTCTCGCCATTTAGTTTTTTCGAAATATCCAGCCCTTTTTTCACTTGTGCAGCGGCATAAGCGAATACATCTGCATGGTTAGCTGATGCAGCTCCATTGACATACCTTGGATGACTGAACATATTTGCGGTGTTCCATAACAGTTTGATTCCTGTCCGATCCATTTGTTCCTTAATCAAATCCGTAATTTCATCTAAGTTCTTATAGAATTCTTCTAAGCTGTCTCCTTCTGGAGCAATATCAACATCATGAAAACAAAAATACTCTACACCCAATTTTTCTAAAATTTCAAAAAATGCAGTTACTCGATTTCGTGAAGTTTCCATTTCAGTAGAAGCAATCCATGTTCGCTGATTTGTTGGTAATCCAAAAGGATCACTGCCATCTTGTGTCATCGTATGCCAGTATGCAACAGCAAAACGTAAATGCTCTTTCATTGATTTACCAGCAACTATTTCCTCTGGATTGTAGTGACGAAAAGCAAATGGATTCGTTGTTTTGGGACCTTCATATTTAATTTTTTCTACGCGTGGAAAATAGCTCATTATTTCTTCCTCCTAAAAATAAAATGACATTCACGTTAGTTTGTTCTTTTTACAAACTAATTCAACGCCATCATGTTAACCGTTTATCCTATATTAGTCAAGTCTCTTTTTACATTTAAAAAAGATTTATTTAGTGAAATTATAGTTTTTATATTTTAATTCTCAATATAGTATGTTCATTTTACAAACAAACTAGGAAATACAAAAAAACTAGTAAGCTGCACGAATTATATGTATACTGTATTAAGTATATATAACAAACAAATTAATAGGAGGTGTTTTTTCGATGGAAAATTTACATTACACCCGACGTACACCTAATGAATCCTTGTGTCTCGAGCTTATTATGAACAACCGAAATCTTTCTCGAGCAGATTTAGCCACAATGACAGGCCTTACAAAGGCAACTGTTTCTGTCATTGTAAAAAAATTGATTGAGGATTATTTAGTGCTGGAAACAGGAATCGGTTCATCCAGCAACGCGGGAGGCCGTAAACCAATCATCTTGAAGTACAACGGTAAAGCTGGTCTGTCAATTTCGATTGATGTTGGCTATAATTATATTAATGCGCTACTAACCTATCTTGACGGAGAAGAAGTCAGCATTTTTCAAAAGAAACCAATTACCTTGGATGAAGAGACCATAAAAAAATATTTTGCGGAAATCTTCACTTCATTTAACGAAATATTACCCAAGACCAATTACGGGGTTATCGGCGTCGTCCTTGCCATTCACGGACCAGTTTACAATGGCGATATCATTTTTACCCCTCATCATAATTTAGAACAAATTTCTTTTCGGCAAATTGCGGAAGAGCTAAGTGATTATCCCGTTTATCTAGAAAACGAAGCGAATTTATCTGCTTTGGGCGAATACACCTTTACTTCCGATTCTTCCAGTCTAATCAGCATAAACATGCATAGTGGGATTGGTGCCGGGATTGTTCAAAACGGCGAACTACAAGTGGGCTCTCATGGGTTTGCCGGTGAAATAGGTCACCAAATTGTAGTTATGAATGGGGAGAAATGCCCTTGCGGAAATCATGGCTGTCTAGAAATGTATGCAGCCAATAAAGTTTGTTTTGAAAAATTTGCACAAATTAAATCAATGGACTACGTCAATTCCGTCATTCTTCGGGAATATTACCAGAATAACGACCCTGATGCTGTTCAGGTTGTTAAAGAAAACTGCCAGTATTTAAGCATAGGCATTAATAACTTAATTGCCCACTATGACCCTGAAGTTATCGTGCTGAACAGCTCCCTTTATCGTGAAATCCCTGATATGATTCAGCAATTAAAAGGCAGCTTGAAAAACCGTTTTTCAAATAAAGTCATTGTCAGAAATTCCTCTTTAAATGACAAAGCAACTCTTTTGGGCGGGCTTGTACTAAACTTGCAGCATTTTTTAGACGTAGAACGAGTGAAACTCATTGGTTAGTTTTTTTCAACTCATTAATTTTAATTTAGATGTACAGAAATAATTGAAGCACGCTTTTCAACAGTTGGCTTTTCTTCAAAATCTGATTAGTCAAATGGCGACAGGGGATAAGCAAAGATAAATAACAAAAAATCCTAACAGGAAAATTTCCTGCTAGGATTTTTTTGAAGACAACAAGCTTTTAGTTAAGCGCCCAGACACAAAAGAATAGCCTCCAGTAATGGTTCGTTCTAAATAGAGTCTTATTATTGGCCTAACTGCAAATAAAGCTCCGTTAGTTTCGTTGATTTCGTCAACATGTTTGTATAAATAGCCATCGCAGATGAGGAGGAAAAATCATCCCCTGCATTTGTTATTGTTTCTCCAAGTTTAGCATATTCCGCCATCAACTCTGTATAGTCTACTACAGTCAGCTTTTGTTTATCAGAAAAATGTTGGCGTTTACGTTTCATCAAGGCGGCTTTTCCTTGAACTTCAACCAATCTTATCCATCCTTTAATGGGTGTTGGTGAAGGAATCCCATATTTTTAAGTTAATTCTTCATAAGATAGTTTTTCTTTTTGGTATTCTGTTACGACTTCCAATTTGAATTCACTTGACTATTTTGACATAAAAATACCCCATAATCATTAGATTTTCTTGTCTAACATTTGTAGGGCACCTCAGTTTATGTCCCAGACTCTTTCCCTTTCATGTTGCCTTTTTGCATTTATTTTGAAGATTTCCCACGATTGAAGAAGCTCAGCTAAAACAATGGCTTAGTTCGATGATAAGCGTACCTACTGTCAAGTCTCAAGACAAAACCCTTCTGTTCCTGCGATTCCTCTTCCCATGGAGGAGCTCCGTCACACTCTCTTATGATATAGTATATTTAACGAATAAAAAAATGATTTCAGGTGATAAGTATGCAGATCAACAGGCTATTCGAAATAGTTTATATCCTTTTGGATAGGAAAAGTGTCTCAGCAAGAGAATTGACTGAATACTTCGGTGTTTCAAGACGAACTATTTGCCGTGACATAGACGCTTTGAGCACAGCAGGAATTCCTGTCTATACGAAAAGAGGAAAGGGAGGCGGTATCAGTCTTTTGCCTAATTTTGTACTGAACAAATCATTATTAAACGAAGGCGAGCAAACAGAGATTTTATCTGCATTATATGGTTTATCAAGTATTAAAACAGAAGATACTAACCAAGTACTGCAAAAATTATCTACACTATTCAACAAAACCATAACAAACTGGATGGAAGTGGATTTTTCAGGCTGGAGCCATGAAAATGATTTTTTCAATGACTTTAAAACAGCAATCGTCCAACGACGAATTATTGAATTTGATTACTACAATCAAGAAGGAAAGAAAACCTTTCGCCGTGTAGAGCCTATACAAGTTTGGTTTAAATCTAAAGCCTGGTATCTAAAGGGATTCTCTCTAACGAAGCAGGACATACGGTTATTCAAAATAGGCCGAATCAAAAACCTGGTTGTCACTGACCAAAGCTTTACTGCGCGGGATTCCCTGCTACTATCAACTAAAGCTGGTTCTCTCAACCAGAAAGAACCGAATCTGGTCAGAATCAAGCTTCGGATAGAACCAGAAAGAGCCTTCCGAGTGTTTGATGATTTTCATGAGAGCATGATTGAAAAACAGTCGGATGGCGGCTTCATTGTAACAGTCTTCTGGCCAGAGAATAACTGGCTGTATGGGTTTATTTTATCTTTTGGCCGTTATGCGGAAGTATTGGAGCCAGAGCATATTCGTGTCAGCATAA
The DNA here is from genome assembly GCF_054871795.1 of Enterococcus sp. LJL51. Classification (NCBI taxonomy): domain Bacteria; kingdom Bacillati; phylum Bacillota; class Bacilli; order Lactobacillales; family Enterococcaceae; genus Enterococcus; species Enterococcus sp. LJL51. Next base: position 38,574 of record NZ_JBTXLW010000020.1, on the reverse strand, counting down.
AAAATGAAGCAAAAATGATTTCACAAAAATATTTATAATGTGACACACTGCTGTCACATTTCCCTTGATATACTCAAATAGCAAAACAAAATAAAATTTAGAAATGAGGAATTTTACCATGTCTAAGGCTATTTGGTTTATCACGTACACGCTTAAAGAAAATGTATCAGTAGAAGATTTTCTACTTGCTTCAAAAAGCTGCAACGACGAAGTGTTGTCGAAGCAAAAAGGATTTATTTCCTGGAAAGTACTTCGAGATGAGGAAACTTGGGTTGATTTGGTTGAATGGGAAACTGCGGAAGATGCAAAAAATGGCGAAACTGCTGGTGGAAACAGCTCTGCTGCCCGCGAATTTTATTCTTTCATAAATATGAAAAGCTGTAAGCTGCAGCTATTTTCTGTTGAGGAAAGTCACTGATTTATTTCAGAAGGTTTCTTTATTAAATTGGTTGGTTCTCACGATTCTCAGTCAAACTAAAATCCGGTCGTTCCTGTTTATGAGGTAAGAGTGGCTTTGATATTGTTTTTGCCAATTATCCAGCCCGTTGTCCTGATAATTGACGAAATCCTCTCATACTACCAGAAAAGCTTGGAACAAAATCAGGATGCCTCTGATTTTGTTCCAAGCTTTACGACGTTATTTAGCTTTTATCCTAGCACCAGAATTTGACATAAAAACGCCTTTTTCCAGCTTCATTGCTTTTTTGGAAAATCAAGGTCTAAAATACAATCTATTTCTTAGCTGCAAATTGAGCCGATTGTGTTCCAGCTTGTCTACCAAAAACAATAATGTCAGCAACTGCGTTTCCACCAATACGGTTTTGTCCATGTATTCCGCCAGTAACCTCTCCAGCCGCATATAAGCCTGTAACTGCAGAACCATCTTTATCTAAAACCTCTGTTTTAGTATTGATTTTAACACCACCCATTGTATGATGGATACCTGGTGCAATTTTAATCGCATAGTATGGACCAGTTGTTAAGTCATAATCCATTGCGGTTGTACGTTTGAATGCTTCGTCTGATTGGTCTTTTACTGCTTTGTTCCATGTATCAACTGTTTCTTTTAATGTCTCAGGAGTCATATCGATTTCTTTAGCCAAATCTTCGATTGTCTCACCTTCAATGACAACACCTTGATCTTTGTAGAAATCTACTTGTTTAGCACGTTCAGCTAATGCACCATCAAAAATAAGGTAAGCATAGCTTTCTGGAAGAGCTGTAATGGCTTTAGATACATTGTCGCGAGTTTCCAACTCATTATAGAAACGTTCACCTTGTTGATTAACCAAGATTCCGCCTTCACCACGGACAGTTTCACTAATCAACATACCAGAATCCTGTACAACTGTCGGATGCACTTGAATCTGTTTCATGTCAACCACTGCACCGCCGACTTCTTCGACCATGCGTATACCGTCACCTGTACTACCTTCCGATGTTGTGCTTACATAATCTTTCAGCTCAGGACGATATTCCTCAATCATTTCCTTATTGGAACCAAATCCACCAGTCGTAATAACAACCGCATCTCCAGAAATAGTCTTGGTTTCTCCATCTATTTTTACCTCTACCCCTGTTACCTGCTCCTTATCTTTAATAATTTTGGTAACTTCTGTATTAACAAACAAAGGAATGTCTTTTTCGTAGATATTTCTTACAAGCCCATCTACCAGATAAGCGCCAACTGCAGACCCATCATTCGGACGATGAATTCTTTTCACACTTGCTCCACCACTATAACTGATATTATCCAGTGTAATATCCATTGAATCCAGCCAATCAATCGCAGGTGAAGAATTATCCACTAAATAGCGCAGTAATTCTTTATCGTTCGTCTCTTTTCCGCCCTTTAGAGTATCTTCAAAAAATAAATCATTACTATCTTCAATTCCTTGTGCTTCCTGAAATTTCGTCTCAGAGGCGTTCATTCCTCCTGAAGATTTCATCGTATTTCCGCCGGCAACTGGAAGCTTTTCTAAAATCACCGGATTCATACCTTCCTCTTTGGCTGATAAAGCAGCTGCCATTCCGGCACCACCACCACCAACGATAATAATATCATAGCTGTCTTTTAGCTCAGAAGGATCTGTATATTCTGTTGCAGAAGCCCCTGATGCTACTTCAGCAGAGCTGGAGCTTTCTTTACTTTTCTCTGTGGCACCTTTTCCAGCAGAGTCAGCGCCGCAAGCCCCTAGTAAAAACAACGTTGTTAGTCCGATGAATCCTTTTTTTAGCACACTTTTCTTCACTTATTATTCCCCCAATAATTAAAATACAATAGAAGTAACTTAAATGTGATTAAATGAGCAAGAAAACTCAATAAATAATTACCCAATGTTCTTCCTGACATTTTGAGCAAAAAAGTTTTTTCTACCATAATCAAGTATAGCTGATATCATTTCTTCCCGCAATAACAGATTTTGGACAATAATCAGAAGAAAAATCTGATTATTGCCCTATTCTCGATATATTAGAGCATGACTAAAAAGTAGCTTGGCAGCTGAAACTTTCAGGAACGATTGTGGACAACAAAAAGCAAACACGGCTTATGTAACGTATAAGCGAGTAGTTCTGCCGACAACTTCCCAGCAGGTTTGAAACTATTCGCCATTAACTTGTTCCGACACGCTCTAGTCAATAAACAATACTGTTTTTTATGCTTCTAAAGCTGAATACTTTGTCCTTATTCAGCGACATGTATGATACGCTGACACACTGCGAAATTTCAAGATGATGGTAGTGAGCTGACAGTTAATTATAGAATACCCATTGACCGACTTAGCTTTGATAGATAGTTATAAATAAAGCTTGGAATAAGTTCCACGTTTTACATTGTACCTAGGAAAATAGGAAAGCAGCTTTTCTTTCAATTATATTCCATTGACTTTCGATTCATACCTTCCCTCGATAGCAAGCTTTACACTCTATCTCTCTTCAATCTTCTGACAACCTAGCATACCGTGTTCTTTTTTCAGAAAATCTTTGAACCAATAGAAGCTTTTTTTAGGTACTCGCTTCATATCCCGCAACTCATGATTTCCTCTGTTGACATAAACCATCCCATATCTCTTTTCCATATCGCCCTTAGAGCTCGGCAAATCAATTAGTCCCCACCCAAGATATCCTAGCACATCACATCCATCAATAATCATTGCATCCTTCATCGCTTTGATATGCTGCTCATGGTAGTAAATTCGGTAATCATCCTGAATTGCTGTCTTCCCATCCCATTCTTCCTTTACGCCTATTCCGTTTTCTACAGGAAAAATCGGTATATTGTATTTTTGGTACATCTTATTGATTATATCCCTAAAACCAAGAGGATCTATCCCAAGATTCCACTGATTATTTGAGACAAAAGGGTTCTCAACATCGCCAAAAGATAAATAATAATTTGGTGCTGCATCTGACGGAATGTTTTTATGACTGATGGAACCAGTACAATAGTAGCTAAATGCTAAAAAGTCACTCGTTACTTTTTCGATTTCTGCAAGTTCTTCTTCTGATATATCTAAATCTAACTGCTGTTTTTCAAACGTTCGAACTTGTTTGGAATACCCGCGTCCACAAAAAGCATTTAAAAGGTTTTGATTGATAAACTCGTCCCATTCTCTTGCTATGCGTATATCCTTAGGATCATTTGACGCAGGATACATATTCGAATAGGCCAGCATCCCGCCAATTTCACCATCTGTCGTTTCATGGATGTAGTTAGCAATCTTTGCATGTGCCACCATGATATTATGTGCAATTTGATGGATATTTTCTGTTGTATCTTCTGTAGTTAACGTACCGCCATATAGTAGTGCCAACGGGGTTGAATACAAGTTTTGCTCATTAAAGGTAACCCAGTATTTCACCTTATTTTTGTAGCGGTCTACTACTTTTTTTCCATATTCTACAAAGGCCTCTACAACATGTTTACTCATGAACCCCTCGTAATTTTGTGCTAAGTGAAGAGGCATGTCAAAGTGATAAAGGCATAGCATCGGCTCAATATTTCGTTCCAACATCGCATCGATATAGCGGTCATAAAACAAGAGTCCTGCTTCATTAAATGCTCCATCACCTGTAGGATTAACCCGCGACCAAGATGTTTGGAATCGATAAAAGTTCATCCCCATCTCCTGCATCAAATCGAGATCTTCCTCGTATCGGTTATATCGGTCGATGCCGTCTTTCCAATCTGATGTAGTTTCCGTTGCTTCACGAATATCATAAACGGAATGGCCTTTTCCATCTTCATTCCAAGCACCTTCGGTTTGCATACTTGATGAGGAATCTCCCCAAAAAAATGTTTTCTTTTTCATCATCTCATTCCAATCATCATTCTTCTTTATCAATCGTTCTTTCAACTTTTTAACAGACTAAGAAATTGTCATCTCAGCACTTGCACGAGCAACCCGTTCACTGACCTTCAAAAATGGCAGATAGAAAAATACCAGTGCAACGATAATGATTGCTTGAACAATAACAGCTCGCCAATCTCCCGCTGTTGCTAAAAAGCCGCTTAAAAATGGCGGTGTCGTCCAAGGAATTGTGACAACGCATGGATTTACCAGCCCTACCGCTGTTGCAAAATATCCAATACCTGTACCGATAATAGGAGATAAAACGAAAGGAATAATCATCGGTAAATTAAATACAATAGGCAAACCAAAGATGACAGGCTCATTAATATTAAAAAGATTAGGTCCTAAAGCCAGCTTGGACAAATCTCTATACGCTCGATAGCGGCTAAAAATCAAGATTGCCAGGATTAACGCAATCGTTGAACCCGTTCCGCCCATCAAAGCACCATATACTTGATGAAACGCTGAGTTGATAATATGAGGAGCATCCTGCCCTGCTGCCGCTGCATCCATATTTTCATTCATATTTACCATCAATAGCGGATCCAGAATCGGTCCTGTGATTACAGATTGATGAATACCAAAAGAAAACAGCAAGTTTCCCAGACAAACTAAGAATAAATAGCCAAACAACGATGTTCCAACACCACGTAAAGGTTCTTGAATGAAGCGCTCAATGATTGACATAAAATCATTTCCAGTTAGCTGAATTAGAAATGAAGCTAAGGCAAATAGTGAAACGACAATAATCAAAGGAATCATTGTGTTAAAGGACTTCCCAACTGCTGGTGGTACACTGTCGCCTAAATTGATTTTCAATCTTTTAGATCGAGTGAGACGAATATACATTTCAGTTGCTAACAGACCTGTAATGATTGCGGCAAAAACCCCTTTTGAGCCGATGTTTCCATAGCTGATAACACCATTGATTGTTACAGCTGCTTCTGCATCGATTGGCGTCGTCTCAATCATCAGCGGAAGCAACGTCAGAAATGCCGGAACAACAGCGATGACTACCCCTATTGGGTTGTCATAATCCCTATTTTTTGCCAGAAAATATCCAATGGCAATCACAAGGATGATACCTGTGATATTTAACGTTGCGTTGGCAATAATATTTCCCCAATTTTGCCAAGTCGACATTGTATCCGCACTAATAATATCCTTGAACCACCCAGTAGAATCTAATACTACCGAGTTAATCAGAATGGCAATACCAGCTAAAATGAATAAAGGCATGATAGTCGCAAACGAATCACGTAACGTTCTTAAATAAATCTGATTTCCAATTTTTTGAGCTGTCTGAACAAATTTCCCCATCAAAACTTCTCTTTTTTGATTTTTATTCTCATCCACCATTTGTACCTCCCAAATTATTTATAGCTGCGCGCTAACCTTTAACACATGATAACACTTACAAATATTTTTGTAAATACATAATTAAAATAAGTGTATACTAATTTTATGGAATAAAAAAAGACTCTACTCGACATTTACAAGTAAAGTCCTTTCTTTAACATACCTAGCTAGTTTATATCAGCAACTATTTTTCCTGAAGTGTAGGGATATCTTGTTTCAGATAAATCAAACGGGGTCCCATCATCAAAGAAGACCACCTGATTCGTCTCCAGAATTGGGTCCCCTACTTCGATATTAAACTCTTTACTATCCAAATCATTTGCCTTAGAAGCAATAATCACACGCTGCGCAGCACTAATTATATAACCTAGCTCATCCCGTATATAATTATATATAGAGCCCATCAAAATCTTCTCATCCAAATCTTTGATGTACTTTAGCGGCATAATTGATGTTTCTATACTTCTTGCCTCGTTATTTACATATCTCACACGCTTAATATCATAGACCGGGTCGGTCGTTTTTATCTTCAGTTCCTCAGACTCATACGGAGTCGGAAAGCGAACGTCAAAACGGATGATTTTACTGGTAACCGCCACACCCTCTTGGACAGATGTACCAAATACGCTATTGATTTGCGTGACATTCTTATTGTTCTTTTTGATATTATTTCTGACATACGTCCCTGATCCCCGTCTCGTATACAATAGACCTTCATCGATTAGCAATTGTATTGCTTTTCTGACGGTTACTCGACTTGTATTATAGGATTTAGCCAATGTTTCTTGATCAGGCAACAGTTCGCTTTCCTTGAAATCACCCTCAACAATTTTTTTCTTTAAGGCAATCGCAATTTCTTTGTATTTAGGCATTCTTATCCTCCTCGAAATTTGTATATACTTATATAGTAATAGAATATCTTTAATTTGTAAACAAACTATACAACTATAAAGAATTTGGAAGAGGAAAACTTCTACTTTGCCATTTTAGTTATCAATTCCCGAATTTTAAGCTGCTTTGATGAAGAAAGCCTTATTTACAATAGGATTATCCTTGTTGTAAAAGGCTAATATTTGTAGAATCTCATAACAACCATCAGCAGATTACATAAAATTAAATGAATTGTAGAAAAACCAATAATCACTTCTCCAGTGTTCATACCTAAAAAGCAACTTTACTAAAACTGGCATTCTCATCCTAGAATGCAGTCCCTATTTAGAGATTGAAAGGGCAATTGTTAATCTTTAGAAGACCAATTGATTGCTGCCTTTTTCGCCTGGGAAAACAGCTGGCGATAATTCAGCCGGTAAGTGATGCCATCTTTAATAAAATGTGTACTGCATTGGCGGAACTCAAACGATACATTCTGCTCGATACATTGCTGACGGATGTCAAGGACCCATTGATAGTCCATGAGACGTCCCTCTTTGTGATATTCTCCTCCAGCCATAACCAGTTCAATTCCTGTTAAATACTCAGAAAGATCAATTGGTCCCAGCAGCGGCTGACAAATAATATTTTTATGGCGAATGGGCAGCGACTGTAATATCGGAAGACGTTTATCAGCAATCTGCTGATTTTCAACAGAGACACCGATAGTCACATTTTCATATCCGGAACCCCAGTCACTAGGCAGACACTCCTGCAGCCGTTCGATTCTTTTAGTCAGGAAAATAAACCGGCAATCGGAACGCTCCCGGATCATAGCCCAGCATTCAGCTCGCCATTCATCAGCCTCTTCAAGCAGGAAATCACTTTTAAAACACGTATAAATGGTTGAACCGGATTCGATGACGTAAGTCCCCTTGCTTTTTTTTATTGGCGCATCGAAGCTCTGTGCCTTTACTATTTTATCGGCTTCACGCTGTCTTTTCTTAGCTCCTTCATGAATAAAACAATAGCGGCAGCCTTCGCTGACTCGCTTGCAGCCGCTCCACGGATTCCAAAATGCCATGATAGTTGCTCCTTCCCTTGTTCAATCTTTAACATAGCTCTATTCTATTAATAATATCATAATTTTCTTGACCCAAGTTCTGTAAAATAAAAACAGAGACAGGTTCTTTGACTGAATGAACTGCTCCTTGAAAGAGAATAGTTTCCCATCAAACCAGTAAAAGACCAATCACAGACAGAATCATTGACGGACTGGAGTATCAGTTATTCAAGTCAAAAGAGCTATGGCATACTACAGTCACAGCTCTTTACAGTTTACTTGTATTCTTTTTGAGAACTTGGTCTATACACTCTTATACTCTTTTGCTTGTTCAGTACCGCTTAGTACACGTACCACTCCTTGGTACAATGCGTCCATTTCCATTTCTCCAGCCAACACCTCAACTGGTGCAATCCAGCCAATCCCCTGTTCGATTGCTTCAACAATATAAGTAGAATAACTAATTCCGCCAGTGAGAATGATTAAATCCACCTGTCCATTCAGTACAGCGGCCATCGCAGCAATCTCTTTATTTATCTGATAGCTCATACCATCTAAATAAATTTTAATATTTTCCTCCCCAGCGGCTATCCGCTGTTCAATTGCCCGAATATCGATTTCATTTAAATAGGATTTTAAGCCGCCAATTCCAGCAAGCATCCGTTTAATTTCTGGTAATGTTAATTTTTCCTGTACTACCTTTTCCGCAAAACTGACCAAAGGCAAACTGCCGGTTCGTTCTGGTGTATATGGTCCTTCTCCATCAAGTCCATTGGATAGATCAATGATACGCCCCAGTTTATGAGCCCCGATACTCACTCCTCCGCCTAGATGAGCGACAACGACCTGACTTTCTTCATATTTTTTACCGTGCTTTGCCAGCACTGTCCGAGCCACCGCTTTTTGGTTTAGAATGTGTCCCACTGATCGCCGCTCAATGCCGTTAAGTCCGGAAATCCGAGCAACCGGCTGCAGCTCATCAGTGACCACAGGATCAACAATGTATGCAGCGACACCATATTGTTTGGCAAAATCAGCTGCTAAAATAGCCCCTAAGTTGGAGGCATGCGTATTATATTTTTCTGTTTCCAAATCATTCAGCATATCTTGATTAACTACATAGGTTCCGCCGGGAATCGGCTTCAGCAGCCCTCCTCGTCCGACAACCGCCTTCATAATAAAGGGCTGCTCCAATTTTGTGCTGATAAAGGTTTGAATTGCCTGTCTCCTAAAATCCTTTTGAAGGATAACTCCGGGGAATTCAGATAGCTCTGTACTAGAATGATCGATTTTTTGTTCCGCAAGCACCTGTCCATCAGCAAAAAGAGCCACTTTTGTTGAAGTGGACCCGGGATTAATAACTAACACTACCTCCAGCATATTTTTCACTCCTTTAATTGCTCTAGTGCAAATTCTAATGAGTAAAGCTTATTTTCTACAGAATCACTTCTTGACGTTAAAACAATAGGTATTTTGACTCCAGCGATAAGTCCCCCCGTTGAGGCATTTCCAAATAGAAGTAACGATTTATAAAAGACATTGCCCACATCAATCGAAGGAACAACTAAAATATCAGCATCCCCTTCGATTGGGCCAGTAAATTTTTTATGAGCGACCGCTTCTTTAGACAAGGCCAAGTCTAAGGACAAAGGACCATAAACAATAAACTCCTCTTGATTACGGAAATACTCGGTGACTTCCTGAGCCAAAATGGAGGAAGGCATTTTAGGATTGTAGGTTTCCGCAGAGCTGAGCAAGGCAACCTTCGGTTTTGCAAGCCCCATTTTCTCAGCAACTGAAACGGCATTTTCAATAATTTGAATCTGCTGATCTTTAGTGGGTGCGATATTCATCCCAGCATCAGTTAGTAATAGAGGACGGCCTAATTTGGGAATATCAATGATTGAAACGTGGGAAAGCAAAGACTGGCTTTTTAATGCATGCTCCTTTTTCAACACCTCTTTGAGCATGTCATGGGTTTGAACGATTCCTTTTAAAAGAATCTGCGTCTGCCCGTCCGTTAAACTCTGGACTGCTTTTTGAATCATTGTTCCTTTTTCACAGGAAATGTACGTCCACAAATTATCCTGGTCAATATTTTCAGCTTCATCAAAAATATAAAAATTTACCGCTGAACCATACTTCCTTTTAGCAGCTTTTACCAGTTCCAGTATTTCTGGCTGAGATCCGCCCGGTACTGCAACATTCGTCATCTTCAACTCACCTCTGCACTTTTCTCTACCATACCACAAAGAAAGCGCTTACGCACATAGATATTTATATCCTCTTTTAGTTATGCGTCTCATTTATCGGATATATGCTGTAAGCTAAAAGTGAGGACTTCAAGGCGGTACGCTCACCTGCTATTCCTACTCTGATTAAACCATTAATAGTCAAAGAGGTAACCTTCATTACAAAAGGGAATAGGTCCTATAAGGGATAATTTTGCATGTTTTATGTAGCAAAGTAGTTATATTACAATCTCGAAAAAAACGTTCTACAGTATTCTCGAAAAGTATCCCCTTTTCGTCTTGTCCCTCCAACTTAACTTCTACATTCTTATAATCAGATAATATCTTATCTATTGCTCGTCCAAAAGAAACATATTCCAAGTTGACATCAAATAATAGACAGAACCAGAACGAATTAAAGGTTTGTAATTTAATAGCGTACTGTTTTCATCACCTTTAATATCGAATGATAACAATCTCACTAGCTCTATTTCTGTATACTTTAGTCCTAACATCCTAATCAATCCCCGTTCACCAACTGCTTTAATAGAACCTATATCTCCATTACACTTAAAATTATCCATCCACAGATCGTTATTTTTATAATTATATCTTTTTAGCGCTTTATAAACATTTAGCAAATCAATAATTTTATATTCTATATTCTTATATACAAATGAATTGTTTGTACTTCCATACATTGGAGAAATAAGCTTGTATTCTCGAAGGACATCCTTCTCTACAAGCCACTCTATTCCATTTTCAATGTCAACCTTTATCATATCTCCATTAATAAACGAGTTCATATAACCTGTTTCTTCAGCCAAAGAAGTTTGAATACTCGATTCTAATTCGCTATAGTAAATAAAATTTAAGTCCCGATGTATTTCTAAAACAGGCCAATATGTCGGCCTAGATGACATAAAATAAACAGTTCCAAAGTCTCTGTCCCCGTGTACATATTTTTCAATTTTCCTCGGTTTTTCAAGTCCCATCATTACTGAATTCATGAAGCTCCTTATCGAGTTCCGGCGTGCTTCCAACTGATAAAGTTTCTTGCAAGCTGCATTAAGTTTTCTTACTTCTTTATTTGCATTTTGTATATCATACTTTCGTATGTATTCAACAATTCCAGGAAAGCTGTCCAATAGATGGTCGTATTGAGAGTTAGCTATAGATGAAATATATTTTTCTCCATCTATGCTAATCCCATTTACTATAAAATTGAATTTTACATACTCTAAATAACTGAGAGTATCTTCAATGCGGATAGATTTTAGATTTTCTTCTACATACTGTCTGTTTCTTTTGCATACATAAATTCTTTTTCTAACAAATACTGCAAAAATAATAGATCCTCTTTCATTTCCTCAGAAGTATCCAGTTTCAAAGTGTTAACAAAATCTACTAATTCATCGATTTCCATCAAGCTCAAATTGTATATTATACCACTATGTAAAAGGATTTTATGAAATAAATTCCCTTCAGCCTCATATCGTTCTTTCAAAAATTCAATCTTATTTAAAGAGCCTTGCTTTTTTAGAAATAATTTCCGAAAACGTTTAATTTCCTTTTGATCAATAAGCTCCATGATTTCTCCTTTTTCTATATTTAGGTACAATAAAAAATGAATATTCTTCCAAAAATCAGATTATTCATGACATTCTAAATTCTCCTTTGTAATATTTGATTTCACGCCACTGAATTATAATTTTCGATATACAATAGACATCATCAAAATTGGCATAAATCAGTTGTCATGAAAAATGATATTTTCACAAGTACAAGGTAAAGATATTCGCAAATTACACACTTGACAGTTCAAATCCCTCTTATTGGTTCAGAAGTTCAAATACTAAATCTACAATACCAGCTTTCAAATCGTCTGTATCAAGCTTATCTAGTGCATCTTCTAAGTATTTTCTAGAAAGAGTAACAGACTTATGATGTTTTAATTCTTCAATAAACAATTCATAGTCACTATTTATATCGTATATTTTTGAAAAAGAAGCAATTAGAGGTGTGATTTCCTCTGCGATTATATCAGCCAATCTATCTTTTAGACTTAATTTATTAATGTAATCTTCATATACAGCAGGGGAGATTTTTTCCATCTCAGTATTGAGACCACTATTATCAACCTTTAGATTCTTGACCTGCAAAAAATCATACAGTGGTTTTTCATTATATGGATAATAAACCATAATTTCAGATACAAAAGTATTTTTTTTACCATTGCAATAAGAACAGCTACGGACTAAGTTGCTTGGGATTATGGAAAAGGTATAGTAAGTTTCCTTTGGAAAAATATGATCAAGTGTGCCTGCATGTAATACACCACAATAAGCACATTTACTCTCATGAAGAGGATAAAAGTATTTTTTAAAGTTTCCCCATGCGCCTCCCCTAAGCCGATTATAGAGTGTATGCATCTTATCTTTCTTGACAGTCACACGCTTTTTATTGCCAAGTGCAACACTAAACGGTTTGCTTTTCTTTGGATATAGTGGATTTTTAGAGGATAGATCCCTTTGGCAAAAAAAATCATTCAATTCCCTTTCAGACTTTTTAACAACTCTTTTAAACCCATTCGTTTCTATAATTTTTTTATTTTCGACATTACTGATATAAAGATTTTCTATAACATCTTCAACCGTAATTTTAGGAGGAAGAATTTTCATCATTATCTACGACCTCTCTTATCCTACGCTTAATATATATTTTTGCTTCTATACCAATATCATTATTTTCATATATCTCTTCTAGTTCCTCAATCTTTTTACTTGCAAGTTCTCTGTAAAAACCTGCCTCAAACTTTTTGATATTAAAAATTCTATCATTGATAATACTTAAATTTTCACCAAAACAAGGAAAATCTATTTTTTCTATAGCTCTCTTTTCTTCAATATCATCAAAAGTAATTTTATACACACAATTACTTGGAATCTGTTGAATTATTAAAGGTGAGTGTGTAGAAATAAACGCAATAGCATTACGACGTTCAAAAATATAATTCAATAAATTAATGTATCCCATAACGTATAAAGGATGTAAATACAATTCGGGTTCATCGATAACGGCAAACATGTCCTCCTCTACCACCGCTATTAAACTGAAAGTCATATATAGTAAATTAGCTTGTCCAGAGCTCAACTCTTGAAATTTATTTTTTAATGATTTTTGAAATTTATTTTTTGTGTTTCTATTTTCTTGTCTTTCATCATCTATTTCATAACTAAGGATGGAATCTTCTATGAAATCTCTTAAAAATGAATCAAAAGTAGCAATCTGTTGATTAAGTATATACTCTAGTTCTTTATACTTATTTTCATCAGATTTTATACTTTTCAAAAATTCATACAGCTCCAATAAAAGTAACTCGGTCGACTTTAATGCATCAATACTGTTATAATCCTTAATTCCTATATACTCTATATTATCATCATCGTTAATATAATTTTCATGATCGTCAAAAGAACTCATTGTCAATAATAATATTCTATTGATATCAAAATACTCATCTTCTGATTTGACCTCATAATTGTTCTTCTTTAATTTTTTTATTATTCGTTTTAGTAATTTCGTTTTTCCTACCCCATTATTTCCAATAACTGCATAAATATTGTTTGAAAGCAAATTATTTACCTTTGTATCAATTTCAACATACCCTTTAAATTTTCTTGATTTAAATTTAAATTTTAAATAGTAATCTTTTTTTTCGTTACCAATACTGACAATTCTTGGATACACTTTTTGAATCATATGAAGTGAAAAAGCTCTAGTAAAGGAGAGCTTAAAAAAATCATAATCTTTATATCTATCAACCGTTTCATTAAGAACAATATCATTCAACTTCTCTTTGATAAGTTTTATCAATCCAGGATATTCTTTATCATAGGAATAAAGTTTAGAATAGTACTCTTTAGAATATCCTAAACTTATATAATTCGTTCCAATACTATCCACATCTCCTTCTATATCCTTGCTATTGTGGTAAGGTTCTTCCTCTTTTTTCAACTTCGCAAGTTCTGGATTAACTATTAATATTCTCCCTAACGAAACATTTCTTTCACTTCTAGATTTTTTTACTTTATAAGAAAAAAATAATTTATAATGAGTATAGAAGCCATAGTCATTCCAAGGAATATATGTCAATTTCAATTCAATCATTTCAAATCCTCCTAATTAAATTTTCTTAATCTATTTTAATAACTATAGATGTTACTTCTTCAAAAGATGTAGAGTTTGCAATTATTTTTTTCTGAATCTAATTCAAAAATCTTACACGTTTATGGATAGTTTAGCTAATCAATAGTTTCCCTATCAATTCAAAGGTACATCTATATTATACTTCTAAAACAAATCTTTATCTTAACACTCTTCAATATTTTTTGATCTTTAATCATCGCATTTCCAGGCAGTTTTATGACCTCTAAACAATCCTTATTTCCTACAATTAAGTTTTCAGACTACCTCCTTTACCTAAATTTCCATCATTTTCTAATTACATTATGCCTTTATTGTCTAAATTATGATACATTTATATTATAAAGTAAAATAATGATTGAGCAGGTGAAAGTATGCGCATGAATGAAGGTAAAGAGACTTGGCATCGACTATTAAACTGGGATAGAGGACAAACTCCTGCTGAAAGATTAGCAGCCATCATTTTGTCAAATGAAGGATTTCATAATGTTGATCCATCTCATCCTTTAGGAGGCCCTGACGGCCTCAAGGATATAGCATTTACGTATGAAGGGAAGAAATGGATAGGTGCCGTCTATTTTCCTCGCGGTCAAAAAACATATAATGAAGTCCGAGTAAAATTCCAACATGATCTCTGTGGAGTTAAATCTAACGACTCTAAAGGCCTTGCTTTTTTCACTAACCAAGAGTTAACTCTTTCAGAAAGGGAAAAATTAACACAAATTGATTCTACTATAGATGTGCAATTATATCATTTGGAAAAAATCACTTCACTACTTAATACCCCCTCTTATTATGGTATACGTATGGAGTTTTTAGATATCGAAATGGAGAGGGAAGAACAATTAGCCTTTTTTGCTTCTCAAAACCGACGTATGTCTCATATTGAATCTGCATTAAAAGACCTGACAGTTGGCTTAGAGGAATACAAAGTTGCTCATCATCAGAATACTGATGATTTGGAAAACGATGATGGACGTACATTAGATGAAATCATCAAGGCTTCTGAAGAATTCTATGAAAAAGTATGGTTCGATAGGCATTTGTTATTAAAGAGCCGAGTTGAAAATGGACAAACCACTATCAATTCAGATATTTGGGAAGGTGCACTGAAAGCTGCGCAAAGGATGATTGACAAATATGGGGAAGATGCGCTTGGACCATATAGCGATTTTGAATGGGGTATGCTGAATGGAAAACTTTCAGCATTACGTTGGGTTTTAGGCAGCGATTGGGATATGATGGACACATAAAGACACATATTTCACATAAATTATTTTACAAATTTCCAAATGAATAATAGTAAATACTCAATAATTTATATCTGTATCTCACATCATTCCTATTTTTGATTTCTATTAAAACGATAGCTATATAAAGTTATAAAGTAAACGTACAGTTGAGTGTTACTTAATTCAACTCAAAAAGAAGTATGGGATTTTTCCATACTTCCTTCCAATCTCCTTTCTTTGTGCACAAAAATAGCCCCATCACCGATATAGATGATAGGGCTTCATAGTTATAATATATAGTTATTTTATAAGTTGTTACAACTTAGTGACACAAACTAAACTGTCTTTTTTGCACTCTATTCAAACTTTCAATACGATGTGATGTATAGATAAAAACACTATAAAAAAGCTTCCCGCATTCTTCATCTACCCTCATTATTCTTCTAGTGACATCATAGAACTAATATCGAAGCGTTTAGAATGTTTACTATAATAATTATCTTTTGTGAGCAAAACTATTTCAGGAAGAAATGATTCTTCACCATGTGGATGTTCCTTAGTATAGAAATATTTATTGTTGAATGCCCATAGTACAAAATCAACTTCCGACTTTATAAATAATTTCATAAAGTTTTTATCAAAAAATGGAAGACTGAAAACTGCTTCACGTGTTGAAATCCTATTTGTTTCTTTTTTCCTTACATAATATGTTGAATCATCTACTATTAAAAACCCAAGTTGTTTATTTGGGTAGTTCTTTTTATAAGCATCTACACTGTCCAAGTGTTTTTGGCATATTCTCTTAAAATTATTTAAGTATGCCCCATAGTTATGATGACTTATTGAATCATCAGGAGTAAAGCTATCTGTTTCAGGGTTGTACCTTGTATCTCCATTGCCAATAATCACTGGATTAGGATGAAATGTTCCTTCAGGAAACTCACTCATCCAATTCTCAACAGTTCTCAAGGCTCTTGCATTTGCTTTTCGTTGTGGATTATTCTTTCCTTTTTTTGTTGTAACAATATCGTCTATCTCAAACATTTCAATCATCAAATCATTCGCAATAAAATCTGGCCTTGTGCTTGTGTTATCATTCCATTCAGATTCTTTTATTTTTTTTAATAGCAGTTTTTCTTTTTTGGATTTAACAAAAACTGGTTTATTAGATTGTATAACGTTTTGAAATATCTCCCACTCTGTTTCATTATTAAACATTTTAAACACTATGCTAACAACTCCATTCCTAGAAAATATAATCTTAGCGATTTACTAAAAAATCAGTTATTTTTAATCTTTTTCTGTTTAATGTTTGAAAAGGCCAAAACATCAATGTAGTATCTTATAAATTCATTTTCTTCCTTTAAATATTTCCAGATTACCACCAACACCCACATCATTCTACCCTGTATTTACTTAAACCCAATAAATCAACGGTCTTCAAAAAAACATACAGTCATGTTACTAACTTAATAAGGAAGAAGAAATAAGTTCTCCATATACTTCTTCTATAAAAGGTCTGTCAAAAGTTTTTTAAACAATTACTGAAGCACAAAATTTATCCTTTACTAGCAATGTCTCTTATCAATGGCCTCGAATATCACTTTCAAGGATTGAGCCAGACTTAGCTGAACGATAAAAATAGATTGTATAATAATTTGAAAATTCAGTCTGGTCTCTTAATTTTTGATATACTAATTCACCATGCTCCAAAGGGTTCCCATTAAACCTATCACTTTTTTGATTCATGATAGCCACTCCTTGTTTGTGTGATTTATAATATGCTTGTAGTTCTTCTAAACTCTGTTTACTCTCTACAACTAAAGTAGCTAAATAGTCCATCCCATTTCCGTTTCCGTTCAGCTTACCTACAATACTCTTATGTTGAATTTGTTTCGTTTCCTTCGGTACTGGAATATTTTTCAATTCACTTTCCATTCTCCACGCAACAATATTATTTATCAATGGAATTCCCATAACTGGACTTGTTATCACTAGTAAAATAGTCGCCAGAAATAAATACATAAACACTTTGATTGTTTTCTTCAACGAATCATCTCCTCATCAACAACTCTAGACTGATATCTTCTGCTTTAAAAAATACATTTCCACATAAAACACTTCCTGCTGATAACTAATGAGAACGAGAGTCTTTTCTATCAATATTAAAAGAAAGCAAAAATCATTTTTATATGTATTTCTTATCCCATATCCATTTGTTTTTTTCAGATCAACAAGGACTCCCGTATCACTTTCCCTGTGATTCTCATCATCGAACCGCCGATATTATGCCATCTTTCCAAAAAAATACCCCTACTTATGATACGGTTCCCCGTATCGTAAGTGAATGATATTTGGAGAATTCTATAACGGACATCATTTTATCGATTTTTGTTCTGAATTCCTACCACTCAAAAAAACTTCATTATTTGTGACACTTATGTCCGTATTACATGTAATTGGAAAGCCCACAACTATCATCCGAAAAATTTCTTTAGGAATCTTAACGATTCTTTTCTAAATATTATCTCTTATTTCATTCAACTTCTTAGTAAATTCAAAAACATTATCACCATATTTGAAAAACCTTGGACTTGAGTCTAAATTAAAATGCTTTGCCATGAAAACCATATCTTCAGCTAATGAGTTTACGCTCCATATTGAAACATTTATTAGCATTTTCCAATATTCATCTGGCAACTGTTGTTCAAAATTCTCAGGATTCAAATTTTCTTGCAACCGCTGTGGATGTAACCAATTTGAAAGTTCATCATAACTCGAAAAAAATTCTACTCCAGAATACATTTCATCACTTAACTCTTTGAATGATTTTCCACTAGCTATTTCATACCACAATTTGAAGACCGAAAGCTTTTTATCAGAATCAACTTCAATCTTTTTTTTGAATTCCTGTTTAAAACTTGATACCATGTCACGATCAATATCTGTAAACAAAATAGAATCTTTACCCGTTAAAAGCTTATCCCACTTTACGGCAGACTCGAACCCTTTTTTGTTCAAATATATCCGAATAAACCTCTCCTTCTCCTCAGCAGTAGCACTTGAATATACTTGAAAAGCCAGTTGAAGTTCATAGACAGTCCTTTGTAACGGCAGCACACCATCTGTAATACCATTCTCCAACAGAAAGAAAATGGTTTTTAAACGAAGATTAATATTTCCCACTATAAAAAACAGAAAAATGTCCACACGATTTAAAGGATTTGATTTCTTTTCACCCAAAGCCCTTAGATTATCTAATCTTCTTATAGTCGATTCAAATATTTTTTCATAAGTAGGTGTTTTCATCATCTCATAAACCTCTTCCATTCAATTCATTATATTAAAATACACTTCTTTTCAATTTTATTTCTATCTATAAGAAAAAAATTAGCTAAACAAAGGATAGAACGCAGAGACTAAGCTTTTTCTCGCGTTTAATTAAATTTTATATTCACTTTATATTTTTTATTTTTTGTAAGCAAACAACCTCTGGATTTCTTCCGTACCTAATTCAGTAATATAGATATAAACATTCGTTTTTGTCCAATAAGAATCCTTATCTATCGATTGATTAAAATCAATAAAATTTAATAGTTTTAGTTGAGTAATCAGTCGATCCAATTCTGGAATTTTAAAATCGGAGTTGTAGCCTTCTTTTTCATTAAAGTATTCTTTAGACTCACGAATACCAGCCTTAGAAAATATTAATTCCTCCAATATATTATCAAATTCTCTCTTAATTAAACCTTTTTCTCCATATTGAATCAGCACAGGTAGCAAAGCTCGTGTCATTTCATTTACAGAAACATCTATTTTTGTAACATCAGAACTAGAATATTCATACCTAACATATGAGTTACCATTTTTATTTATTTTTGTCGTTTTATTATAAATGTCAAAATGAATTTCCACTACAATAATATCATCATCTTGTTTCAAATTTTCAGTTTGTTTTTTTAGTGCTATTTTACTTTTCTGAAGTTGATCTTTCAAATCTTGATTTTCTTTAACCAGTTGATAAAATTTTCCTTCGTCAACCTTATCAGAATATCTAATCCAGCCTTTTAAATCAGGATTTCTTCTATTTGTGTTATTAAGAGAGCCCAGAACAGCACCTTTAATTGCCTGTTTATGATCAATATACTCGACCATATGAGATTCGACTTTAAGTCTAAAATTTTTAAATGGTGCTATATTCCTCTCTATGTCACTAATGTTTAATATCTCTTTTTTAACTTTTTCATTTATATAATCATCTGTTAATACTAGGCTAAATCTAGGGATACCCAATTCACCAGCTAAATCATATTCCCATTCTGTATAACTGATATTCAGCTCGGAATCCACTGAACCATATCTAGCACCTAATATTAATAAATATACATCTGATTCTTCTATCCACTCTCTTATGATGTCTTTCTGAGTTTGGTCCCCTGCTTTGAACAACTCCATTCCTGCTGGGATGTGCCCAGCATTTAACACAGCTTCAACAGCAGCCTGCCTCTC
Source organism: Enterococcus sp. LJL51 (assembly GCF_054871795.1). Classification (NCBI taxonomy): domain Bacteria; kingdom Bacillati; phylum Bacillota; class Bacilli; order Lactobacillales; family Enterococcaceae; genus Enterococcus; species Enterococcus sp. LJL51. The sequence goes on along the minus strand of NZ_JBTXLW010000020.1, from coordinate 18,749 downwards.
ATCTATTAAATCTTTATACGTAGAAGAAATAAATACTTGTAACTTTTTCTCGCTATTCATAATAAAATATGCCTCCAGATATTCTTGTATTCTTTTACTAGCAATAAAACTGATATTTCAAAAAATCTAGAATTTCATCTAGTTTATTCACTACTTGATAGTAATACGCTTTCATCGTCTTATGCTAAATCCACTGCTCCAACAAAAAAAAGAATTTCATTAAAATAATTATAGCATCATTATTTATTTTGAGAATAGTTTTCCATATAAATAGTATTCAATTTGTCGTTACGCACCTCCGTAACGATCACCTCAGCTATTTGCAATATGAGAAAAATCGTAACGGACTATATCATATACAATACTATTAATCCGTTGATTCTTCTCTCCTAATAAAAAAGAATCGTACCTGATAAGACACAAGTACGATTCCTTTTATTATCATTTATATCCCTATTTATGATACGGTTCCCCCTTCTGTATCCGAAAGGCCCGATAAATCTGCTCCACCAGAATCAGCCGCATTAGCTGGTGTGGATAAGTCATTTTGCCGAAAGAGATTTTTTGATTGCTTCTATTTAATACCTTGTCGCTAAGTCCTAGTGAGCCGCCGATGACGAAGGCCAGCTGTGACTTGCCGGAGATGCCCAGCTGCTCGATGTCTTTGGCAAAGTCTTCGCTGCTGGGCTGTTTGCCGTCTATGGCTAGGGCAAACAGGTAGTCGCTGTCTGAGAGCTTGGCAAGAATGCGTTCGCCTTCTTTTTCCTTCACTTGAAGCATTTCGGCTTCGCTAAGCTTTTCCGGCGCCTTTTCGTCGGGTACTTCAATGACTTCTACTTTACTATAGCTCTGCAGACGTTTCAGGTATTCATTAATTCCCTGAACCAGATATTTTTCTTTTAGCTTTCCCACAGTAATGATTTTTATACGCATTTCTTCACATCTTTTCTTCTTTTTCTCATGTTTTCCACTAATTTTATCATGAAGGAGATTTGTATTCCACAGAATTTCCACAAAGTTATGCACATATACACAGACTTATCCACAGTTTAGACATCGTTTCAGCACTATTTTTACAACTTTTTCAATACAAACATGTATTCCCCTGCTGATTTATACACATTATCCACAATTCTGTGGATAACTTTTTTTAGATGTTTTCCACATCTTTCTTCTTTATTTTTTCATAATTAGGGTTATTTTTTTCTCACTTAAATGAATTTTTACCAAAGTTTTTCATAAAAAGTTCAAAGCTATCCTGTAGACTAATGTTGTCTAGGAAAGCTATACTATTAATTAGATAAATGAATAATAAATCGGAGGATGTTTATAATGGATAGAAGAGATGTTACACCTAATTCAAATAAAAATGGTTTATTTAAAAAATTTGGTATTGGACTTGCAAGCGGTCTGCTCGGTGGTGCGTTGGCCTTCGGCGGTCTATATGCAGTAACCGATATGTCCAATAACAATACACCTAGCTCATCTGAGCAGCTGACGCCTGAAAGTAATGACGGGGATACAAAAGTCAGCAACGTAAATGTGAATGTCAACAGCGACATCACAAAAGCTGTGGATAAGGTTCAGAACGCAGTTGTTTCAGTTATCAATATGCAGAGTGTCAGCAATCAACAATCTGGACTCTACGGCGGTTTGTTTGATGAAGGCAACCGCGGCGGCAGCGACAGCAATTCTGATGCTGCTGATGGGGCGGATTTAGAGGCGGCCAGTGAAGGCAGCGGGGTTATCTATAAGAAAGACGGAAAAACAGCTTATATTGTTACCAACAACCACGTAGTTAGCGGTGCTGAAGGTTTGGAAATCGTTCTGCATGATGGTACTAAAGTAAAGGGCGAGCTTGTGGGAACAGATTCTTATACTGACCTTGCAGTGATTAAGATTACTTCTGACAATATTGATGCGGTTGCAGAATTCGGTAATTCCGACAGTCTGAAAATCGGCGAGCCTGCAATTGCGATTGGTTCTCCTTTGGGCTCTGACTATGCAAACTCTGTGACACAAGGGATTGTTTCTTCTTTAAACAGAAATATCACAAATACTAATGATGATGGTGAAACAATTAGTATCAATGCGATTCAAACAGATGCAGCTATCAACCCAGGAAATTCCGGTGGTCCGCTAGTCAATATCGAAGGTCAGATTATCGGGATTAACTCTGTGAAGATTGTCCAATCCAACGACTCTGTCAGTGTTGAAGGTATGGGCTTTGCGATTCCAAGTAATGATGTAGTCAACATTATTAACCAGCTGGAAAAAGAAGGTAAAGTTACTCGTCCGGCATTGGGTGTATCTATGGTTGATATGACTAACATTTCTACTCAGCAAAGAGAGCAGATTCTGAAGACGCCTGAGGAATTAACGACTGGCGTAGTCGTTCGTTCTGTACAATCAGCAACTCCAGCAGACAAGGCGGGTCTTGAAAAATATGATGTTATCACTAAAATTGACGGCGAAGACGTAGAGTCTTCAACGGATGTTCAAAGTGCTCTTTATAAGAAAAAAGTTGGTGATACGATGGAAGTTACCTTCTACCGCGGTTCTAAAGAACAGACCGTAAAAATCGAACTAACTATTGATCAAACAGCATTACAATCACAAGAATAAAACAGGAAAAAGCCGCCTTCGTCGACCATCGACGGAGGCGGCTTTTTTTATTTAATGCACACTGAGCAAAATAGGTCAGCAATTATTACTCTTCTCAATAATCCTCAGCTGAAAATGGAGTTCCAACTACTGCATCAAACGGCAGTTCCATAATTCCCTTCTTTTCTGGAGCATTGGGTACATTCAGTTCTCTAGCAGAACAAATCATACCCAAACTCTCTACTCCCCGCAGCTTTCCTGGCCAAATCATCATACCATCCGGCATCATTGCTCCCGGTTTCGCTACAACAACCTTTTGTCCGGCTTTGATGTTCGGCGCGCCGCAGACAATCTGCAGAACTTCGCCATTATCCACTTCTGTTTGAGTAACAGATAAATGGTCCGAGTCCGGGTGTTTTTTACAGGATCTAACAAATCCAACAACAATTTTAGGTGTTTCATCCAGTATCAGCTCTTCAGAAAATCCATTTGCTTTTAATTCTTCATTCAGGCGATTTAGTTGTTCTTCTGTTAATTCTACCTGTCCACTGCCCTCAATAGAAATAATCGAAGAAACATTAAAAATGTTCCAGGCAACCACTTGATTAGAACCCGCAGTTACTTTTGCAACATTTCCCTTGCGCTCTACACTGTTTTCCTGTCCCAGATCATCTGCGACAATCACCAGTAAGGTGTCGCCTACATGTTCTTTATTATATGAAAAAATCATTTATTCTCCTCCTTGACTGTTTTCCTGTCTAATCTTATCAAAAAAAGCATTTGGGTGCACGCAATTTTTAGGCAACATCTCGATTTGCTAATAAACCTAACCGACAGCTGCTAGGCAAAAAAGGGTGGGAATCCCTGTTATTACTATTTTTCAATACAATAAAAGGGTGAGAATCATCCGCTCCCACCCTCTCTGTTTCTCACAAGCTCCGAAGAAAATCAGTAATTTCTTTTTTTGTTTTGCGGTCTTTATTTACCAGACGACCTAATTCTTTGCCTTCATCTAAAACAACAAAGCTTGGTATCCCAAAAATATTCCATTTCGCCGCAACATCGATAAATTCATCCCGATCCACCTGAATAAACTGATATTCCGGAAATTCATTTTCAATTTCCGGCAGAACAGGCTTGATAAACCGGCAGTCGCCACACCAGTCAGCCGTGAAAAAGAAAACATTCTTGCCATTCTCTACGTATTCAGCTAATTCCTCTAAACTCGTTGGTATAATCATTGATTTCCTCTACTTTCCGTAAATAATCGTGTTAACAGTAGATTTATCCAGCCCTTTCAACACTTGAATCAGCATTTCTCTCGCTGCTTCAAAGTCTTTGATACTGAACATTGTTTGATGGGTATGAATGTAGCGTCCACAGACACCAATCACAGAGCTTGGTACACCAGCATTTGTAGTATGGGCAGCACCAGCATCCGTGCCGCCTTTTGAAACAAAATACTGATAAGGAATTTTATTGGTTTCAGCTGTGTCCAATAAAAATTCACGCATACGCGGTAGTGTAATCATTCCCGGATCAAAAATACGCAGTAGCGTTCCTTCACCTAAATGACCATAAGTGTCCTTCTTAGTATTGATATCATCTGCAGCCGAACAGTCTACTGCAAAAAACAAGTCTGGTTTAAATTTATGCACAGATGGTTTAGCTCCGCGTAACCCAACCTCTTCCTGAACATTAGCGCCGGCAATTAGTGTATGCCCCAGTGTTTCGTTCTGCAAAGCTTCCAGCGCTTCAAGAACTAAGGTACAGCCGTAGCGGTTATCCCATGATTTGGCGATAATATTCTTGCCATTCGCTGTTTTTATTGTTTCAGTTTGAGGAACAATCGTATCTCCTGGGCGAACACCGTAGCTTTCTGCTTCTTCTTTTGATTCAAAGCCGGCATCAAACAAAACATCTGTTACTTCCAGCTGTTTTTGACCATTAGTACCTCTCAGCAAGTGAGGGGGAATAGAAGAAGAAATACATGGATAATCTCCCTTCGCTGTTTTCAGCGTAAAGCGCTGTGCAGAAACCACATAGGGATTCCAGCCGCCTAAAGGAACTACTCGGAACAATCCGTTATCCTTGATTTGGGTCAGCATAAATCCGACTTCGTCCATGTGTGCAGCAACCATTACCCGCGGTCCGTCAGCTTCTTTCCCACGCTTAATACCAAATATGCCGCCTAGTCCGTCATATTGAACCTCATCCACTAGCGGTGTAATGTGCTGCTTCATATACGCTCGGATATCGTCCTCTGCTCCGCTGGTTCCCTGTAATTCTGTCAGTTCTTTGATTCGTTGGAATGTTTTTTCTTCCATTTTCTAATCCCTGCCTTATCTTGTTCATTTAATTAACTTGAACTGTCGACTTTCAGCCATTTTAAGCCGCCAAAAACGACTTATTCTCTCAGTTTCAAGAATCGTTTCCATTATAACGCAAAAATATTTCAATGAACATTTTTTCGTTTTTTTATTTTCGGTAGACTGTGTTATCATAGTATTATGATAACATTGATTTATCAATATTTGGGAATAGATGGAGGGGGTTCCTGATGGGTGAAGAAAACGAAATAAGCTATTTCAAGAGCGGACTGGCTTTAGGAGCTGGTTTAGGGGTCATCAGCGGTGTCCTGTCTACCTTATGGTATCAAAAGCAACGCACGCTGGATGCAGATCTTGTACTGGAAAATGTAAAGGACGCTTTTTTGAAAGAGGGACCAATTGAAGGCTCCTGGATTGAGTTTGAGAAAAAACCACTGAGAAAGTTTGCGATTCATTCCAAAACATACAACGGCGGTGTTTCCCGTGTAGAAGACGGCACACTTGTTCAGTATGCTTTTGTTGCGGATGCACAAACTGGTACAGTAATCGAGGTTACTCGTTTATAAAAACAAAAAAAGATGAGGTGGTATGCTGCTGCACACTTCATCTTTTTGTTTTAGCCAAAAAAGCAGCAATTCCAAGGAGGCGTACTTGATGAAAAAGCTTTATATTAAACAGAAAGTGTTTAGTTTAGGCGGACATTACACCGTAAAAGACAGCCGTGAGCAGGATCAGTATATCGTAGAGGGGAGCTTTCTTTCTGTTCCCAAAACCTTCACTATTTTGGATATGAACGGACAGACTGTGGGTACGATTACTAAGAAGGTCTTTAGCCTGCTGCCAAAATTCTTTGTAGAAATCGACGGAGAAGAGGCTCTAGTTATTGAAAAAGAGTTTACACTCTTTAAATCCCGCTACCATATCTCCGCAAAAGATTTGGAAATTCAAGGTGACTGGTGGAATAAAAATTTTGAGATTTTAAAAAACGGCAGCCGCATCGGCAGTGTTTCTGAAAAATGGTTCAGCTGGGGGGACTCCTTTGAAATAGATATTTTCGATGACGAATTAGAACACACAATTATTTCCTTAGTCATCGCCATTGACTTCGTCAAACAGCAGGAAAGTGCAGCATCCAGCTCTAACAATACCTCAAATTAAGCGTAGAAACCGCTACCTCTCCGCTACTTGTAGTTTTTTCTAAGGAAGCAGCAAAGCTCTTCAGACGCATTTTTCCATTAGAGTGTGTATACTAAAAATCAGAGTTTGACTTACCACACAGTACAGATGATTTTTAGTCAGGAGGATACGATGAATATTTTAGTTGTAGGAGGAGCTGGTTATGTAGGCTCTCATATTGTTAAACAGCTTATAGAAGCTGATCATAAAGTAGTTGCTCTGGACAATCTGCAGACTGGACATCAAGCCGCTGTCCATAAGGCTGCTGCTTTTATCAAGGGAGATGTCCGTGACAAAGCACTACTTAAAATGATTTTTTCCGACACGTCCTTTGATATGGTTTTCCATACAGCTGCTAGTGCTTCTGTCAGTGAATCTATAGAAAAACCGTTAGTATATTTTGATAATAACGTCGGCGGTCTGCTCGCTCTTCTAGAGACAATGAATCAGTTCTCTGTAAAGAATTTGATTTTTTCTTCTACTGCCGCTGTTTATGGGGACGTTTCTGAAGGACCAATCACTGAAGAAACTGAGGTTAGACCTAAAAATCCATACGGTGAAAGCAAGCATATGATGGAAACTATTCTTCAATGGTGCCATTCAGCTTATGATTTAAACTACGTGATTTTACGTTACTTTAACGTAGCCGGCGCTGATTTAGCAGGTGAAATCGGAGAAGACCATCGCCCGGAAACACATTTAATTCCAGTAGTTCTTGAAGTACCACTAGGAACGCGGGAAGGAATTACTATTCTTGGTTCAGACTATCCGACAAAAGATGGAACGACAGTACGAGATTATATCCATGTTACAGATTTGTCTAATGCACACTTAGCCGCTATGCAGTACTTACTTGAGGGTAATGAAAGTACTCTATTCAATGTTGGCAGTGCTACTGGATTTTCCACCTTGGAAATTATTCGTAAAGTGGAGGAATATACGGGAACAACTATTCCGATTACTTATGGAGAGCGGCGATCAGGGGACGCACATTCACTTGTTGCCTCCAGTAAAAAAATTCAAGATTTGTTAGGCTGGCAGCCTAAATATACAGATTTGGACACTATCATCCGCACTGCCTGGAATTGGCATAAAAATCATCCAAATGGCTACGAGGACTGACTGAGGATAAATAGGAAAAATGTTCTCAAGAGAATGGCTGTTGCGTTTGAACGCTTTAGCTGGCTAACATTCTACCCGCAGAAATAAATAGGGACGATGACAGAAGCTTGCACCTCTTGTCATCATCCCTGAAAACTGGGCTAACCAACGTTGCTTGATTCCTTGGTCTAATTTGTGCTGAAACGCTGTCAGTGACTGCGGTGTTTTTTATTCAGCAAGTTAAGCAGCTAAGTATTCCGGCATAGGTCTATTTACTACTTGTTTTTCGAAACCCGCCAACCATTTGACTGATTGTCTCATAAACCTTTTGATCGTACGCTTCGGCCTTATTCGTTGAATAGTTCAAAGCCAGCTCATTTAATGCACCTGAAATTGCATATGTCATTAGTTTTGTCTCTGTATTTTCCTTCAGGTATCCTTCTTCCTTAAGCTCATCAAGATGCTTTTGCAGAACGCCCATCGAGTTTTCCTGATCTGCCTTTCTCCAAGCCTCCCAGCCAACTACGACTGGTGCATCCGTCAGTAAAATGCGACGGCTTTCCTTTGTGTTCGCTCCTTTAACAAAGCCCACACTTCCCAAAATCAACTGTTCCCAGAGATCAGTGCTGTTCATGGCTTCTTCTTCGATTTGGCGAGCCACATCTGCCTGAACCTTATCCAAAACTGCCAGAAAAAGCCCCTTTTTATTCTTAAAATGATGATAGACTGCGCCTCTAGTTACATTGCCTTCTTCAGCAATCTCTTCAAGAGATGCATCATAGTATCCCTGATCTGTAAAATGCTTTCGCGCAATCTTCAGCAGACTGGCAATTGTTTTCTGCTTTGCTTCTTCTTTTTTCATCTATTCAGCCCTCTCAACTAGCTCGTTATTACTTTACTGAGTCTGGGACATAAACAAAATCCCAGACTTTTGACATCCCTAAAACCGAATAAACGGCATTCCAAAAGCAGCTTTTCTCGGAAATAAGCCGAATAATCTCAAAAATATGAGAAGCTCCAGGTAGGTATCAATCAACAGTCACTCGGTTCCCTCGTAGTGTTTCTTGACAATTTTCGGATTATTCTTCTTATTGCTGTGAAACACAGTGAGGGACGAGCTGATGTTAAACAGTACCTACTTGGTTCTCGGAGTTGAACACTTTTGTCACAACCTCAGTCAAACCGCTTATTTATTTTTGATTTCTCATCCCATGCTTAATAATCCAGTCCTGAGCTTTACTGCCCGGCGTCTTCTTCCACTCCTCGATAATGTATTCGGCTTTTTCGGGTGCTTCCCGGTATAAATCATTTAAATTATTACCTACACTCTTTTGTACAAACTTTTCGTCATCATCCTTTAGATTGGTAAGCAGCACAACATACTGGTTAAATTCCTCCAGTGCAGTATACAGCTTGGGCGACCACGGCAGACGAATTCTAACGCCCTCGCTTGCCAGTCTCCGCACATGAACATTGTCTTCTTTCGTCCAGATAATCAGCTCCTCCAGCACCTCTGCCGGGTGCTCCTGCAATAGAGGACGAATCGCATACTCGCCGGTAAACCGTTTGGTTAATTCCTTCAAAAAAGCTAAAGAGACCTGCCAATCCTGATTGCCGTTGCGCTCAACATACCTGCCCACCGGCCATAACCACCAGCCAAAAGTAAACATGCCCTCTGACTTAGTTAGCTCAGGTCCCAGCATACCATAGAACGCTGAAATATTTTTTGTATAGTCGTTTCCTAAATGTCTTTCCATCCCATCCACAATGGCATCAAACCGTTCAAACAGCGTTTTGTCCTCCAACTGTCCAAGCAGCTCGTTAGAAAAGGCAGTCCCATCAAAATCTTGAATAACAGAAGATAGCTTTGATGAAAAATCTAAAATATACTGATCATTATAATGGTCTTTGTGCTTCATCTTTCTTTTCACCTCCACTTATTTATGTCTGTACTTATTACATTCATAATAACATACATCCTGTATGTACGTCTATAAAGCTATAGCTATTACAATAAACGCCTGATAACTTAATCGATTCCTGCCAGCTGCTTTTATTGGCTAGACTATTTTCCCCATTTCCACGCAAAAAACAGAAGCTCTTTAGCATTTTGCTACTTCACTTCTGTTAAGTATTTCATTTTAATCCATCTGTTCTACGCACCTGATAAACCCGTAGCAACGGTTACTTTTCACTTTGAAAACGGGCCTCAACCCGATAAATCGGCTGTCCTTTAGCAGAAAATTTTTCTTCATATTCTGTCATGATATTTCCTTCATAGGAGCTGTCATGTAAATCCAGCCAAACCTGTTCAAGCACCATACCGTATTTAGAGAAGCTGCTCAAAGAATACTCAAACAATCCGCGGTTATCTGTTTTGAAATGAATTTCTCCATTCGGCTTCAAGATTGTTTCATCCACCGTGAGAAAGCTTTTAGATGTTAAACGGCGCTTTTCATGACGGGATTTCGGCCATGGATCAGAAAAATTCAGGTAAATCTGATCTACTTCATTTTCAGCAAAATACTGCGTCAGCTCCTCACCGTTTACATGAAGCAGCTGTAGATTGGGAAGTTCCTCCTCTAATGCCTTTTCCAACGCAATAGAAAGCACGCTAACCTGCATTTCAATCCCTATATAATTAATTTCCGGATGGGCTTTTGCCATTCCCATGACAAACTGACCTTTGCCTGTGCCTATTTCTATATGAATGGGGTGATTATTTCCAAATCGTTTCTGCCATTTCCCTTGCCATTGTTCTGGTCCCGCAACTACATATTCTGGATGAGCAGCCAGCAGTTCCGCTGCCCCTGGTCTTTTTCTTACACGCATTCGTTTTTTCCTCGCTTATTTTATCTTTTTCTCATTAAAAGAGACTGAGGTATTTCACCCAGCCTCACAGTTCTATTCATTTATACTTGCTTTTTATAAGAATGTCAACCCGGGAAAAATAGGAACTATCTGAAGACAGCCGCCGTAGACAGTCCTGCTTTTCAAGGTTATTCTCTAGCGATTTGTTCCTTGTTCGACAGCTTCCAGATATTTCTTATGAAGCTGCTTCGTGATTTCTCCCGGCTTGCCGCTGCCGATAAGCTGATCTTCAATTTTTACCACTGGAACCACTTCAATAAGCGATCCGGAGATAAAGCATTCGTCCGCTGCCAATAGCTCTGTTTCGTTAAAAGCTTCTTCCTTTACAGGAATTTTCAGCTCTTGCGCCACGTTTAACAGCTTCATTTTCGTAATGCCAGGCAAAATCAATGCCCCATCCGGATGTGTGTAGACAGTCCCATCCTTAATCATCCAGAAATTAGCAGCTGAAGCTTCTGTAACCTTGCCGTCACGGATTTGTACCGCGTCATCGAAGCCTCTGCTCCGTGCTTCATCCAGCGCCAGAACATTGCCCAACAGACTGAGTGATTTAATGTCACAATGCAGCCAGCGGGTGTCCTGAACGATACCACAGCTAATGCCCTTACTTTGTTTTTCAATCGGGCGTGCAAATGGAATGATATTAGCAGTCAACACACCCTGTACTTTTTTAGGATCAGGTAGAGCATGGTTGCGGGGCGAATCAATGCCGCGGGTAACCTGCAGATACAGCTTTCCCTCTTGTATTTTTTCAACTTCTGTCAGTTTCTTTAGACGATCGGTTAGTTCGTCTCTTGAAAAAGGCAAAACTAGCTTGATTTTTTCTGCCCCGGCCCAAAGACGGTCCAAATGTTCAGTCAGCATGTAGAGCTGGCCATTGTACACACGAATAACTTCATACAGACCATCGCCATACTGATAGCCGCGGTCCTCCATATCAATTTGAACCTCTTCCCGTTCGACAATCTGATCCTTCCATAAAACCTTCATACAGTTATCCCTCCATTTTCTTCAAACGCTGTGGTGCATAGAGTTTTGTAAAAATAACTATTTCAGCTATTAAGACGCCCACTACAATTAGTGCCTCTTGCTTATTCGGCAGAACCACTAAAACAAGAATACTAAAAACAACGGCTGCTACTGATAAAATGACTGTTAGTAAAAAGCTAACTGCCTGTTTCTTCTGCTTTATAGAAACCGGATAAAGATGGGTCATGACCATATAGTCAAACTGTGAATAGATGGGGATTAGCTGAAAACCCATTAAATAGATAAAAATCGCTGCAATTCCCAAGGACATCAAGAATTCATTGGAGAAGTACAGGATAATCCCGCCCACGCCCAGCAGTCTGAGAAATAACCCGCTATATTCCGAACCTCTTACGAAGCTGCGGGTATATAAATAGAGATAGGTATTTTTAGTGGTCTGCTTAATTTGTTTCAATAGAGGATCAAGCAGCTTCCTACGCTTGATGCTCCCGGTAATTTCCGGTACATCTGTAAACAGATGAATAAATCGGTAAATCCGGTGAAGCCGGTTGTTTTCTTTTCGAATCATTTTTTCCCAATCCAGAGATACACCCTGCAGCTTCTGAGCAAGCAGCACTGAAAAGAGCCCAAATATTCCGGCTGCAGCGCCTAATCCGATAAGCGGCTGGATATATAAGCTGGCCACAATCGCTCCCGCACTGGCGCCTAGCCAGATTAACAGCCAAAGGCGGCTTTCATTGGTACCCACTTGATACAAATCATATTCCTGCCATTTCAGATGACTAAGCTTCAAAAGCAACAGCATAATCAGATAAAAAATAAAAGAACTGAAGGGCTGACCCGTCGCCACAACTACAAAAGGCATCGTTATTCCACCCAGCAATAGACAACATGCAGCAGGAAGAATAAAGGAATGCCGCAGCGCCCGTTGCAGATAGCCTTTCATTTCAGCTTCCTTCGGCAGGATAAACACCTTATCTGCTTCCTGAGTCAAGGTTGCCAGTTGACCAATCCACAACACAGCTAGCCACATTAGTAAAATCAGTGGTTTGCCCCAGCTGAATTCCTCCGGTAAATTTTTCAAAATTTCTGAATAATAGAAGCCTAAACCGCCAAGCAGAAAAATACAGACTAAAACAAAGTGATCGTTAAAAACGTATTGCATATACTTCATCATTTTTTTCAAATGACGGGATAATCGCATCCGATATAAATCTGCCATGTTACCCCACCTTTTCTTCCTTAGTTAATGCAAGATAGATGTCATCTAAAGAAGAGTCCGGTAAATTAAATTCTGCTCTCAGTTCATCCATTGAGCCGATTGCCCGCACTTCTCCCTCGTGAAGCACAACAAAACGGTCGCAATATTTTTCAGCAGTCGCCAGAATATGCGTAGACATCAGAATAGCCGATCCTTGATTGCGCATTGTATCCATCAGCTCCAACAGTGCATGAATCGCCAGCGGATCCAGACCTAAAAACGGCTCATCAATGATATACAAGCTTGGCTCAATCAGAAAGGCACAGAGAACCATAACCTTCTGCTTCATGCCTTTGGAAAAATGAGCTGGAAACCATTCCAGTTTATTTTCCAGTCGGAACGTCTTCAATAGTACTTCTGCACGTCTGAAAGCCTCTTCTACAGGTATATCGTAAGCCATCGCAGTAATTTCAATGTGTTCCTTCAATGTCAGCTCTTCATATAATGAAGGCGTTTCGGGAATATAGCCGATTTTCTTTCGGTAGCTTTCCGGACTTTGACTAAGCGTTTGGTCGTCGATGGAAATTTTCCCTTTCTGCGGAGTCAGCAGACCGATGATATTTTTGATTGTCGTACTTTTCCCAGCACCATTCAGTCCAATTAGTCCAACCATTTCACCCGCTTTAACTTCGAAATTTATATCTTTTAGGACGGGAACGTGACCGTAACCGCCAGTTAAATGCTCAATTTTCAAGCTCATTTCATTGCCTCCAAATTTTTTAATGCTTTCATTATAACATCTTCCATAAAACAACAAAACCCAAGAGAGCAATAGAATACTCTATCAGGCTTTTGCTGCGAACTCACTTTAATCACTTGTTGTTGAAGCAGCTGCATAGAAAGAATCAAAAAATGAAAACCGAGCAACGAGGGCTCTTTGCAGTAAATGAAACAGAAGGGGCTGAATCGGTCATTCTCCTCTAGTATTATTAGAAAAATACTGCTTACACTAACTAAAGCTACTATATTATAGTAGGCTGCTTTATTCCAATATGGCTTCTGCCGACGCTTGCGATAGCTTATATATCGTACTTTCAGAATTAAAATAAGCGTCTACCAATTCTTTCAGTTCAATCACTGCCTTATCGGCACGTTTGCTCTGTTCCTCATTGATGGATTCAATCACCAGAACCGCAGCTTTGGTTTCTTCTGTTAACATGGTTCTCTGCGCTTCACGCCAGTTCAGACAGCGGCAGATAGCTCCTTCATCATCATAATAAATAATCTCTTCTGGTAAAGCAGGCGCATCTTTCTCAGCACCAAGAGGCAGAAAGCTTTCGCCGCCCTTCGCTTTGCCTAAATACAGGCTGCCTTCTATTTTATCTATATCTTCACCACCGCTGGGAACTCCATATTTTAAAGAGATGCTGTTATAGATGTCCACAAGCGGATTGATGGGCTGAAATTCTCTCTGCTGACTCACTCTTTTTAACAGAGCCTCAATCGATGAGCGCGCACCCTTTTTCGTTTTAAATTGACTAAACCCGTCGCGCCATTGGGCAACGACTTGGTTACTGCTAAAGTTCTCATCCCCTAAAAACTGCTCCGCTTCCTTTGCGGCCTGCTTTAACAACTTAGTAAAATAGGGAGTATTTTTTTCGTACACATGATTATCAATGTTTTTCACAACTAAAATATTGATTTGAGCTTCTGGAAAAATTTCCCAAAATGCATCTTCTACACTCACTTTTTTCATCATAAAATCCCTCCTTCCATTCATTGTATACCCTCATGATAAGCAATGCAAAACTTTGTAAAAGCCAGCTATCTTTATCTTTTCTCTTTATAGCGATAAAATTCGCTACAGTTGTTTTTACTGATTTAAAAATACTCTCTGCTAATTGTTGTACTTATTTTTTCATTATACTTGCCAGTCATCTGGATGAAGGGGCTCGGGCAGCTTGACATACCCTCGGGGATCTTTATCAAAGCCCAGTTTGCTATAATAATTCTCTGCCAGCTTTGATGCCAGCAGAACAATATGAATATCTGTTCCTACATAAGCAACTATTGCCTCCATTAATTTCCGGCCAATCCCCTGCTTCCAGTAATCTTTATGAACTCCTAACTCTGCCACATAAACGATAGAGCCAAAATCACAAAAGCCTCGGGCAAAACCAACCAGCTTTTCATCCTCCCAGGCAGTCATCAGAAAATCAACATTTTTCAACATGTTTATCAATTTTTTGCGATCATCTAGTCTTCTCTTTAGCCCTGTCTGCTGAATAATTTCCTTAAACTGTTCTACTGTTATTGGTTCATTGATTTTATATTTAACCATTGTCTTCACTCCACTTCCTTTGTTGTACCAACTAGCTTATCAATAGAGTGACTTTTAAAAAATAGACAATTTTTTTCTTTTATAGAGGACAGTTACGACAAATTTTGAACAACTTGCTTTAAGAGCTTTAATCCATGGGTCAGTTCTTCTAAAGAAAGACCACCGTATCCTAAAAGGAAAAACTGATCTCTACATACTGAAAAAGAGTATTTCGACAAAGGATAAAGACGTAAGCTGTGCTGCTGCAGCTGCTGTAAAAACACATCTGTTTCCTGCAAATTCAGTACTTCCATGACAACATGTAATCCGCCATCCGATGGTATCCAATCAATCCTACCCTCTGCCTTTAGCAAGTTCAGCTGATCTTCCAATAGATGATACTTTGCTTTGTTCGTTCCAACTGCCTTACTAATATGCCGATAATAGCTGCCGGAAGAAAGAAACTCCGCCATACCTTCTTGAATCATGTACGCCGCTCGTTCATGATCAAACTGATACAAAGTCCGGTATTCTCCTACTAGATGTCTGGGAAGCACCATATACCCGAGACGCAGAGTAGGGCTAATCGTTTTTGAAAAACTCCCCAGATAAATAACACAATCCTGTCGGTCCAAAGACTGGAGAGAGGGCAGCGGCTGTGTCGTGTAGCGAAACTCACTATCGTAATCATCTTCAATAATGTAGCCTTGACGCTCACGAATCAGCTGTAAAAGCTGCTGCCGTCTGGCTACAGACATTCGATAGCCCATAGGAAACTGATGGGAAGGCGTAACATAAACTAAATCAGCTGCCGAAAGGGCTAGTTTGCTTATTGATATTCCTTCAGATTCAACAGGGATATTCTGCAGAGGGAAGCCATTTCTGGTAAAAATATGTCCAGCTGCATAGTAGCCAGGATCTTCAATAGCTGCTTGAAAATGCCGACTTTTCCTTTTTAGCAGATTTAAAACAATATCTAGTGAATCCAAGCTGCCGCTTGTAATAACTATCTGCTCTTTGCGGCAGCGGACACCTCTCGTTCGTCCCAGCATTTTAACCAGCTCAGACCGTAGTCTGTCGTTTCCCTGCACATCCTGATAAGCTGATCGCTCATCCAGAAATTCCTGTTCCATTGCTTTTTTGACGCAACGTTTCCAGCTATTCCACGAAGCGGTATAAAAAAATGTTGTCCCATATCGAAAATCGAAATCCACTTGCTGTCTTCGTTCCAGTACTTCATTGTCTATTTCCTGTTCCCATTTTGAATCCGGCTCTGCAGGTAAAAAATAGAAACCTGATTGAGGAATATTTAGCAGCAGTCCTTCTGCAACCAGCTGATTATAGGCCTGCTCAACAGTTGTTTTAGAAATATTCAACTCTTTTGCCAGTTCACGAATAGAAGGCAGCTTTACTTGTTTTGCTTCCACCTGATATTCCTTTTTTATCTGTTCATATAATTGCTGATACATCGGTTTTGAAATCATCCGATCTAAATGATACATTTTGGGCTACCTGCTTTCCTATATTCTATGTTTCCTATTGGTTCATTCTCTGTACGAGGAGACAAGAACAGTTTAGCAGAAAAACCAGCAAAGACCAGCTTTTGCCTGCTCCTTTCCTGAAACAAACTTTACACATTCTATTCTATCTATGGTAAAGTAGGAGAAGAAAAACAATCAGGAAAGAAGGCTTATGATGGAAAATTGTATTTTTTGTAAAATTATTAATCAGGAAATTCCCAGCTATAAAATATACGAAGATGATGTAGTATATGCCTTTTTAGATATCAGCCAGGCAACGAAAGGACATACCCTAGTCGTTCCTAAAACCCACGTAACAGATATCTTTGACTACGATGCTGCTTTAGCTTCTGATATTTTTGCCCGCATCCCCAAAATTGCTAAAGCGCTTGAACAGGCTTTTCCCGAAATGGAAGGCTTGAATATCATTAACAATAATAAAGAGCTGGCCTATCAGTCTGTCTTCCATTCCCATATCCATCTAATCCCAAGATACAGCAAACAGGACGGCTTCTCTATGCATTTTGAAAATAACCAAGAGAAATACACTGCTGAAGAGATGCAGAATACAGCAGCACAAATTGCAAAGCAGGTGACTAACGGATGAAGGGTTTTCTAAAAGGACTAATTTTCGGCTCTGTAGTCGGAGGAATCGGCGGCCTATTGCTTGCCCCAAGAAGCGGAAAAGAAACGCAGGAAAAAATTATTGATGAGCTGGATGATTGGAAATACTTAACAGAGGATTTCAATCATAAACTGGAAGGATTCAAATCAGCCTTGACTGACTTTCAGGTAACAACCGAAACAGTTATTCCTCCCTTTGTAGAGGGATTAAACAGGGACATCGAAAATTTCAAATTTCAGGCAGAACCACGGATTGAACAGTTGCAGGAGCAGCTGGAGAAAATTCAAAGCGAGCTTCCTGAAATGCCGGAAACCGAACTAAAACAAAACGTGAAATAGTTCTGGAGAAGAGCGAAACTAAACGGCCAAACGGTTTTGTTTCGCTCTTTAATTCTGAAAAACTAACAGATAGCCGCAAACGCAGCCTAGTTCTCAAAACTAAGCTCTCTTATTTCGTTCTTACCTTATACTCTGAATAGCAGCACTTCAAATAGCTCCTCCCTTATTCAAAAAAATCAGTGCAGGACATTCTAAGGACTTCAAATAAATTCTCCTTCTACACATTCAATCTGCCGCAAAAAAACTTCTAAAAACGAATATCTTCCAACAACGTCTTTCTCTTCTTTTAGATATTTATAATCGCTCAAAAGGATGATAAATATTACTAAAAAATCAAAAATTTCATAACAATTCACATCTTTCTTAAATTGTGTCCAAAATTTGAAAATTGTTCGAAAGTATCAAATCACTATTTCTTTTATAGGAAAGATTGTGGTATAGTAGTAAACGTGAGAAATTCTTTTCTACATAATAAAAAATACAAATCAACTATTAGGAGTGCTAAATTAATGAAGAAAAAACTAATTCTAGCTGCTGCAGGTATGTTTTCTGTCTTTGCATTAGCTGCTTGTTCAAACAGTTCTGAAAAAATCGCAACAATGAAAGGTTCTACAATCACTGTAGAAGATTTCTATGACCGTATCAAGAGTGACAGTACAAGTCAACAAACAGTTGCTGAAATGATTATCTTTAAAGTCTTTGAAGATAAATACGGCGATAAGGTTAAAAGCAAGGATGTTGATGAAAAATACAACGAAGCAAAAGAGTCTGCTGAATCTCAAGGAACCAATCTTGAAGATTACTTGAAACAAAACGGCTTTACTGTAGAATCTTATAAAGCACGTATCAAACAAAGTCTTGCTTACCAAAAAGGGATTGAAGCAAACATCGATATCACAGATGAAGATGTGAAAACAGCTTGGGAAAGCTTCCACCCTGAAGTAGAAGCACAAATTATTCAAGTTGCTACTGAAGATGAAGCAAAAGAAATCAAAAAACAATTAGATGACGGCGGCGACTTCACAAAGATTGCTAAAGAAAAATCTACTGATACAACAACAAAAGAAGATGGCGGAAAAGTTAAATTTGATTCAACATCAACAACTGTTCCAGTTGCTGTTCAAACTGAAGCCTTCACTCTGAAAAACGGTGAAGTCAGCGAGCCAATCCCAGCAACTGACAGTACTGGCTATCAAACAACTTACTATTTAGTAAAAATGACAAAAACTTCTGCTAAAGGCAACGATATGAAGCCTTATGAGAAACAGCTGAAAGAAATTGCTGAAACAGCAAAAGCTTCTGATCAGACATTTACTGCTAAAGTAATCAGTGATGAACTGAAAGCTGCTAACGTGAAAATTAAAGATGACGCCTTCAAAGACGTCTTAGCTCAATATATCCAAACAGAAGAAAGCTCAACTGACAGCACATCTGCTGACGATAAGACTGAAAGCTCTTCAAGTAAAAAAGAATCTGCTTCAACTGATTCTTCTGAAACAGAAGAAAGCTCAACAGAGGACTCTTCTAAATAATGACATAAAAAAATGGGAGTGGGACAATAGTCAGAAGAAAATCTGATTATTGTCCTACTTTTTTGATTTTAGGGTACACAAAAAGCACGCAACCGTGTAAGATTAAAGTGACTAAACCAAATCAAAAGGAGCGTGCTTTTA
>NZ_JBTXLW010000019.1:0-72710 GCF_054871795.1 Enterococcus sp. LJL51 | reverse complement strand
TCTTGATTCCTCCTTTTGGATTGGTTCGCCAAATTAATTCTAAAGGATTTCAAGGTGTCTTTTCTATTGTTTTGGAAAATAAAAAAGATATTGGTGGAATTCCACCAACATCAAAAAGTATAGAGCCGAAAAAACAGAGATTCTCTGATTTTGTTCCAAGTTCTTTTTTGAAAAAGGGAGAATAAAGCGAATGATTTGGGCAGCTAAGCCTATAAATTTATTATGCTTTGCCTCGAGTAATCGCAGAGGCAGGCTCCACAAGGTATATTCGTAGCTGGACAGCTAGCTCTAATATAAGGTATGAATGTTACACATTCATCTATCATCGTACGCATACCATCCCACTAAATGTTCCTACACAAGTGGAACTGGTAATTCTCGATTTGCCTATAAAGCTGCGGAGATATTCGCTTGTTTCTCTTTTTTATGTGGTGAAAAAATAAGACCTGGAATACTATAAATGCGTGAACGGAAATGATAAAAATTACGATAACCATAGGCAACTCGCTTGAGGACTTTAATCTTTTTGGCTTTTCCATTGACACAAATGAAACTCATCGCTTCTTGACAGCATTTTGTTGTCTTGAATTCATCGATACATAGAATTTTCGGAAGAAACTGTCAATTAGAACGATAGGAAGCAGAGAGTTCTTCCATTAAGCGAAGAATGGTCACATCTGAAACAAAATGTTTTTGAGCAATCTGTTTTCTAAAGACATTTTTCTTTAAATCAAGCATAATTTGTAGACAGAGCTGCTTAGACAGATGATGATGTTTTTTAATCAACTCTGTATGAGCATGAAAGCTTTTTCCACACTCATGACAAAGAAATTAGGAGCGGTCAGCTCTAAGGATATCAAACGCTCATTAAATACAGGAAGTTGGGCTTGGGTAAGGTGGTGGCCGTTCTTAATTATTTGTCCTTGATTTATTACCTCGCATTTCTCACAATGTGTTGGTTGATAGGTCAGAGTTGCCTTGATTACCTTAGCCTGAACACCTTTCATTGGTCTGTATTCAAGCCAATCCTCTCCAAAGGAGAGGTGTTTATCTGTTAGTCCGAGCAACTTTCTGGTATTTTTATCCGTAGGGAGCAACCTTTCTGATGATTTGTGGTTTTAGTCGATTTCATTTTATTAGTTTGTTGTTCCTTTTTGTGTTTGAACACTCAAAAAAGTGTTGGCAGATTTTCCACCAACACAAAATATTATAAAACCAAAGAACAACAGCTGCCGGCTGTTGTTTTTTTATTTTTTTGAACTAAAACGTGTTCTTTTATGAGTGTTGTCAAGGTTTAGAATATTTTTAAAGCATATAATAAAAATAAAATTTATGTCTTATTTTTTATGTTATTATTTTTTTATTTCATATAATATTTGTTTTTGAGAAAAAGGTTGTATGAACCAACGGGTTATGAAATAATGGAGAGAAAGTGATTAGTATTTCTTTAAGGAGTTGAAGGTATGAATTTTGTAAAAAGAGCACTTTTCAGTGTTTCACGTAGAAAAGGTAAATCTATTCTATTATTTGCTGTTATTTTTATTTTAGGAAATGTTATTGCAGGAGCAATTGCTATTCAACAATCGACTGCCAATGTTGAGAAAAACGTTAAACGCCAGATGGGCGCTATGGCGACCGTTGAGTTGGATTATGAGAACAATCAAGATGAGTTTATGAAAGAAGATTTGGTCATTGAAAATCTATCAGAGGATTTGATTAAACAGATTGGTGAATCTTCCTACGTAAAATACTATGATTACAATGCGACATCGTGGGTTCAGACTGAAAAGCTGAAAAGCGCTGTTATGGAAGAAGAGTCTGGCTATTCTGCAGATAATACCTTCACATTAAAAGGATCAAATTATAATAAAATACTGGATATTGAAGAGAAAAAGATTAATCTAATCGAGGGGCGCGTGCTCACTCAGGAAGAGATTGATAGCGGTAAAAATGTTGCACTAATTTCATCAAAAATTGCAGAAAGCAATGGACTTTCTGTAGGTGATCAGATGGTAATGGATCGTGTCGCTTATGACTACAACGAGAATGGGGAAAGCTCAACCCTATTCAAAGTTGATATTCCGTTGGAGATTATTGGTATTTTTGAGCCGGCTTCTGTAGAGATGAAAAAAGATAATGGGGAAGAAAATTCCGGCAGTATGATGGATCAGCAGTATTTATCTATGGAACAGCTAAATACGGTGTATACGACGAATAAAGTAGTAATTGAAAACGAAAAAGCTTTTTTTGAAAAATATAAAGCAGAAAGCCCTGCTGAAACGCAGGAAGATTTAAGTGAAGTAGATGAACAGGAGGAATACTATGTTCCTGTATATGTTCTGAAAAACGTCGATGATGTGGAAGCGTTCAAGGAAGAGGTTCAGCCGTTATTGCCAGATCTTTATGCAGTAAAGGCGTCAACAGATCAGTATGATCAAATTGGCGGCAGCATGAAGAGTTTGTCAAAGATTTCTGGTTATGTGGTAATGATTTCTATTATAGCCGCATTGCTGATTATTTCTTTGGTGGTTCTGCTATTCATGCGTGATCGTAAGCATGAGTTGGGAATCTATCTGTCGCTTGGAGATAAGCGCGGTCGGGTGATGAGTCAGATTGTTATAGAAATGCTGATAATTAGCGGGATTGCATTGCTTTTATCTTTAATTAGCGGAAATATTCTGGGTAAGGTAGTTTCAGATTCATTACTTAATAGTGATATTCTGACAAGTACCAATAATGGTGCAAATGATATGATGTATTACGGAATGTCCTCTTTAGGCGTTTCAGATTTAACAACTGAAGATATTATGAACTCCTACAAGGTTGAATTTTCACCAGCCTATATTATTACGTATCTGGTCGTAGGATTGGCAACAACATTACTGTCGGCGATAGTACCGCTGCTGTATATTCTTCGATTGAATCCGAAAAAAATCATGATGTAGGAGGGAAAGAAAATGGCGATTCTTGAAACAAAAAAATTAGATTATTACTATCAGGACGGAGATCGGCGTCGTTTTATTCTTAAGGATACTAGTGTTTCTTTTGAAAAAGGCAAATTCTATACGATCTTAGGACATTCTGGTTCGGGAAAAACGACATTTCTATCAATGATTAGCGCATTGGATACTCCTAAATCAGGACAGGTGCTTTTCAAAGGAAAAGATATTAAAACTATGGGTTATGACAAATATAGAAGAGATGCTATCAGCATTATTTTCCAGAGCTATAATCTGGTTCCATATTTGACTGCTGTAGAAAATGTACTAGTAGCGATGTCGATTACAGATAACCAGTTACCGGATAATCAGCGTGAAGTTGCCTACAACCTTTTGGACTATATTGGTATCAACAAGGCAAAAGCTGATCGGCTAGTCAATCAGCTTTCCGGGGGAGAACAACAGCGTGTAGCAATTGCTCGAGCGCTGTCTACTAATGTGGATATCATCTTAGCCGATGAGCCCACAGGTAACCTTGACGAGGAAATGGAACAGGAAATTGTAGATATTTTTACAAAGCTGGCAAAAGAGCATGATAAGTGTGTGATTGTCGTGACCCACTCCAATGAAATTGCCAAACAGTCTGATACGACATATTATTTGAAAAAAGGTGTGTTGAAGGAATATGAGTGATTTTTTATCTAACTTTAGCGGGGGAAACTACGAAAAGACCCGTCAAGATAAACTTTACGATAAGAGTAAAGGGAAGAAAAAAGAAGCGGTTAAGCCGGAGAAGACTGACGCGGAATCATTAGAGACAGCTCAAAATCAGGTGAAATCTGATCACCAGCAGCCTGTGAGGCAGCCAGAGACAGTAGCGCAAAAGCCTGTTGTAGAGTCCCAGCGTCCAGATGAAGGAGACTTGTCTGTAGAGGATATGCTGAGAGCTAGAAAAAAAGAAAAAAAAGTGCGGAAGGTAAAAGAACCAACGGTAAAAAAAACACCAGCTCCCAGACCAGTCAGTAATGATGGCGAGTATGGTGATGAATTAATGGAAGTAGATACCGGCTACCGCAGAAAAAAAATAATTAAATATGTGATTTTTGCTTTACTGGCTGTTGGGGTTATAGCACTGGGATTTTTTGGCTATTATCAAATGAGTCATGTAAAGGTACCGGATTTCACTGGAAAAGAGCTTGCCGAAGTTCGAACATGGTCTACAGAAAATGATGTAAAGCTTAAAGTCGAACAGATTTATGATTTTGAAGCAGAAACAAATACAATTATTTCTCAAAGCAAGAAAACCGGAAAAATCAAAAAGGGAACTGAACTGACTGTAGATGCAAGTTTAGGTCCCGATCCGGAGGAGGGGCTGCCGCTACCTGACTTTGGAACAATGAATCGGACAGAGGTTAGCGACTGGATACTACAGAATAAAGCGGATAATTTAAGTGTAATAGAAGAATATAGTGCGTCAAAAGCTTCAGGGGAATTCATTAAACTGGAAATGGTATCCAAAGATGTAACTGCGGAAACTTACAAGAGAAAAGATAAAGCAAAAGTCTATTATTCTAAAGGTCCTGAAGTCTACGAGAAAACTATAGAAGTTCCTGATTTTACTGGGAAAACCAAAGAAGAAGTGGAAGAGTGGACGAAGAAAAACGAACTGACAATTGAAGTATCGGAAAATGATTCGGATACAGTAGATGCTGGAAAAGTCATTTCTCAAAAAGAAGCAAAAGGAACTAAGCTTGCGAAAAAAGATAAATTCCCAGTTGTAATTTCAGCTGGAAAAGCTTATGTAGTTCCTGATTACTCCCAAGTATCTATGAAGTCTGCTGAAGGAAATGCAGATATTCAAGTCGTACAGCTATACAATGATACAGTACCTTATGGCGGTTTTGTCAGCCAGTCGATTGCTGCTGGAGAGACTTTCAAAGCTAGTCAAAAGCCTGGTGTTCAAGTAACCTATTCCATAGGAAAACCGTTTTTGAAAGATTTACGTAATGATACAATGGAAGGCGATGTTCAAAAAATATTTTATGATGAATATCAGCAAAAGGGTGCACCACTTACCTATCAAATCTACTATATCGATTCAGAAGTGACGAAGGGAACGGTCGTTGAAATGAGTAATTATAATGAATTCGTTCCAACAAATGCAGTGATTCGAATCGGCATTAGTAGAGGAAATGTTACCAAACAGGAGCAAAAAAATTCTGAGAATCCAACGGATTAAAGTTTTTTTAAATATCCAAGGAGCAGCGAGAATGGGGCAGAAGTGTTTAATCCCGAGAACTAAGTAGGTACTGTTCAACATCAGCTTATCCCTCGCTGTGTTTCACAGCAATAAGACGGATTATCCGAAAATTGTCAAGAAACACTACGAGGGAACCAAGCAGATGTTGACTGATTCTTACCTGGTGTTCTTCAAATTTTTGTGAATTTCAGCTTATTTCCGAAGGACTTGCTCCTGCGGTTACTCGTCGCAGTTTAATGCTAGCGAGTGCTCCTGCGATTACCCGTCGCAGTTTAATGCTGGTATGTGCTGCTTCCGCCGTTTATCCGAATTCCATGTGAGTGGACATAACTCAATGAGTTGTGTCCTACTCACGTTTTTTTGTCTAGACTCATTATTTGCAGACAGCATTTCAGTTTCTTAACAATTAAGAAAATTTTACTGTTTGCATAGGTTTTTCTGAAACTTATTGCTATAATAGTCTAGATGTATAAATCCTGTTAAGTAATAGGGAGGCTGTACTAGATTTTATAGTGTATAAACCAGCTTATTTAACAGAATTTGTATAGATTTTTTAAAATGGAGGGAAAAGAAATGTTTCGTTTTTTTCCGCAAAAAGATAAGTATATTCAGGAAGAAGCTGAATATTTATTTGATAAAGATGGCATTATTCCAAAACACATTGCAGTAATCATGGATGGAAATGGCCGCTGGGCCCAAAACCGCAGACTGCCAAGAATTGCCGGGCATAAGGAAGGCATGAATACTGTAAAAAAAATAACGAAGCATGCTAGTAAATTAGGTGTCAGGGTATTGACGCTGTATGCCTTTTCAACAGAAAACTGGAAACGTCCTTCTGAAGAAGTCAATTTTCTGATGCAGCTTCCAGTAGATTTTTTTGATACATTTGTACCAGAGCTGATTAAAGAAAATGTACGGGTAGAGGTCATGGGCTATAAGGAATTTCTGCCGGAGCATACACAGGATGCTGTAAAACGAGCAATTGAGCAGACGAAGAATAATACAGGAATGGTATTGAATTTCGCATTAAATTACGGGTCGAGGGCTGAGATTGTGACTGCCGTACAACATATTGCGGAACAGGTAAAATCAGGAGAAGTTGCTCCGGAAGCAATCAGCGAAGCTGCAATTTCCGATGCTCTGATGACTGGCTTTTTATCCGAAGAGCTTCGTGATCCAGAGCTGTTGATTCGGACGAGTGGAGAAGAACGGATTAGCAATTTTCTGTTGTGGCAAATTGCCTATAGCGAGTTTTTCTTTACCGATGCTTTGTGGCCTGATTTCAATGATGAGCTTTTAGAAACAGCAATTGCATCATTCCAAAACAGGAACCGCCGCTTTGGCGGACTGAAGGAAACGGAGGAAGAAAAAATATGAGACAACGTGTGATTACAGCAGTTGTTGCCTTAGTATTATTTATCCCAATTATCGTTTATGGAGGGATTGCAGTTGAACTTACGGCTGCCGCTTTAGCAGCAGTTGGGGTCTATGAGTTATTTAAAATGAAGGGCTTGGAGCTATTAAGCTTTGAAGGAGTCCTTGCAGTACTGGCAGCAGTTGTGCTGGTTTTACCTAAAGAACGCTGGTTCTTCTTTCTACCGGAAAAAACAGATAACTTTATCCTGTTTTATTTAATGGTAATGATTTTATTGGGAGCGTTGGTAGCTTCTAAAAATACGTATAGTATTTCCCAGGCTGGCTTTCCTGTAATTGTAAGTTTATATGTCGGCGTTGGTTTTCAAAATTTCGTTGCTGCAAGAAGCAGCGGACTAGTTGTTCTGCTGTATGCTTTGTTTGTTGTCTGGGCGACAGACATAGGTGCTTATATGGTAGGGAGAAAATTTGGTAAGCGGAAGCTGCTGCCTTCTGTCTCCCCGAATAAAACAATTGAAGGATCGATTGGCGGAATCCTTTCCGCTGTGGTAGTTGCTGTGCCGTACCTATTGTTCGTACCCGGAAAGGAAGCATTTACTTATAGCCTGCCGGTTATGATTGTTATGACAGTCATTTTCTCAATGGTTGGTCAATTTGGCGACCTAGTGGAATCGTCTATTAAGCGTCATTATGAAGTCAAGGATTCAGGGAAAATATTACCGGGACACGGTGGAATATTAGATCGTTTTGACAGTTTGCTTTTTGTTTTTCCAATCATGCATTTGTTCGGCTTGTTCTAAAAAACTGAGAAGGGATGGTGAGAAAACTCTGATCCTTCAGAGTTTTTCTTTATGATTAAAAAAATTGCATTACTTGGTGCTACAGGCTCAATCGGTTCCAGTACGGTTGACGTTGTGACAGCCTATCCAGACCGGTTTCAAATTGTTTCATTGACATTTCATTCAAATATCATTAAGGGCAGAGAGCTGATTGAACAGCTTCAGCCTGTCTATGTCGGTGTCGGCACAGAAGAGCTAAAAAAGGAGCTGGAAATATCTTATCCCAAAATTGAGTTCGGCGTAGGTGAAGCGGGAATGGTTCGCGCAGCAACGCTTGCTGAAATTGATGTTGTGCTTACGGCTGTTACCGGAAGTGTGGGTCTGCGGCCTACACTAGCTGCTATCGAAGCAGGAAAAGACATTGCTTTAGCGAACAAGGAAACATTGGTGATGGCAGGTCAGTGGGTAATGGCCGCTGCTGAGAAGCATCAAGTATCGATTTTACCCGTTGATAGCGAACATTCAGCCATTTTTCAATGTTTAGAAGGAGCACATGGAAAGACTAATTTGAAAGAAATTGTAATCACAGCTTCTGGCGGCAGCTTTCGAGATTTGAGCCGGGAGGAGCTTAAGGATGTAACACTTGAACAGGCATTAAAGCACCCGAATTGGTCAATGGGGGAAAAAATAACAATAGACTCTTCAACAATGGTCAATAAAGGCCTTGAAGTGATTGAAGCCCATTGGTTATTTAATATAAACTATGATAAAATAAAAGTTGTTTTACATAAGGAAAGTATTGTTCATTCAATGGTGGGCTTTAAGGATGGTGCATATTTGGCACAGCTGGGTCCAAGCGATATGAGAGAACCCATTCAGTATGCATTGACTTATCCGGAACGTATGCCGATAAAAAATGAAAAGCCATTTGATTTATCTGAATTAGGACAGCTGAATTTTGCTTCCATGGATTTGGTACGTTTTCCGATGCTGGCTTTAGCTTTTAGAGCGGGTGAAAAAGGCGGGGCGTACCCAACGGTTTTCAATGCAGCGAATGAAATAGCGGTAGCAGCTTTTATCAATGGAGAGATTTCTTATCTTCAGATTGAAGAGCTGATTACTAAAGCGGTATCTGAACATCAGGAAGTGCCGTCGCTTACATTGGATGATGTAATTGCTATTGATAAAGAAACACGGATACTCGTGAAACGATGGATAAAGGAAGAAGGAAATTTATGAAAACAATTATTACATTTATCATTGTCTTCGGAATTCTTGTGCTTGTGCACGAGTTCGGCCATTTCTTTTTTGCCAAAAGAGCGGGCATTTTGGTTCGTGAATTTGCGATTGGTATGGGCCCTAAGATTTTTTCTCATCAGGGGAAAGACGGTACTGCATATACACTGCGGATTCTACCGGTAGGCGGTTATGTACGAATGGCAGGAGCTGAAGAAGACGAAGTAGAGCTAAAACCAGGTATGATGCTCTCCCTAATGGTCAATGAGGAGAATAAGGTCATTAAGATTAATACCAGTAAAAAAGTTCAGCTTCCCAATAGTATTCCTATTGAGCTGCTGGAATATGATCTTGAAAAAGAGCTGTATATCAAAGGATATGAAAATGGCGATGAGTCAGAAGAAGTAACATATACGGTTGACCACGACGCGAATATTATTGAACCAAATGGTGTAGAGGTACGGATTGCACCAGTTGATGTCCAATTTCAGTCAGCTAAATTGAGTCAGCGGATGCTGACAAACTTTGCCGGACCGATGAATAACTTCATACTGGCGGTAATTTTATTTACGGTTTCTGTATTTATGAGCGGTGGTGTCACTGTAACGAACACGAATCGAATTGGTGACGTACAGCCGAATAGTGTAGCTGAAAAAGCCGGTCTTAAAAAAGACGACCAGATTTTGTCAATTGACGGGAAAAAGGTGGACGACTGGCAAGGAATGATTACACTGATTCAGGAAAATCCTGAGAAGCCATTAGCCTTTGAAGTGAAAAGCGGAAATGAAACAAAGGAACTGACGGTTACTCCTGAAAAGGATGCAAACGTTGGTAAAATTGGTGTGAGTGTCCCCAGAAAGGACAGTTTGACAGATAAGCTGTTGGGCGGGGTCACTGAAACAATCAATAATTCTACAATGATATTTAAAACACTGGGTTCCCTTTTTACTAGCTTTAACTTAAATAAACTTGGTGGACCAGTAATGATGTTCCAAATGTCTTCAGAAGCATCAAAAGCCGGCATCGAAACAGTTATCTGGCTGATGGCAATGTTGTCTGTAAACTTAGGAATCGTTAACTTACTGCCTATTCCTGCGTTGGACGGCGGTAAGCTGGTATTGAATGTTTTAGAAGGCGTTCGTGGTAAGCCGCTGAGTCAGGAAAAGGAAATGATTATCACTTTAGTCGGTGTGGGTCTTGTTATGCTTTTAATGATTCTTGTCACCTGGAATGATATTCAGCGTTTCTTTTTCTAATTTACTGCTGATTGCTTACCAACCTTTTCTGTTGCCTGTCCAATGATGTTGGGACAAAGCAAGTGTCAGGGCTCTTAAAGAATACCTGAACTCTTTTAATCATAGAAAGCATAAAATTAGTGTTTAGTTGAATAGCTTACTGGGGGAACTGAGCAGGATTGTGAAGGGAAACGCGCGAACAGCGGTTTTGTATGCTTCCTGTCTACTCAAAAAGTATATTATTCAGCTTTTCTTACAAAGGAGAAATTTTAATGAAACAGTCAAAAATGTTAATACCAACCCTGCGCGAGGTGCCAAATGATGCAGAAGTATTGAGTCATCAGATATTGCTGAGAGCCGGCTATATCCGTCAGGTTTCTGCGGGAATCTACTCTTATTTGCCTTTAGCTAACCGTGTATTGGCAAAGCTGAAAAAAATCATGAGAGAAGAATTCGACAAAATCGGTGCAGTGGAAATGCTAATGCCTAGCCTGCTGCCAGCAGAGCTTTGGAAAGAATCAGGGCGGTATGAAACATATGGACCGAATCTTTATCGCTTAAAGGATCGAAATGAGCGGGACTATTTGTTAGGTCCTACCCATGAAGAAACCTTCACTGAGTTAATAAGAGATGAAGTAAATTCTTACAAAAAATTACCGTTAAACCTTTACCAAATTCAAACAAAATACCGTGATGAAAAACGTCCTAGGTTTGGATTGCTGCGTGGTAGAGAATTCATCATGAAGGATGGCTATTCATTCCATGCTAACGATGAAAGTTTGGACGAAGCATATAAGGATTATGAAAAAGCTTATTCAGCCATTTTTGAGCGCTGTGGTTTAGAATTTCGTGCGATTATCGGCGATGGTGGTGCAATGGGTGGTAAGGATTCAAAAGAATTTATGGCAATTTCAGATATTGGTGAGGATACAATTTGCTACTCCACTGAAGGAGATTACGCAGCAAATCTGGAAATGGCAACAAGCCTTTATACACCTAAAAAATCTCATGAAAGTCAAGTAGACCTTGAAAAAGTGGCTACCCCAAATGTAGGCACGATTCAGGAGGTTGCTGAATTTTTTGAAATCGAACCACAAAAGATTATTAAATCTGTTTTGTTTATCGCTGATGAGGCGCCTGTAATGGTTCTGGTTCGAGGAGATCACGAAGTTAATGATGTTAAACTAAAAAACTTCCTTAATGCTGATTTTCTTGAAGAAGCAACGGAAGAAGATGTGAAAAAATATATTGGTGCTGACTTTGGTTCGATTGGACCAGTTGGTTTAGCTGAAGAAGTGAAGTTATATGCAGATTTTCATGTTCAGGATTTGGCAAATGCTGTTGCTGGGGCCAACGAAACAGGCTACCACTTGAAAAATGTTAATCTTGAAAGAGATATTCAGCCGCTAAGCTATGAAGACCTGCGTTTTGTCCAAGAAGGAGATCCTTCACCTGATGGTAATGGCGTTTTAGCCTTTACTAAAGGCATTGAAATCGGTCATATCTTTAAGCTGGGAACACGCTATAGTGAAGCGATGGGTGCGAACGTTCTGGATGAAAACGGCAGAGAGATTCCTGTGATTATGGGCTGCTACGGAATTGGAGTTAGCCGTCTGCTTTCAGCGATTGTTGAACAGAATGCGGATGAAAATGGTATTAACTGGCCGAAAGGAACAGCGCCTTTTGATTTGCATGTTGTACAGATGAATATTAAAGATGATTATCAAATCCGTCTAGCTCAAGAAGTAGAGGAACTAATGAATGCTGCCGGCTACGAAGTGTTGGTAGACGACCGTAACGAGCGTGCCGGTGTTAAGTTTGCTGATGCAGATTTAATTGGCTGCCCAATTCGGATTACTGTAGGTAAGAAAGCTGTAGATGGCGTTGTTGAAGTAAAAATTAAAAAGACAGGTGAAATGCTTGAAGTCCGTAAAGAGGAACTGGAAAACACCTTGTCTATTTTACTAAATTCAGAAAACAATTAAGTGAAGAATAGCTTGTCCTGGAAACTTTTTCGGGACAAGTTTTTTTATAAGCTGGTGGAAAGATAGCTGCTTTTTTTAGATAGCTTACTATCAGTTAATGCAACTGCAATTCGTTGGGACCGTTTCAAATTTTGTAGGGATTTTTTCTCTGTAAGTTGTTTTAAAGTAGAAAAAAGCAAGTTGTTTGTAAAAGAATAGCAGCAAGACTATCATGAAAAAGTACAAAAAATTGGAGAGGTGTGATTAGAATGGTGGAAAGAATTTCTTTGGAACAGTCAGCATTAGATTTCAGTGAAGCGAATGCAAAGGAACCATTTATTTATCAATTGCCGGTGGAAGAAGCACGTGCCTTATTGGAAAAGGTTCAGGATTCTCCCATTAATAAGTTTGATGCGGAAATTGAAGACCAGCTCTGGGATTTGGGTACGAATGGAACGATTAATGTCCGAACTGTAAAACCTAAAGCAGCATCAGAAAAATTACCTGTAATCCTCTACATCCATGGTGCAGGTTGGGTGCTTGGCAGTGCGCATACCCACGACAAATTAGTTCGTGAATTAGCAATAAGAACAAATTCGGTCGTTTTTGTACCAGAATACGATCGAGCGCCGGAAGCAAAATATCCTACTGCTATTGAACAATGCTATGCAGTTCTTGAAAAAATAACTGAAAATGCAGAAGAACATTATGATACAAGCCGTTTAACAATAGCCGGTGATAGTGTTGGCGGAAATATGGCGACAGTTGTAGCTATTCTGGCAAAGGACAGGAAAGGCCCGAACATCAAGCAGCAGCTTCTCTACTATCCCGTGACGAATCACAGTTTTGATACCAAATCTTATCATCAGTTTGCCACTGACTATTTTTTAGCAAAAGACGGAATGAAATGGTTTTGGGATAATTATTTACCAGAAGGTCAGGATTCTACAATTAAAACAATCTCGCCGCTACAAGCAACAAAAGAAGAGCTCCAGGGACTTCCCGCTGCGATGATTTTAAACGGAGAAGCAGATGTTTTAAGAGATGAAGGAGAAGAATATGCCCGGCATTTACGAGATGCAGGTGTGGAGGTAACACAACTGCGTTTCCAAGGAATGATTCATGATTTTGTGATGGTGAATTCAATGGATCAAAGTAATGCAGCCAGAGCTGCAATGGATGTATCTGTTGATTGGATTAACAAAAAGAATATGGAAGCTTAGGCTAAATATTTTCATACAATATGGAATTCCTCATGCAAACAGAAATATGAATCGGCAATATTTTTCTGAGTCTTCCTTTTTAAGTAAAGGAGTTGTGGTAGAAATTCATACCGGAGTTAGATAATCACTGTTTAAGTATTATCGAAATGAATTACGAGATGAACTGTGTAAAGAAGCTAAGGATAAAAAAGTCCTTGGCTTCTTTACGTGTACTGCCTGAATTTGTAGTTTTTTTAATGGTACAAGAGGTAAAAATACATGCGTAAAGCAATAAAACATGAAGGAAGGTCTGATTGTATTTCATAGAATTAAATAGTATACTTAACAATGTTCGGTTCTCTGATTTGGGACTGGAAGATGGCTGAGAAAAGCGGGGTAAAAGCTTATATATTCAACATTTTATCCCTAAAATGATTTTCTTGGAAAATCACTTTTACTTTGTATAATTGTGTAAATCAGCCTTTAAATGCAACGTGTATTTTTGAATGTAAAGAGGGTCAATGGAAATAGAGGAGGTTCGAATTTTGGAACAGGAAAGAGAACTATTTTTAAAGCTGCTGGATCAGATTCAGTTGGATCATTCTGAAAGAGAGCATCCCGTTTTAAAAGAGGGACGTATAAAAAAAGTAATGGTTCATCAAAAAAGCCGCTTGTGGGAGTTTCACCTTGAGCTACCTGAAATTATGCCGGTTATGTTGTACCAGTCGTTTATTCAGCATATGGAGCTTGCATTTCAGTCGATTGCAGATACATCTGTGACGATTTCCAGCGGCAACGGCGGAGCTTTTACAGAGCAGCAGCTTGTTGATTACTGGCAGCTGGCGTTATTGAATAATCAATGTGATTCCCCCTTAGTTCAACGAGTAGTAAAAAAACAGACACCTGTTATTCAAGATCAGAAAATCATTTTGCCTGTTGACAACGAAGCAGTCATTCCCTATCTAAAGCAGCAGTATCTGCCTATCATCGAGCAGCTATACAGCCAGTATGGCTTTAAAAAATTTCACATTGAACCGAAGATGGATCAGGAGCAAGCAGAGCGCGTCTTGAAGCTTTTCGAAGAACGTAAGCAAGAACAGGCTGAAGCTTTTCAGCAGCAGGCAGCTGAGTCTCTTGTAAAGCATGAACAACGGAAAAAAGAAAAGCAGGAAAGCGGTGCAGGAGCATTGGATGGACCAGTCAGATTGGGGCGTAACATCCCTGCTGACGAACCGATTATGCCGATGGGAAATATTCTCGAAGAAGAACGTAGAGTGACCATCGAAGGATACATTTTTGATAAAGAAATTAGAGAGCTGCGTTCTAAACGTAAAATTCTTATTCTAAAAATTACTGATTATACCTCGTCTTTTATTGTAAAGAAATTTTCAAACGGTGAAAAAGATGAACAGGTTTTCGAAGCAATTCAAAATAACAGCTGGATTCGTGTGAGAGGAAGTATTCAGGAAGATACTTTCATGCGGGATTTAGTGATGAATGCTCAGGATTTGATGGAAGTTGCCCATGAAGTGAGAAAAGATTATGCTCCTGAAGGAGAAAAACGGGTAGAACTTCATCTTCACAGCAACATGAGTACTATGGACGCGACAAATAAAATTGGCGATTTGGTGGCTCAGGCTGGAAAATGGGGACACAAAGCGATTGCAATAACAGATCATGGCGGTGCCCAGTCATTTCCTGATGCCCATGCGGCTGGTAAAAAAGCCGGCGTGAAAATTCTTTACGGCTTAGAGGCCAATGTAGTAGATGACGGTGTGCCAATCGCCTACAACGAAGCGCATATTGAGCTGCATGACGCAACTTATGTTGTTTTTGACGTGGAAACGACTGGACTTTCAGCGGTTTACGATACAATTATTGAGCTGGCGGCCGTAAAAATGCATAAAGGGAATATCATTGAAACCTTTGAGCAGTTTATTGACCCTGGACATCCTCTGTCTCAAACAACCATAAATTTAACGGGGATTACGGATGAAATGGTTCGCGGCTCCAAGTCTGAAAAAGAAGTACTGACAATGTTCAGAGAATTTTCAGAGGGAACGATTCTGGTTGCCCATAATGCATCATTCGATATGGGATTCTTGAATACCAGTTATGGAAAATACGACATACCGGAAGCTGAAAATCCAGTGATTGATACGCTGGAACTATCCAGATTTTTGCATCCGACATTTAAAAGTCACCGGTTGAACACCTTGTCTAAAAAATTCGGCGTCAATCTTGAACAGCATCACCGGGCGATTTATGACTCTGAGTCGACAGGTCACCTATGTTGGATTTTCTTAAAGGACGCTAAAGAAAATCATGATATGTTTTATCACGATGATTTAAATAGACATATTGGCGAAGGGGATTCATATAAGCGTGCCCGGCCGTTCCATGCAACGATTCTGGCAACGACTCAAGCTGGACTAAAGAATCTATTCAAGCTAATTTCAATGTCTAATGTCAACTATTTTTTCCGGATACCTAGAATTCCCCGTTCTCAGTTGAATAAGCTGCGGGAAGGTCTGATTATCGGTTCGGCCTGTTCAAATGGTGAAATTTTTGAAGCGATGATGCAAAAAGGGGTAGAAGAGGCAAAAAACAAAGCAAAATTTTATGATTATATTGAGGTCATGCCCAAAGCAGTTTATGCGCCGCTACTAGAGCAGGAGCTGGTAAAAAATGAAAAAGATTTGGAGGAAATCATCGGCAATCTGGTTAAAATCGGTAATGAGCTTGATAAGCCGGTAGTCGCAACGGGCAATGTTCACTATCTAAATGAAGAAGACAGCGTTTATCGGAAAATCCTTATTGGATCAATGGGAGGAGCGAATCCGCTCAATCGTCATAGCTTACCGGCTGTTCACTTCAGAACTACCGATGAAATGCTGACAGCCTTCCAGTTTTTAGGTGCAGATGTTGCTCAGAAGATTGTAGTAGAAAATACCAATGCAATCGCTGATATGTGTGAAGAAATCACACCGGTTAAGGACGATTTATACACGCCGAAAATTCCGGGATCTGAGGATGAAATCCGAAATCTCAGCTATAATCGTGCCAAAGAGCTTTACGGTGACCCATTGCCGGATATTGTTGAGAAACGCTTGAAGAAGGAACTGGATAGTATCATTGGTAACGGCTTCTCCGTTATCTATCTGATTTCTCAAAAGCTGGTGCATAAGAGTATGGAAGATGGTTATCTGGTTGGTTCACGGGGATCCGTTGGCTCTAGCTTTGTAGCAACGATGACTGGAATTACCGAGGTAAATCCGTTGGCGCCTCACTATCACTGTCCAAACTGCCAATATTCTGAGTTCTTTGAAGACGGTTCTTACGGTTCAGGATTTGATATGCCTGAGAAAAAGTGTCCTGAGTGCGGCGCTCGTTTATTTAAAGATGGTCATGATATTCCATTTGAAACCTTTTTAGGTTTCCACGGAGATAAAGTTCCCGATATCGATTTGAACTTTTCTGGTGATTATCAGGCGGAAGCCCATGGCTATACTAAGGTTCTCTTCGGTGAAGAATATGTGTATCGTGCAGGAACGATTGGTACGGTTGCCGATAAAACCGCGTATGGTTATGTAAAAGGATATGAACGGGACCATAATCTCCATTTTCGCAGTGCGGAGATTGATCGTCTGGCGAAAGGTTCGACAGGTGTGAAGCGGACAACTGGTCAGCATCCAGGGGGGATTATTGTTATCCCCGACTATATGGATGTGTATGATTTTACGCCTATTCAATATCCGGCAGATGATCAGGATGCTGAATGGAAAACAACGCACTTTGATTTCCACTCCATTCACGATAACGTATTGAAGCTGGATATACTGGGGCACGATGATCCTACTGTTATTAGAATGCTTCAGGATTTATCTGGTATTGATCCTAAAACAATTCCTACAGATGATCCGGAGGTTATGCGGATTTTTGAAGGAACAGAAGTATTAGGCGTGACACCGGAACAGATTTTTTCTAAAACGGGAACATTGGGCATCCCAGAATTTGGTACTCGTTTTGTACGTGGTATGTTGGAAGAAACCCATCCTTCAACATTTGCAGAGCTGCTGCAGATTTCCGGCCTTTCTCATGGAACAGATGTATGGCTGGGAAATGCTGAGGAGCTGATTCGAAGAGGAGAAGCAAATCTGGCAGAAGTGATTGGCTGTCGGGATGATATCATGGTTTATCTAATCCATGCCGGACTTGATGATGGTATGGCCTTCAAGATTATGGAAACGGTGCGTAAAGGATTGTGGAACAAGATTCCGGATGATCTTCGAGACACATATTTAAAGGCAATGAAAGAAAATAAAGTACCAGAGTGGTATATTGATTCCTGTTCGAAAATCAAGTACATGTTTCCTAAGGCCCATGCGGCCGCTTATGTACTTATGGCACTGAGGGTTGCTTACTTTAAAGTGTATTTCCCAATACTGTACTATTGTGCATACTTTTCAGTTCGGGCAGATGACTTTGATCTTGTGGCAATGTCTCAAGGAAAAGAAGGGGTGAAAGCTCGTATGAAAGAGATTCAGGATAAGGGCTTGGAAGCATCTACCAAGGAAAAAAACCTGCTGACTGTTCTCGAGCTTGCGAATGAGATGATTGAACGAGGCTACAAGTTTAGCATGATTGATTTGTATAAATCTGATGCGGAAAATTTTGTGATTGACGGCGATACATTGATTGCGCCTTTCCGTGCAGTGCCGAGTTTGGGACTAAACGTGGCCCGGGCAATTGTTGAGGCAAGGAAGGATCAGGAGTTCCTGTCAAAAGAAGATTTGGCCAACCGAGGCAAGGTATCCAAAACGCTGATAGAATATATGACTGAAAACGGCGTTTTAAAAGACCTGCCGGACGAAAATCAGCTGTCATTGTTTGATATGCTGTAGAATTGATGAGCTTGAAAAACAGTGTTGAAAATGACGTAGGCTGAGTGCCAGGCAAAGGCAAACATTGATTGAATAAGTGATTGAAGAAGCTAGAAGATTTAGGGGGTTGGAACATTAGTGGATGCTTCCAGCTCCCTAAAGCCGTTTCAAAGGCTCTATGCTTGGTGGCTTGAAGTGAAGCAAAGCTTTGGATAGCTTCGATTTCATCAAACTCTAAATGTTAAACTACAAGGTAGGCGACTAATTAAAATGCTTATTAGCTAAAATTCTTCTTTTCTTTTCATTTAAAGACAAGTACAATAGAGGAGTATTAAATTTTAGGAGGAAAGAAATGAAAAAGACGTTAAGAGTTCTATTTGGGGTGTTTTTATTAGTTGTTTTAGTTGGTTGTGGTGCTAAAACTGAAACGGATACGTTCAGTCAGTCGCCAATGACCGGTACAAAAGTATCAATCATCGTTGAACATGAGGGCGATAAAGTTACGAAAGTATCTGGAAAAGCCGTTATGGACAATGAAGTACTGCAAATTACTGATGAAGATATGGCAAAAGAAGTAGCTAAATCTTTTGAAGAATCTAGCGGTTTAGGCGATGCTGAAATGAAATACACTGAAAAAGAAACAATCATCACTTTTGATGCCCCTGATGAGAGTGTTGGCGTAGGAGCCAGCTTCAAAGAAGGCGAAGAAGCGTTGACTGAAATAGGATTCGAAAAAGAATAATTACAGATACATTAAAAGTAACAGGCGAGGTATTCGAAAGAATATCTTGCCTGTTACTTTTTTACTAGTAAAAGAGCTATAAGCTTTTTACGGATGTAAACTGTTGTCTTCAACAATCAGCGTGGGTCTAATTAGATGATGCATTTCTAATTAAGTTGAACCAGATTTTCACTGGTACCCGTCTGGTGCATATCGTAAAGACTACCTAATGAGCTTTCCATAAGGATTTGCGAAGCTTCCAGAGTGTAGAAAGCAATATGGGGCGTGACAAGCACATTATCCAATGTTAACAGCTGTTCAATATAAGGATGTCTTTCGATTTGTTCTTCCTTTGTTTTATTAATATACAACTGCTCATTTTCCAGAGTGTCCAGCCCGGCGCCGGCAATTTCTTTTTCTGTTAGCGCAGTCAGAAGTGCATGGGTGTCGACTAACGGACCTCTAGCTGTATTGATTAAGAGAGCAGTCGGTTTCATCAGCGAAAGAATGTCTTTATTAATCAAATGATGGTTTTCAGCTACATATGGGGCGTGAAGGCTAAGAATATCTGCCTGGCTAGCAACTGCTTCCAATGAATCCTCATAAGTAAGTAAATCCTCTAAACCATTTTTGGGATACTTATCAAAAGCCACAACATTAGCACCTAGCGCTTTGAATAGCTGAGCAGTGGTTAAGCCAATATGACCAGTGCCGATGATTCCCACTGTTAAATCATGAATTTCCCGACCGATTAAGCCATCTAACACAAAGTTTTGGTTTTGTTCCCGCTGCAGCAGACGAGGAATGCGGCGAAGCAGCATCATCGACAATGTCAATGCGTGTTCGGCAATCGCACGAGGGCTATATACTGGAACATTTACTGCTTTAATGTTATATTTTTCTAGATATTTCTTGGAAAGTCCATCAATACCGGCGGAACGTGTGGAGAGCAGCTGGATGCCGTATTCCGCCATTTTTTGATACATCGCTTCTTCATGCACAGCACTCATTTGCTGGAATGAAATAGCGTCTGCTCCGTTAGCTAATTCGACCGTTTCAGAATTGAGCTCACTACTGCTTGTTTCGATGGAAATCTTATGCTCAGCCGCCCATTTTTCAGCAACTGGTTTTTCTTTGGCACCAATACCGAAGATGAAAATTTTCATGATAATCTTCCTTTCTAATTTTCATTTTACGGAATTTTTAAGTTAATTCCCAGTATATTGTTTTAAGTTATCTCTAAAACAGATGAGAATAATCTTTTAAAACCTTTAATTTTTTCAATAAGTAGCATATAATAATAAAGGATTGCTCACACAAAAAATACCATAAAAGATATTTTTCGTGATATAATGGGGCTTACGGGTTATTTACAGGAGGGAAAAGCATGGCACATGACAAGACACGATATAAAGCCGTGATAGCAAATCATACGTATACAATTATTGGACAGGAAACGAAAAAGCATATGGATTTAGTAACGAGAATCGTTAATGAGCAATTGGCTGAAATTAAACATATATCTCCTCAGACCAATAATGAGCAAGCTTCTGTTTTGTTGGCTGTTAATGCGGTTTCCGATCAGCTGAAGAAACAGGAAGAAGTACTGAAGCTGAAGCAGGAAGTAGAAGAGCTGAAACGCAGAACAATTCGGGTAGCAGAGCTTGAAAATAGGATTAAGCGAATCGAAGCCATTGAAGCGGAAGCGAAGGGTGTGCTGAAGAAGAACGGTAAAGAAGATGTTGAAATCCATAACCATATGGAGGCACAGCAGATTTTGAACGAAAACCGGAAGCAGCAGATTCAAAACAAAGGTACTCAGGATACCCAGGAAAACTAAGCTTGAGAGGGTGACAGGATGTTAACATTACTGATACTTTTTATTTTAGCAATCGGTTTTTATACCGGTGCTAAAAGAGGATTTGTTTTACAGATTTTATATAGTGTGGGCTATTTTATTGCTTATCTTGTAGCAAAGAGCAATTATAAATCATTGGCTTCACACCTTGAACTATATATCCCTTATCCTTCAGCGACAGAAGAAACAAAACTGGTATTCTTTAAGCAGGAAATCGTTCTTGATTTGGATCAGGCATTTTATGCCGCAACAGCCTTTCTGATGATTTTATTTATTGGCTGGCTGATTGTTCGATTTATCGCAATTTTTGCGCATGGCTTAACTTTTTTACCGGTTTTGAAGCAGGCTGACTGGGTTGCAGGCGGGATTTTAAGTATGGTAGTGTTATATATAGGTCTATTTTTGATTTTGAGCACGCTGTCAATGATTCCTGTTGATTTTATTCAAAATCAGTTTGAAAGCAGCGGACTTGTTCGATTTATGCTGAAAGACACGCCAATTTTTTCTAAACAGGTTTATAATCTTTGGGTAGAACAAATGATTAACTAATGTTAGGTTAGAGGTTTGTAAGAGAAGTTGAGACAATGTCCGATGCAGGCTTTTTGTTTCAGCTTTTTTTGTATCTTTTTTATGGTTAAGACTAGAAAATAGAAGGTGAAAAAATGAATGAGAAGATTTTAGCGACGCTAAATTTTGATAAAGTAAAGCAGTTACTGATGGAATATACTGTAACGGCACAGGGGAGTGAGGAAGTCAGCAGTCTTTTGCCTAGTGTTGACAGCGATATTATTCAGTCCTGGCTGGCGGAAACAGAAGACGGTTTTAAGCTGCAGCGTCTGCGCGGCGGTATTCCTGTGCCGAAGCTGGAAAATATCCGTCCACATATGAAACGTATCCAAATCGGGGCAAATTTAAACGGACTGGAGCTGGCTCAGATTAGCAGGGTTCTTTCCACTACAGGAGAAGTTATCCGCTTTTTTGATGATTTAAAAGATAGCGAAATTGATCTGCTGCGGTTGTATGACTGGTTAGACCAGCTAGTAACGATTCCAGAGCTAAGCAGAAGACTAAAAACAGCCATAGCAGAAGATGGTCATGTTAATGATGAAGCATCTGCTGAGTTAAAAACGATTCGAAATAATATCAGAAGAAGTGAACAGACAATTCGAGAGCAGCTAGACGGAATTGTTCGAGGAAAAAATGCCAAATATTTAAGTGATGCAATTGTTACTATGAGAAATGAACGCTATGTAATTCCTGTTAAGCATGAATATCGGGGCGTATTTGGCGGAGTAGTTCATGATCAAAGCTCCTCTGGACAGACACTGTTTATTGAACCAAAACAAATTGTTGAGTTGAACAATCGCCTTCGTCAGCATCAAATTGCCGAACGGAACGAAATAGAACGGATTCTTTCAGAACTCTCAGCGGAGCTGGTTCCTTATCAACAGGAAATCATTCACAATGCGTATGTCATTGGTAAGTTTGATTTTATCAACAGCAAAGCACGGCTTGGCAAAGAGCTGAAGGCGGTAGTTCCAACCGTTAGTCTGGAGAAACACGTATACCTAAAACAAGCACGGCATCCTCTATTGGATCAGGAGACTGCTGTAGCCAATGATATTATTTTAGGAGATGACTATCAGGCGATTGTTATCACTGGTCCAAATACTGGTGGTAAAACAATCACCTTAAAAACGTTAGGACTGCTTCAGCTGATGGGACAATCAGGGCTGCCAATCCCAGCAGGAGAGGAAAGCGTTATCGGCATTTTCCATGAAGTATTTGCAGATATTGGCGATGAACAATCGATTGAACAAAGCTTAAGTACCTTTTCTTCACATATGACAAATATTGTCGATGTCTTGGGCAAGGTGAACGAGCATAGTCTGGTTCTGTTTGATGAGCTAGGCGCTGGTACTGATCCTCAGGAAGGAGCGGCGCTGGCTATTTCAATTTTGGATGCGCTAGGCAGCAAAAGTGCTTATGTCGTAGCAACGACTCATTACCCGGAACTGAAGGTGTATGGATATAACCGGGCGAAAACAATTAACGCCAGTATGGAGTTTGATGTAGATACTCTTAGCCCAACATATCGTCTGCTGATTGGTGTTCCTGGGCGAAGCAACGCGTTTGAAATTTCCCGTCGTCTAGGTCTTGAGGAAGGGATTATTAATGAAGCGAAGCAAATTATGGATGGAGAAAGTCAGGATTTGAATGAAATGATTGCTGATCTTGAAAACCGTAGAAAGATGGCAGAAACAGAATATCTTGAAGTTCGCCATTATGTAGACGAAGCACAGGTTCTGCACAAAGAGCTGAAGGATGCTTATAACTATTTTCTTGATGAGCGTGACAAAGAAATGGAAAAGGCCCGCAAAAAAGCGAATGAGCTTGTCACAGAAGCACAGGAAAGTGCAGAAGGCATTATCTCGGATATTCGTAAAATGCAGCTGAGCAGCGGGAAACAAGGCGGTGTGAAGGAGCATCAGTTGATTGATGCGAAAACACAGCTATCTAACCTTCATCAGGATGAAACTCATTTGCAAAAAAATAAGGTTCTGAAAAAAGCGAAAGAGAGCAAAAAGCTGAAAGCCGGTGACGAAGTAATGGTTACTACCTACGGACAACGGGGAACACTACTGAAAAAAGCCGGTGAGAATAGCTGGCAGGTTCAGCTGGGGATTTTGAAAATGACGGTTGACGAGGATGATATGACTTTGGCCGGCAAAGAAAAAGAACCAACACAGCGTATTACAGCTATTCGTTCAGCTGAATCCAGCCATGTCTCAAATCAGCTTGACCTTCGAGGAAAACGGTACGAGGAGGCACTGGCTGAAGTAGACCAGTATTTGGACGCTGCAATTCTAGCAGGCTATCCCCAAGTGACCATTGTCCATGGAAAAGGAACGGGTGCTCTAAGAACGGGGATTACTGAGTATCTAAAAAATCACCGCAGCGTGAGCAGCTATGAATTTGCACCAGGTAATCAAGGTGGGAACGGCGCAACAGTGGTTAAATTTAAATAAGCCAGTTATGCGTTAGTGATAGTTAATTGAAGAATAAATAGGCATTATTTTACAGGTGTCAATTACTCTCTTACTATTGGTAAGCAAAAAAATAGAGTATCTATACCTGAAGTGCTATAATAACCTTGTACTTGAATATAGGAGGAATGAAAGATGGAAGCAGTTACTGATAAAACATTTGCAGCAGAAACAGACGAAGGCTTAGTGCTGATTGACTTTTGGGCAGCATGGTGCGGTCCTTGTCGCATGCAGGCACCTATTCTAGATCAGTTATCAGGCGAATATGAAGAGGATGAACTAAAAATTGTAAAAATGGATGTGGATGAAAATCCCGCAACTCCAGGTTCATTCGGAATTATGAGTATTCCGACATTACTTCTGAAAAAAGACGGCGAAGTAGTGGAACGTCTGGTTGGCGTTCATTCTAAAGAGCAATTGAATGATATTGTCAGCAAACATATATAAGCAACGCAAACATGGAAGCTATCCGCTGCGGATAGCTTCCATGTTTTTTTCTTCAGCAATAATAACGCAATCAGAGCCATTGCCTCCAAGCTGCTTTAAGACGCTTTGCGCAATCCGGGATATCTGTTAATTCTATTTTACTAAAGCCTAAAAATAAAGTGTTTGGAGGGCAATCGGTTTTTTCCTGCCAGAAATTCATCGTAGAGTAGACTTTTACCTGTTGCTCTGCAGCAGCTTTTATCAGTTCTTCTTGAGAAACTGCTGCAGAAAAAGTAATTAGAAAATATTGGCCGCTGCCGTTTTTCGAAATCTTTATTTTATGAGCAACGTCCTGAAAGGCATGGGTAAAAAGCTCTAGTCTCTTTTTGAAAATCTGATTCAATCTACGCACATGCTGATCATACTTTCCGTCTTTGATTAATTGAGCAACAATGTATTGATTCAGCAGGGGGACAGAACAATTGTAGTCTGAGAATTTGTTTTGATAACTGTTCATTAAGGATAAGGGCAAAATCACATAACTCATTCTTAGAGAAGGAGAGAGGACTTTCGAGAATGTTCCCAAATAGATGACTTGGTCATTTCTAGCAATTGACTGGAGTGCAGGAATTGGTTTGGCATAATAACGTAATTCACTGTCATAATCATCTTCAATAATATAGCTGTGGTTATGAGATGCCCAATTCAGCAGCTCATAGCGTCGGCCAACCGGTAAGGTCACGCCAGTTGGAAACTGATGAGAAGGTGTTGTATATAAGAGACTGCCAGTTGGAACTGTGGGGAGTCGATCTACACAAATGCCATGATCATCGACTGGAACAGTCTGAACAGTGCGGCTATTATTTTT
Source organism: Enterococcus sp. LJL51 (assembly GCF_054871795.1). NCBI lineage: Bacteria > Bacillati > Bacillota > Bacilli > Lactobacillales > Enterococcaceae > Enterococcus > Enterococcus sp. LJL51. The sequence goes on along the minus strand of NZ_JBTXLW010000019.1, from coordinate 47,918 downwards.
AAATACAGATACAGCTTTATTATAACATGGTTCTTCCATCAGAATCTGTGTTTGATTTGGCAGCAGCTTACATAGATAGTCCAAGGATTGTTGTGTACCGCTTGTTAGAATAATCTGATCGGCAGAACAGCGAACCCCTCTCATTCTTTCAAGATAATGAAGAAGAGTTTCACGAAGAAACAATTCTCCTTGTTTATCAAGTAATGAAGATATTTTTTCCTCTTTATACAATAGCTCCAAAGAGCTCTCTGTATATTTCTGCCAAAGCTTTTTCGGAAAGAGATTACTGGTATGGCTGCTATTGGTTAAGTCGTAGAGAATATTTTCATTTTTCTCAAGGGACTGTTTTTCAAATGCCGGTTGAACGAGTCCTGCAACGTTAGTCAGCCTAGGGACTGGTGCAACAATAAAGCCAATGCCTCGTTTTGAATAGATATATCCTTCAGCAGCTAATTGACTATAGGCTGTATCTACAGTATGCCGGCTGATAGTTAGTGTCTGTGCTAAAATACGGCTGCCGCTTAATAACTCTCCTTCTTTTCGGATACCACTTAAAATTTCATCCCTCAATTGTTCATGAAGCTGCTGATATAAGGGCGCTTTTTTTGTTCGATCTATTACTAACATAAATCCTCCTTTTCTTAAAACTAAACCATTCCTAACCAGTCAATCTTGTTTCAAGAGAAACATTAAGAACAGTATTTTTTATAGAATTTTCATATGAAATTAATAATCTTACTGAAAATTGTGTTGATTAATAAGGGCTGTTTCTAGGTGGACTGGTAAAAATGTATACCAGTGGCACTTTTTATAGGGCCATCAATAGTATACCATAGAGAAAATTTAATAAACTTGGCTGTCAGTAAAAATATAGATTATAGTCGAGCAAACGGGGGATAATGATGAAAGAAAAAATCAGAGAAAATCAAACAAAGGACATTTTATTGGAGCTTTTAGCTGTTAGTCTATTAGCGACTGGAGGAATTTTTGTTAAATTTAGCCAGCTCGGACCGATTAATACAGGTGCTTATCGCGTGCTCTTTTCATTACCGCTGCTTTTTCCGTTGGCTTATCCGCAGCTCAAAAAACTGACACTAAAGGATAGTGGCCTGCTTTTGGCAGCAGGTGTGTTTTTAGCTGGCGATATCGCTTTATGGAATGTCTCTTTTTCCTATACAACTGTTGCAAATGCTAATTTATTAACCAACTTAACGCCCTTTACAGTTATTCCGTTGTCTTATCTTTTTTTCAAAGAACGGATGCCTCGTTTTTTCATTGTTGGAGCTATTATTACTATAGTGGGGGTTGTTGCTTTATTAGGTGGAAAAATAAATCCGTCCTTTGAGAATTATTTTGGTGATGGGTTGGCCTTGGCTGCGTCTTTTTTCTATGCGGGATTTCTATTGATTTGCTATCATCTTAGAGACCGTTTCTCCAGCAGTGTTATTATGTTTATCAGCGGCTTTGGTTCTGTGGCAAGTTTGTTTTTTATAGGGGGAGCTACAGAAGGGATTCAGCATCCGGAAATATGGGCTGATTTTTGGCCGCTTATTGGCTTAGCTGTCCTTTTACAAGTCTTTGGCCATAATTTGCTGGCCTATTGTCAGGGGAAGGTTAATGTTAATCTGTCTTCGATTATATGCCTGGCTCAGCCTGCAATTGCTTCAATCTATTCGCTTTTTATCTTTTCTGAAAAATTGTCCTTTAGTGAGCTAGTAGGGATTGTTATTATCATTATCGGAGTCTATTTAGTTAAAGCACAATATACAGCAAAGAAAGAGATAGTAAATAATAAGGAGCAGCAGCTTCTGAAAAATGATTAGAACGCCAGTTCCTGTTTTATCGCACATTCCTGCTCTTCATGTTATAATGTTACAGGAAATAAAGAGAGGGAGAAAGCAATGAATGAACGGATAAAAAATAAGCTAGCATTACTTCCTGATCAGCCCGGCTGTTATCTGATGAAGGATAAAAACGGGACAATTATTTATGTAGGGAAAGCAAAAATTCTCAAAAATCGGGTTCGTTCCTACTTTACAGGGAGCCATGATACGAAAACAGAACGTCTTGTGAGTGAAATTGAAGACTTTGAATATATTGTAACAGAATCAAATATTGAAGCATTGCTGCTGGAAATTAATCTTATTCACAAAAATGATCCCAAATATAATATCATGTTGAAGGATGACAAGAGCTATCCTTTTATAAAGATTACTAGTGAGCCGTATCCAAGATTGTTGATTACCAGAAAGGTATTGAAAGATAAAGCTCTTTATTTTGGACCTTATCCGGATGTTCGGGCCGCAAATGATACCAAGCGTCTGTTGGACCGTTTGTTTCCGCTAAGAAAATGCAAGGTCTTGCCCAAAGAAGTTTGTCTCTATTATCATATGGGGCAATGTTTAGCCCCATGTGTCTTCGATGTTCCTAAAAAGAAGTATAGCGAAATGGTTAGTGAAATTCGTCGTTTTTTAAATGGCGGCTATCCGGAAATACAGAAACAGTTGGAAGAGAAAATGGTACTTGCAGCTGGCGAGATGGAGTTTGAAAAAGCAGCGGAATATCGGGATCAAATTAAATCAATTGAAACAGTCATGACCAGACAAAAAATGACGAATGCTGATTTAGTTGATAGAGATGTCTTCGGCTATGCAGTAGATAAAGGCTGGATGTGTGTACAGGTCTTCTTTGTTCGTCAAGGGAAATTAATCGAACGTGACGTAAGTATTTTTCCGTTTTATGATGAACCAACAGAGGATTTTTTAACATTTATCGGGCAGTTTTATCAAGAAAATGAACATTTCATTCCTAAAGAAGTGCTAATCCCCGATGATATCGATAAAGAAAGTGTGGAAGCTTTGCTATCCACCAGAGTTATGCAGCCTCAGCGAGGTGAAAAGAAAAAGCTGGTCAAACTGGCAGGGAAAAATGCAACAGTCGCCTTACAAGAAAAATTCGATTTGATTGTCCGCAAGCAGGAACGGACGATTGGTGCTGTGGAACGTTTAGGAAACGCAATGAATATTCCCACTCCTATTAGAATTGAAGCTTTTGATAATTCCAATATTATGGGAACCGATCCTGTATCGGCAATGGTGGTCTTTATAGATGGGAAACCAGCTAAAAAAGAATATCGAAAATATAAAATAAAAACGGTTAAGGGACCGGATGATTATGCATCTATGCGAGAGGTCATTTACCGACGTTATTCACGGGTTTTAAAGGATGGCTTGCCGTTTCCTGATTTAATTGTGATCGATGGCGGGAAAGGTCAAGTAGATGTTGCAAAGGACGTATTGGCAAACCAGTTGGGGCTGGATATCCCTATTGCAGGGCTAGCCAAAAATGATAAGCATAAAACCAGTGAACTGCTATTTGGTGCTGATTTATCAGTGATACCTCTGGAACGTAATTCTCAGGAATTTTTTCTGCTTCAAAGAATTCAGGATGAGGTCCATCGTTTTGCGATTACCTTCCATAGACAGCTGCGCAGCAAAAACAGTTTTGCTTCCAAGCTGGATGATATTGAAGGATTAGGACCTAAGCGGAAGAAAGAACTGCTGCGGCAATTTAAATCATTGAAAAATATTACTGCGGCTTCAGTAGAGGAGCTTAGGGAGTCAGGGCTACCTAAGAATGTGGCGCAGAACGTGTATAATCATTTGCACGAATCTCTTGAAGAAAATGAACAGCAAGAGACAGAGATGCCCGAATAAAAGAGAATTTTTAATAAATCAGCTGAATGAAGAGGTTGTGACAGAAGTGTTCAGCTTCAAGCAATAAGGCGGAAATTCCGAAAATTGTTTTACAAATTTTTGCGAATTTCCGCCTTATTGTCGAAGAAGTTACTTCTGAAACACCGTTTATCCAGGTTTAAGGGACTGAGGCATACTAATGTCACAGCCCCTTCATTCTTTTTTCTCCTTGAAAGTTGATTTTTAAGCTTAAGATAAGGCTATGCAATAAAAATATCAAAAAATCTGTAAAGGGGGCTTTACTTTTTTTGTATAGTGAGCTATACTTTTTTTGTAAAGCTGACTATACTTTCTAGAGAGGAGAAGTCATGTGCAGAATAAAATACAACAGCTTCGAAAAAAGCAGAAAATTACTCAAAGTGAACTTGCCGACGCTGTAAGTGTTACTAGGCAAACTATTATTTCCTTGGAAAATGGCAAGTACAACGCATCGTTAGTCTTAGCACACAAAATTGCACAGTTTTTTAATCAGCCAATCGAAGATATTTTTATATTTGATTTAGAGGAGGAGAATATATGAAATTTTGGCCGAAAGCTCAAGCGCATAATTCGAAAGATTATCGAGCAATTCTTCAACGGCGGAGACTGTTGTTTATTGGAATGATTGCTGCGAGTTTACTAATAGGCAGCTTATCCTTTTTATTATTTAATGATGAGCATACTTCGAGCTACCTTAACGGAATGAGCGTGGGATTAGGAGCTGTTGGGATTTTGATGTTCATTCAAAATAATCGAATGCTGAAAAATGAAAAGAAGATGGAGAAAAACCGGCGGGAAGAATTTGATGAGCGAAATGTTGAGATTAATACAAGAGCAATGGTTCTGACAGCTAGAATTTTTATTTTCATTTTAGCAGTAACGGCAATAATCTGCGGATTTATCAACCCGGGTTATAGCGTTGCTCTTTCTGTCCTGATCTGTCTATTTTTAGTTCTCTATGTAATTGCCTCTTATTATTACCAGAAAAAAATGTAAATAGTAATTGACAAATGAAAATCATTCAGCTAATATATCGTTAAGCGATATATCGCTCGATGATATATCTAAAGATGATATAGTGAGGGAATCTTAATGGACGAGACACTGACAGACTCTAGTTATCTGATTTTGCTTACTTTGCTGCAGCCTCAGCATGGATATGCCATTATGAAACAGATTAGCGAGTTGACCGACGGTAAGGTTTCCATCGGTCCGGCAAGTATGTATACCATTTTGAAGAAGCTGCAAAAGAGCGGTTATATTACTCTGGAAGAAAATTCGGAACGTAAGAAGATTTATTTAATTACTGAGGAGGGACTTGATGTTTTGGAAAAAGACATCAGCCGCAGAAAACTTCTTTATCAGGCCGGAGAATTTTTAGTTGCTGAAAGAAGGAGAAAGTACGATGATCATTAAGGGAAAAAAATATGTGCTTTCAAAAGGTGTTGCTCTTTATCCGGAAAAGGAGATGGAGGTGCTGAGGGAACAAGCACAGCTAGGCTGGCAGTTCATAAAGCTAAATAACTTTGGTTTTCTGGAATTTCAAAAAAATGCACCTGAGATTAAAAAATTTTCTGTAGATTTTTTTTCAGGAGAACGAGATGAGCTGGACGACTATCTAACGATTTATCAGGAAGCTGGCTGGGAATGTATTTCCAATCATAAGAAAAAATATTTTTATTTTAAAGCAGATCCTTGTGTTTCCTCGATTTATTCTGACGAAGAAAGCTATTGGCTGCGGATGCGTAAAGAATGGCTTTGGATGTTTTGGCGTAATCTGTTGTTTGTTCCGTTTGGATTGCTGCTCTATTGGCTGGCCTTTCTTACAAGAGAACCCCACACATCAGTAACAGCTCTCTACCTTATATCACGCTTTATCTTGTTTTTATTAGGAACTGTTTTTACGGTCATGCCGCTTTCAATTGCAATTAACGTAGTATATTCTCTTGTGTTTTACAGAGATCGGCGGAAGTTCTTCTCTCGGCCAGAACAGTTCGCCAAAAGGCAAAAGGTGTTCAGAGACATTATTATTCTAACCATTATCGGTGGAATAATAGGAATTTTTTTAAGTATTTTACTTCAAGGAATTATTTAGAAAGGAGTGATTTTAATGGCTGATAAAAGATTTGAACTTTTACAAAGAGAAAGTCTTGGTATGTTGAAGGAACAAACATGCATTATTGTGGATAAGGAAACAGGAGTCAACTACCTGTTTGTTGGATCTGGCTACGCAGGAGGATTAACAGTGCTGCTGGACCAGGACGGAAAACCGGTGATTACAAAATAACTGACTACAGAAAAAATTGGAGGGTATGAAATGTTAGAAGTGAAAAATTTGGTTAAAACATTTGGCGACTATACTGCGGTCGATAATATTTCTTTTGAAATACCAGATGGTAAAATTTTAGGGCTAATTGGACAGAACGGGGCAGGTAAAACAACAACCTTCCGATTGATTTTGGACTTCCTTACACAAGATAGTGGAACGGTTCTATGGAATGGTCATGAACTAAGCGGTAAGGATTATAATGATATTGGCTACTTGCCGGAAGAACGCGGATTGTATCCAAAAGTGTCAATTGAAGAGCAGCTGATTTATTTTGCTGAATTAAGAGGGAAAAATAAAAAAGAAATCAAGCCGAAAATTGACGAATGGATGGAAAAATTTAAAGTTAAAGGTAAGAAAACCGATAAAGTGAAATCACTTTCCAAAGGGAATCAGCAAAAGGTTCAGCTGATTGCCACTCTAATTCATGAACCAAAGCTAGTCATTTTGGATGAGCCCTTCAGTGGTCTTGACCCAGTAAATGCAGAGTTGCTAAAAGACGGCATCATTGAATTAAAGAAAAAAGGGTCATGTGTCATTTTTTCAAGCCACAACATGGATAACGTTGAGAAAATTTGTGATCACCTGTTGATGTTGAGGAGCGGAAAGATGGTGTTGAACGGGAAAGTTCATGAGATTCGTGAAAGCTTTGGACGTACAAAAGTCTTTTTAGAATCTGCGCTGACAGCAGAAGACGTTTCCTCTATAAATGGAGTTGCCTCAGCAGTGAAACGAGGAGATGGTGTTGTTGAAGCAACATTAAACGATCCAAAGGCCGGAGAAGAAATATTCACCAGAGCAACACAATTCGGCTATATTCCAATGTTCAATCAACAACCGCCAACCTTAGAAGAAATATTCAAGATGAAAGCAGGTGAACCAAATGAGTAAGTTTTGGATAATTGCATCAGATGTCTATAAAAAGAATGTAAAATCAGCGTCATTTGTTATTATGATTTTAGCGCCCTTCCTTTTGATGGGAATTATGTATGCTGCTGTTTCTCTTTCGGGAGGATTTTCCGAAGCTGAAACGATTGGGATTGTTTCCGATGATGCCGTATTGGCGGAGCAATTAACAAGTGCTGAAATCGAGGACTTTAAATTTAAAACAGTTGCTTCACAAAAAGAAGCAGAGAAACAGTTAAAAAATGAAAAAATTGAAGCATTTATGACCATTGATACATCTGGTGAAACAATCAAAGGGAGATTATATTCTGAGTCTTCCATGGGTTCAACTACAGATTTAATGCTTCAACAGATTTTGAATAACATTCAAGGCTCAGTAAATGCGGGTAAATTGAATTTGACACCGGAACAGGTTGCTAGTTTACAGCAGCCGGCGAGCTTTGCAAAAACAAAGGTTAGTTTCGATGAGAATGGCAAAATGAACGAGGGAGAAGACAATACAGCCTTCCAAACAGCGATTTCATTTGTAGTAACTATTATTCTCTGGATGATTATTATCACCTATGCTTCAATTATTGCACAGGAAATTGCTTCTGAAAAAGGAACAAGAATCATGGAAGTTATTCTTTCCAGCACCAAGGCTCAGACACATTTCTATGGGAAACTGACTGGTGTTATTCTAGTAGCTTTAACTCAAATTGCAATTTATGCAGCAGCAGTTGGGATTGGCTATAATCAATTCAAAGATCTAGATATTGTGAAGAGCTTCTTGTCAGGCATCTCAATGGAAAATATTTTAGGAAACTTTATTGGTTTTACTACTGTGTTCTTCCTGTTAGGCGTGTTTGTCTATTCTGTACTAGCTGCTTTGTGTGGCTCCCTAGTCTCTAAGCCAGAGGATACGCCGAAAGCGGTACAACCTATTATCTATCTTGCGATGATTGGCTATTTTATCGGTTTGACCTTAGGTACAACAGATCCGCAAAATATTATTATTCGGATTACATCCTATGTCCCATTGATTTCATCATTCATTATGCCAATCAGACTGGCAAGTGAAACAGTTTCGACATCAGGTGTAATGATTTCAATCGCTATTTTGTTAGCCTTCGGCATTCTACTGACGCTCTTCTCAGCGAAGCTGTATAAATCAAATGTACTGGTTTACAGTGAAGGCGGCGTTCTAAAATCATTGAAGCAATCACTTTCTATTCTGAAAAATGAACGTAAAAAAGCATAGTATTTTTTAAGTATATGAAGGAGAGTCGGGTCATTTATAGCCCACTCTCTATTTTTGCTGATGTGCAAATGAACGATGGGAAAGAAGCAAAGAAGGTATTAAGCAGTGGTGATTAACTGCTGGAATACTGTTAGATTGTGTCTCGAAGAGGGCAAAAAGAGCTAACTATCTGAGAGGAAGGGTTATATGGAGATACAACTTATCAATGAACATAAAAAGGATTTTTTAGATTTATTGCTTTTAGCGGATGAAGAAGAGCATAGGATTGATAAGTATTTGGAAAGAGGGCAGCTTTTCGCATTATATGATAATGGGTTAAAAAGTATTTGTGTGGTAACAGATGAGGGAGAAGGAATCTATGAGCTGCAAAATTTAGCTACCTATGAACAATTTCAGGGGAGAGGGTATGGCAAGCATTTGATTAGCTATATCGCCAATTATTACCAAGGTCAGGGTACAGCTATGCTTGCTGGCACTGGCGATGTACCTTGGATTCTTTCGTTTTATGAAAGCTGTGGCTTTAAAATTTTTTCTCGTCTTGAAAATTACTTCATAGAGCACTATAAGGAGCCTATGTTTGAAGACGGCATCCAATTAAAGGATAAGGTATATCTTAAAATGGAGCTAAGTGCACTGTAAGCATTCTTCAACTAAATAATAGCCAGAAGCCGTGATTGAAAGGGTCACGGCTTTTGGCTATTGATTGGTATATTCTCTCAAGTAAAAGCAATAATTCCTTAAGAGAACTACAGTATTTTTTATCAAAATGAGAGTGCCTTCGTATTTAAATGCCAGTGTGGCATGAGCTGGTTCTCTTTTTCAGAGTATAAGTATAGTTAGCTGATGATTCTTGGCGTAGTCTTCCGCTCGATCAGTTGAACATCTAGAGGCCGTTTATGCAGAGTGTCTTTATTCAGCTGGTTATAAATATGGATAAAAGAATTTTCAGCTTGATGATTGATTGAGTAGTCAACAGTTGTCATGTGCATCAGTTTGCTGAGGTCACTATTATCAAAACCAATGACTGCAACGTCTGCGGGAACCTCATATTCTAAGTTTTGTAATTCAGATATAAATTCAGCTGCAACGGAATCGGTATAAAAAGCCATCGCATCCGGCCGTTCTTTCATATGATGCCATTGGTAAGCCAGCTTGATTCCGCTGGTTTCCCGCATCATATCATAGAAAACCCAGTCTTTATTCAAAACCAATTCTTTTTCCTGATAGAAGCTGTCAATCGCTTTGATCCGGGCTTTAGTATTCAAATTCTTGGGATTCCCCATCACATGTCCGATTTTTCGGTAGCCTTGCCGATAAAGATAGTCCAATGAATCGAAATAGCCGGAATAGTGATCTACATAGGCTGAATAGATACGTTCAGAATCAATACGGTGCCAAGTAGCTATTGGCCCATACATCGTATACGGTTCGATGACATCCCAGTCGTTTGCTCTGGTCAAAATAAAAACGCCGTCCAGCTGTTTGTACTTCATTTGATTTAAGGCATCAATTTCCTTTTTTTTGTCTCCATCAGTAAAGTAGAGAGTGACATAATAATTATGCGTTTTGGCAATTGAGATAAAGTTACTTAAAAATAATCCTAGTAAATCAAAATAGCCGTGAGCTAGGAAACCAATTGTTTTCGTTTCTCCGCTTTGAAGATTCCTTGCAATCAGGTTAGGGGAGTAAGCCAGCTGTTCCATCGCTTTCAGCACCTTTTCACGGCTGTCCTTACTAACATAGCCGTTTCCTGAGATAACTCTTGATACAGTTGATTTTGATACATTTGCCTGTTTGGCTACATCGATGATAGTTGTCATAGGCAGATCGCCTCCAGATTTTCATGCTTCTCTCAGTATACTGGATAATTTTTTTGACTTCAATTCTACAGGAAAAAGAAATGAGAAAAGCAGTATTAAGGAAGTTTAGTTAAGCAGATCTCAAAGCATAAGCAGTCCAAAATCTTGAAGAGGTCTTAATTAGAAAATCAGCTGCTAAAAAAATTTAGGAAAACGCTTGACATGGGAATGTTCCCACAAATTAGAATGTAAATGTAAACGATATCAGATAACTATCTGAAAAAATACCAGGAGGGAACTATATGTCAAGAGGAGCACTGAAAATCGCAACAATTGGTGGAGGTTCAAGTTATACACCTGAATTGATCGAAGGGTATATCAAACGGAAAGATGAACTACCGATCAAAGAAATCTGGTTAGTAGATATTGAAGCAGGAAAAGAAAAACTGGAAATTGTGGGAGAAATGGCAAAACGGATGGTGAAGGCAGCCGGATTGGACTGGGAAGTTCATTTGACTTTGGATCGCCGTGAAGCATTAAAGGATGCTGATTTCGTTTCAACACAGTTTCGGGTAGGTTTATTAGAAGCACGTATTAAGGATGAACGTATTCCGTTGTCTCATGGTGTACTGGGACAAGAAACAAACGGCGCTGGTGGAATGTTTAAGGCTTTCCGGACAATTCCTGTGATTTTAGGCATTATTAATGACATGAAAGAGCTTTGTCCAGAAGCATGGCTAGTGAACTTTACTAATCCGGCAGGAATGGTAACTGAAGCCGCAATTAAACATGGCGGCTGGAAAAAGACCGTCGGTTTGTGTAATGTACCAATTGGACATAGAAAACAAGCAGCTGAAAAACTGGGTGTGCCAGAAGAAGATTTATTCTTTAAATTTGCAGGGATTAACCATTTCCATTGGCACCGGGTTTGGGATAAAGAAGGCAACGAGCGGACTCAGGAATTAATTGACTTAATTTACGGACCAAAAAATGAACAGGAAAGTCATTTGAAAAACATCTGGGATGCGCCGTTCCATTACGAGCAGCTAAAAGATTTAGGGATGCTGCCTTGCGGCTATCATCGCTATTACTATATTGAAGACGAAATGCTGAAGCATTCTGTTGAAGAGTTTGAAAAGGGAGAAACCAGAGCTCAGGTCGTTAAAGAAACAGAAACTCGTTTGTTTGAGCTTTATAAAGATCCTAAGCTAGACTACAAACCAAAAGAATTAGAACAACGCGGCGGTACGCACTACAGTGATGCAGCCTGTGAAATGATTGCATCTATCTACAATGATAAACGCACGGACATGGTTGTTTCTACTGAAAATAACGGAACAATTACTGATTTACCATATGATTGTGTTGTTGAAGTTTCTGGTCCGGTAACCTCTCATGGACATGAACCTTATAACTGGGGAGCATTCCCGCCGGCAGCCCGCGGCATTATTCAAAACATGAAAGGCATGGAAGAAACAGTAATACGTGCGGCAATTGATGGCGACTACGGTGCAGCACTACATGCGTTCACTGTAAATCCATTAGTACCAGGCGGAACAATGGCGAAAACATTACTTGATGAGCTTCTGATTGCTCACAAGGATCACCTGCCGAATTTTGCTGACTCTATAGCAAAAATCGAAAAAGAACAGCCTGAAACAGTTGCTTATGTGACTGAATTAATGAAGAGTAACTAGAAAGTTAACAACTTTCGTACCACTGTTTATTCGAATTTCGACATACTAAAAGTCTGGAATGTACTTTTATTCCAGACTTTTTTTGTAAAAAAAATTTGAAAAAAGAGGTTCTACGTCAAATTGTGTTGGTAGGACAAAAACTGAAAAAAATTGAAGGACTTGGAACGAAAAAAACAGAGATTCTCTGATTTTGTTCCAAGTTCTTTTTTGAAAAAGGGAGAATAAAGCGAATGATTTGGGCAGCTAAGCCTATAAATTTATTATGCTTTGCCTCGAGTAATCGCAGAGGCAGGCTCCACAAGGTATATTCGTAGCTGGACAGCTAGCTCTAATATAAGGTATGAATGTTACACATTCATCTATCATCGTACGCATACCATCCCACTAAATGTTCCTACACAAGTGGAACTGGTAATTCTCGATTTGCCTATAAAGCTGCGGAGATATTCGCTTGTTTCTCTTTTTCATGTGGTGAAAAAATAAGACCTTGAATAATATAAATGCGTGAACGGAAACGATAAAAATTACGATAACCATAGGCAACGCGCTTGCTGACTTTAATCTTGTTGGTTTCTCCACTGACACAAATGAAACTCATCGCTCCTTGACAGCATTTTGTTGCCTTGAATTCATCGATACATAGAATTTTCGGAAGAAACTGTCAATTAGAGCGATAGGAAGCAGAGAGTTCTTCCATTAAGCGAAGAATGGTCACATCTGAAACAAAATGTTTTTGAGCAATCTGTTTTCTAAAGACATTCTTCTTTAAATCAAGCATAATTTGTAGACAGAGCTGCTTAGACAGATGATGATGTTCTTCAATCAGCTCTGTATGAGCATGAAAGGTTTTTCCACGCTCACGACAAAGAAATCGGGAGCGCTTTAGTTCTAAGAAGGTCAAGCGCTCATTAAACACAGGAAGTTGAGCGTTGGTTAGGTGATGACCATTCTTAATTATTTGCCCTTGATTTTTTTACCCCACATTTCTCACAATGTGTTGGTCGATAGGTAAGGGTTGCTTTGATTACCTGAGCCTGAACACTTTTCATTAATCTATATTCAAGCCAATCCTCTCCAAAGGAGAGGTGTTTATCTGTTAGTCCAAGCAATTTTCTGGTATTCTTATCCATAGGGAACAAGCTTTCTGATGATTTGTGGTTTTAGACGATTTCATTTTATCAGTTTATTGTTCCTTTTTTGTGTTTGAACACTTAAAAAAGTGTTGGCAGATTTTCCACCAACACAAAATATTATAGAACCAAAAAAGAGAGTAGGATTTAAAAAATCCCACTCTCTTAACGTTTTTATTATTCTATTTGAACAGTTTGATTGAGCGTTCCAACGACTGCCATTCGGGATGACCGTCAATCTCAAACTGATAGGATTGAAGTCTGAAAATAGAGACGAAGCCTAGGAACAAAGCGATAACGAATGCTGCAAAGAACAGCATAGACTGGATGACCAGACAAGAAATTACGAATACAAAGAACAATAGCAGAAATTTAACGAATAATGGCTGTAAGTTATTAGAATTTTTAATTACGATTTCTTTTGTATGAGGAGCTACTTCAATTTTTTTAAAGGCCGGAAACGGTCCCTCTTTAAAGCTGATTTCATCTCCTGGTTGAACATCCAGATTCAATGAGATACAGTTGAATAGTTTCCCTCTTTTTTCATCATTTACATAAACATTTAATGGTTTTAAGCAACCCCAGTGGGTTTCTTTTTTGATTTTAATTTTCATTGTGTTCACCTCCTGTATGAATCTATTTTCCCATGGAACTAAAAAAAAGAAATCAGCCTTTTGACCGATTTCTTATGAAAGTTTTCTGCTACTCTGGTTGTAGCTGATTGAAAATTTCTGTAAAACAGTACGAACCATCATTAGCTAAATGAAAATAAGCAGCGTATTCGTAGAGTGAAAAACAACTAATCAAGCGAACCATAGCAAGTACAGTTTCTCCGTCAATAGTTGTTTACGCCGGATGAGTGATCGTGATTCCAGCTTCAACACTAGTGTGATGAAACAGTTTTTTCAAAAAAAGAAGCTGCATCTGTTTTGCTGTTTATTCGGAGGGTGCAAATACATAGAGTAGAATTTTAGTTATGCCTCCAGCTTAGTTTCTAATAATCATCAAGCAGGTAAGCACTATATTCTGCAATTTCAGCAGCATGCACCCCAGCTGTATGACCTGTAACTAAAGCAGCAGTAATATTATAACCGCCGGTATAGCCGTTGATGTCTAAGACCTCACCGCAGAAAAACAATCCCTGAACAAGTTTACTTTCCAGTGTTTTTGGCTGAATTTCTTTTAGTGAAACACCACCTCCGGTTACAAATGATTTTTCTAAGGGGAAGGTGCCTGTCGCTAAGATGATAAAATTCTTCATTTCAACTGCTAAATCCTCAAGCTGCTGTTCAGTTACTTGACGACCAGTCAGTGATAGTAAAGTATGGCGGTCAAGGAAAAATTCAAGTAAGCGTTCCGGCAGCAGCTGCTTCAGAGAATTTTTGAGCTGTTTTTCTGATGTTTTTGCTATTTTCTTCTTAATCTCAGACAAAAGCTCCTGCAAAGATTTATCTGGAAAAATGTCAAGTGTGAGTTTGACTGGCTGCTCCGGATTTTTTTTGAGTAGTTGATTGACAAAGCTGGAACACCGTAATGCTGCTGGACCAGACAGTCCAAAGTGTGTAAACAAAAGATCCATCTGATGGGAGGTAACAGGTTTTCCGTTTTCTCCCAAAACAGCGAGCTGAACGTCTCTTAAAGAAATCCCCTGAAGGGTTTTGTTCTTAATAAAAGCTTCCTCAGAACGTATAGGTGACTCCGTTGGATATAAGGGCTCAATATGGTGCCCCAGTGCTTTAGCAAAGATATACCCGTCACCTGTTGAACCAGTGGAAGGGTAGGTTTTTCCTCCAGTTGAAACAATGACACAGGGTGCATATATTTTTTTGTTTTTTAGCTCAACACCAATGATTTGCTGCTCTTTTCGGAGAAGCCGCTTAACAGGAGCTTCTGTATAGAGTGTGCCGCCTAATTCCATCAGCTTAGCATAAAGTGCTTCGACAATTGTTTGGGAGCGGTCAGTAACAGGAAACATCCGGCCGTGATCTTCTTCTTTTAGCGACACTCCATTTGATTCAAAAAAATGGATGATGTCTTGATTCGTATATTGGGAAAAGGCACTATAAAGAAATTTTCCGTTTCCAGGAATATGTTCGATAATCTCTTCAGGTGTTCGTTTATTGGTTACATTGCACCTGCCGCCGCCCGTCAATAAAAGTTTTTTTCCAATCCGTTTATTCTTTTCCAGAAGCAGGACGCGGCTGCCTGCTTCTGCAGCAGCAATTGCCGCCATTAATCCGCTAGTCCCGGCACCGATAACGATGACATCAAATTTATTATTCATGATTGACCTCCAATTCAATAAACAGTGTATCACAAAACATGAAAAAGTTTTTTGGTTTTTTTCATGTTTTAGCTGGAAAAATCTGCTGTTTCCTGTAAAATGAAAAGAAAGCTGAAGGGTAAGGTGAATGTATGAATATAACAAACTATGTTAAAGAAATTCGGGAAAAACTTGAAGTGAAGGAAGAGGGGCAAACAGAATACCTGCAAGCAATTGATGAATTTTTGCCAAGTATGGAAGCATTTCTGAAAGAAAATCCGGAATTTGCAGAAGCGAATATCTTAGAGCTGCTAATTGAACCGGAAAGGGTTATTCAATTTAGAGTTCCTTGGCAGGATGATGAAGGAAAATGGCGGGTGAACCGAGGCTATCGGGTTCAATACAACTCAGCAATTGGTCCTTATAAAGGCGGCCTGCGCTTCCATCCAAGCGTAAATGTTAGTGTTTTGAAATTTTTGGCGTTTGAACAAATCTTCAAAAACAGCTTAACAGGACTGCCGATTGGCGGCGGAAAAGGCGGCAGTGATTTTGATCCAAAAGGAAAATCTGACAGTGAAGTTATGCGCTTTTGTCAAAGCTTCATGACTGAGCTGCACAAGCACATTGGACCTAATACGGATGTTCCGGCTGGGGATATTGGTGTGGGGGCCCGTGAAATTGGGTATTTATACGGGACCTACAAACGTTTGAGAAATTATGATGCGGGCGTTCTAACGGGTAAGCCATTAACATACTGGGGCAGCCAAACAAGAACAGAGGCGACAGGCTACGGTGCAGTCTATTTCGTTCGTCACCTGCTTGCTGATCGCAAGGATTCTTTTGAAGGAAAGAAAGTCGTCGTGTCAGGCAGCGGAAATGTAGCGATTTATGCAATGGAAAAGGCCAAAGAGCTAGGTGCTACCGTGTTGACTTGTTCTGATTCCAATGGTTTTGTCTATGATCCGAATGGAATTGATGTTGAACTGGTTAAAGAGCTGAAAGAGAAAAACAGAGAACGCATTTCAAAATATGTTGCTACACATAAAGAAGCTCAATATTACGACGGTCAGTCTGTTTGGGATTTTAAGACTGCCTATGATATTGCATTGCCGTGTGCTACGCAAAATGAAATTAACGCTGAACAGGCCGCAGTTCTAGTTGAAAACGGCGGGAAAATTGTAGCTGAGGGGGCAAACATGCCTTGTACCTTAGATGCTGTCCATGTATTTGAACAGCATGGAGTTCTTTACTGTCCTGGGAAAGCTGCCAATGCTGGCGGTGTAGCAGTTTCTGCTTTGGAAATGAGCCAGAACTCCGAGCGTTTGTCATGGTCTTTTGAAAAGGTAGACAGTATGCTTGATGATATTATGAAAAATATTTATGAAAAATGTCGTGATACAGCTGCTGAATATGGAGCAAAAGATAATTATGTTCTTGGGGCCAATATAGCTGGTTTTGAAAAAGTAGCTAAGGCGATGCTGAGTCAGGGACTGGTCTAGCAGACAGTGTAATCATCGCTTTTTCCCAGCTGGATTAGTAAAATAGTTCGTTCGCTTTATGAGCCGGATTTATTAGTGAAAGAAAACTGTTGATAGAGAAATAGAGTATTGCTATGGTGATTTTTAAACTCTCTTATGAGTAAAGGGAGTCATTCAGTTTTTGATATTGGTCTATACAGTTATAATTTACTTGAAAAATATGATAAAAGAACGTAAAGTAATAGTGTAATAAGTTTACTTTCAAGGAGGAGAAGGAATGTCACACATTAGATTTGACTATTCCAAATTAGCACCATTTGTTGCTGATCATGAATTGGAATATATGCAAACTCAAGTCGATGCAGTAGATAAAGCATTGCGAGAAGGTACAGGTGCCGGAAACGACTATACTGGGTGGATTGATTTGCCTGAAAACTATGATAAAGAGGAATTTGCCCGCATTAAGAAAGCAGCGGAAAAAATTCAGTCTGATTCTGAAGTACTTGTTGTTATTGGTATCGGGGGCTCTTACTTAGGTGCCCGTGCTGCTATTGAGTTTTTACAACATTCTTTCAGCAATGTATTAACAAAAGAAGAACGTAAGGCGCCGCAAGTATTCTTTGCAGGAAACAGCATCAGCTCCACGTATTTAGCGGACTTGATTCATCTAATCGGCGACCGCGATTTTTCTGTAAATGTTATTTCTAAATCAGGAACAACAACAGAACCAGCGATTGCTTTCCGTGTCTTCAAGGAATTGCTAATCAAAAAATATGGTAAAGAAGAAGCGAATAAACGTATTTATGCAACAACTGACCGAGCAAAAGGTGCGGTTAAAGTTGAGGCAGATGCTGAAAACTGGGAAACATTTGTTATTCCTGATGATGTCGGCGGACGTTTCACTGTTCTGACACCTGTAGGGCTATTGCCGATTGCTGTAAGCGGAGCAGATATAGATGCATTGATGTCTGGTGCAAATGATGCTCGTAAAGAGTATGCAGCAACAACTGACTTGAAAGAAAACGAAGCGTATCAATATGCAGCACTTCGTAATATCTTATACCGTAAAGGGAAAACCACTGAAATGCTGATCAACTACGAGCCGGGCATGCACTACTTCTCTGAATGGTGGAAACAGCTTTATGGTGAATCAGAAGGAAAAGACCAAAAAGGTATTTTCCCGGCAGCAGCAGATTTTTCTACTGATTTGCATTCTATGGGGCAATATGTTCAAGATGGCATGCGCAATTTATTTGAAACAGTGGTGAAAATTGAAACGCCTCGTCATTCACTAAAAATTCCAGTACAGGATGAAGATTTGGACGGTCTAGGATATTTGCAGGGTAAAGAAATTGACTATGTGAATACTAAAGCCTTTGAAGGGACTTTATTGGCTCATACAGACGGCAACGTACCAAATATGATTGTGAATGTTCCAAAAATGGATGAATATTCATTAGGATATGTTATGTACTTCTTTGAAATTGCTGTAGGAATTTCTGGCTACTTAAATGGTGTAAACCCATTTGACCAGCCAGGAGTGGAAGCTTATAAAGCGAACATGTTTGCGTTACTTGGCAAACCTGGCTTTGAAGAGTTAGCTAAAGAATTAAACGAACGTTTATAAGTCTTTAACCTAGGTATTAAGATTAAAACTGCTAAAAAGATTTAAACATCTTTTTAGCAGTTTTTTGTTTTATGGTTAAAGAAATATTTGAGGAGATTAGGGGCATACCTCATTCTGTGTTACTATAAAGATAGGTCTATTCCCTGATTTTAAGGAAAGCCTTGCTTTCATTTCATAAAATAGCGAGGCGGATCTTCAAAGAAGTGTAAATACTGAACTTTGACCGATCGATAGTCAATCGTCATTTTGCATAAGTAAACGAAACGCTGGCAAAAGTTAAGAAAAGAGGTCTACTATGGGAAGACAATATGGTCCTAAAGCTATTGAGCTATCTTCATTATCAATAGGCTTTTATGTGAATCAGCAGGTTGCTTTCATCCAGGGAAAAGAAACACAGATTGGATACATTGAAAAAATGCTGGGAAATGCCGCAGTTGTTGTTTTAGACAATCAAAGGAAACTTAGAACAGTTGTTAATTATAGAAATCTTCAGATTGTGTAAGATGAGAGAATGATAACGCCCTGCTTATGTACCTCATAGGCAGGGCGTTATTAAACGAAATCTACTTTTTCTACAACATTAATAATAAAGCAGCTGATACAAATTATCTACTCTGGCCCAAAAAGTCAAAATTTGTCCATCATGATAACGTGTAGAAAAATTACGCCAGTAGCGGCCTAAATCCCAGCCGCCTACACCTGAGTCCCAAACATTATTGGTAAAACGAAAACCATTTTTTATATAGTCGGTTGAAACTGCTGTATAGGGAATACCATTATCAAACCAGTTAAAACCAACAGGCGCCAGCTCTGGACTGTAAAACTGCCAAATATTATAAACATAGCTGTAAGCATCGTAGCGAAATATTTTACGATTTGATGGGTTTCTCAGTAGTGGCGAGAGAGTCTGGCTGCTTAAATCGGCTGGCTGACGAGTGGTCAAATTTTCCAATGGAATAGGACAGCTTTCGAGTCCATCTAATTCCTTCAAACGAGCAATCGCTTCAATATTATCTTCTTTTGCAATAGAATCTGCAGTTTCAGCAGAAGCTTCCGAACCCCAAGTAAAAAGACTAAAAATTACCAATGAGAAAATCCAAACTATTTTTTTCATATATTCCTTCCTTTCTAATGTTAGATTTTATTCACATTTAAGTATAAAGGATAAAAATGATAAAATCAAACTTTTAGTAAAAAATATATTTTGTGAATTTTCAATCATTCTTTGGTAGTGGAATTAGATTTCTCTTAATAACTCAATAAAATTTTTAGGTAAAAAAGTCCGATAAAGAAGCCTCTGATAGATTTCTTTATTCTCCATTTCCAGCTGATGAAACAGATAGCCAATTTCACTGATAAAATTAGTTTTTGTGTTGGAACGATTAGATAGCAGCAAACAAATTGAAGTAAATAAAGCAAAAATCCGAAAAGTTCGATCATAGATATAGCTTTGAGAAAATAAGCAGCTGGTTGTATATTTTCCTACGAGCCGTTCTTTTAAACGAGCACTTTGAGGAATTTCATGAATCAGCAGCCGTGAACCATGAGCTGCAATATTTCGATAAAGATGAACCACCTTCATTGCTTGTAAAAAAAGTTCTTTCTTTAGTTCATCTGGTCTATCCGGATATAAAAATACATTTACTGTATTTGTTTTTATAGGTGGCTTACAAAGTCGATACCATTCATAAACAACACCTAGACTTAG
This sequence comes from Enterococcus sp. LJL51, assembly GCF_054871795.1. NCBI lineage: Bacteria > Bacillati > Bacillota > Bacilli > Lactobacillales > Enterococcaceae > Enterococcus > Enterococcus sp. LJL51. Next base: position 28,010 of record NZ_JBTXLW010000019.1, on the reverse strand, counting down.
GGTAGGGGCTACAATCCAAGGAGGAACATTTCCGTGCTGTTCTTGAAAATGCTGGATGGATGAAATTCTGTTATCATTTATTTTTTTTGTAATTTTATCAAACGTTTTTTCAATAGAAAAAACACCTTTATAACGCCCAATCTGTACACGATAGCCATTGGAATAATTATGCTTGCTTAGATAGGCATCTTGCTCAGCTCCTAATTCAAGTGCGATATAGTAGCTTAAAGAAGATTTAAACGTGGTTTCAATCATCATCATATATTTGTAAAGAATCGCTGCTAAATTTTTGTCAAAATCACACAGGAGTAGTGTATCTTCTAAGATATCTTCAAACAGCTGATTGTGGTAATCATTTGCCATATCCTTACTGAACAGCTCCTTATAGCTATTTATAATACCGTAATATGAATTGTTAATTAGGACGAATTTTGCCTGTTCTTCATCTCTAAACCGCATATTTCTAGATTTAAGGATGTTTATTTGATCATCTAAAGTTTTAAATGTTTTGTCTTCCATTTTTGCTCCTTCAACGAAAAAATCTCACTGTAGAGTGAGATAGAGGTGCAAGGCACCCGTTTTTTAGTTATTATAATAACATTATCATGATAACTAAAATATGACATTATGTCAACATTGTAAATGTACTTAAGGCTTTAAACTTAGATTGATAAAGAGTGAATGTATTTTAGATTATTTGCCTGTGAAAGGTAAGAAGATTTTTCTTTTAAAATAACGAAAACTTTATTTAATGAAGTTAATATAAAAGAAAAAATAAATTAAATAGAAAAATAAGTTGACAAAAAGATTGTATTGTAATAGAATGAACTCCTAACAACCTTTTATTTTTTAACTTTACTCTGAAAAGAGTAAAACTCCTTTTTGCTACCTCATACCCGTGAGGTAGCTTTTTTATTTTGCAAGGGCAATGTTAATTTCTGATGTCAAAATTAGAACAAAAAAGCTTGAAGGAAAATATCTTTGGTCCATAAACTCTATATTACATCGAATTAACTGTGATGAATCTTAAATCAAGAATTTTACTTAGAGGATAACCTCAACTAACAAAAGTGTTGCAGCTTCCATTCGTGTATAATTTGAGCTATAGAAGTTTAAAGGGAGGGAACAGGATGAATAGCTACACAACTGCTCAGCTGGCAAAGCTTTATAACATCCATCCTAATACAATCAGACTTTATGAACACTCCGGGTATATTAGTACAGCGGACAGAAAAGGCAATAACTATCGGATGTTTACGGATATCCATGTCCAGCAGTTAAAAATATGCCGATGTATTTTTGGTTATCCTTACACAAACCGCTCACTCAGAAAAGCAGGCATTGCAGTGATGACCCTTTCAGCAGAAAAAAATTGGAATGCAGGTATTAAAGCTGCGGCAAGATATCTCTGCTTAATTAATCAGGAAATAGTTCTTGCGCAAAGTACTGCAAAAGCGCTGCAGGATTGGGCAGTTGCCAGCAAGGATCAATCGCTAACTGCGGCAGAGCCGAGTTTATCCAGAAAAAAATTAGCTAACTACTTGGGAGTTACAGTGGAAACAATCAGAAACTGGGAAAGAAACAGACTGATTTTTTCAGCAGGTATCGGGAGAAAAAAAGAGACACTGTATGCTGAAAATGATCTAGATCGGATTAAAATTATTAACATGCTGATTCGGGTAGGCTATAGTATTGCTGCCATACACAGGAGTCTGAGCATGAATGATCAGGGAGAGGTGCTGTCAGTTAGTACAGCTTTAAACAATCCTGAATATGATGAACTTGTATCAGCAGGAGACCGCTGGCTGTATGAACTGACACGCCTAGGAGAGGCAGCACAATTTATTATTCCGGCATTTGAAGAAATGAAGAGACTGACAACGGATCAAAATGTTAACCCTCCATATGCACACCACCCCTTAATTCCCATGATACACTTTGAATGAAAGAGCTCGACTTGTTGGATTGACAAGTTAGTGATTTTTATTTCAAAAGGGAGGAATCAATAATGCAGGAGCTGTTACATGCTTTATCACAAGAAAGACCAGTTGGCACAAGGAAAAATCAGGAACTAACTGACCAAATTGAAAAAAGACTAAAAAGGATGGGGTATTCAGTATCCTCTTTGCCTTTTGATTGCTGCACTTGGGAGTATGGCCCTTCTGCAATCTGCATTGGAGGACAACGATTTACAGTGGAACCAAGTCCATTCTCTGAGCCATTTAAAGGAACTGAAAAGGTTTGTACCGCTGAAACACTTGAACAGCTGGAGCATGGGGTATGTGAAGGGAAGATTCTACTCTTATCAGGTGTTTTAACCGAGACACCGTTATCACCAAAAGATTATCCATTTTATTATCCTGATGAACATAGACAGCTGATTAATCTGATTGAACGGAAAAAACCGGCAGCTATTGTGGCAGCAACAAATCCTTCTGAGCTGAATGGGAAAACACCCCATCCGCTGTTTGAGGATGGCAATTTTTTAATCCCCTCCGCTGTGATTGACCAGCAGACGTTTCATCAGATTCGTTCTTTGCTTACTGAGAAGGCAACGGCTGCCGAGCTTCTTATTGAATCAGCAAAACAGCCAGCCGCCGGCAGACAGCTGATTGGTTCAAAAAAATCCAGTGCTTCAGCTAAACGAATTATTGTAGGGGCTCATATTGATACACAGTATGGAACTCCAGGAGCTCTTGATAATGGAATGGGAGCAGCTGTCCTGCTTAAAACAGCAGAACTATTAGCAATTTCAGACCTTACAGTGGATATTGTTCCTTTTACAAGTGAAGAGTACTATGAAGCATCGGGAGAGCTTGCCTACTTAAACATGATAGACAGCGAACCAATTTCTCTCATGATTAATATTGACTCACCTTGTCATCTAGGCTCACAGACAGCTGTTTCTCTTTATAATTTTAATGAGGCGTACAACCAGCAGCTTAATGAAGTGTTGCCTGTTCATTCAATGATTGTAAAAGGAAAAGAATGGTATGCCGGCGACCATGCACCGTTTCTGTTTAAAGGTGTTCCGTGCATGGCAGTAACTTCCTCTGATTTTTTTGAAGGAGCTTTGCAGTATACACATACACCAAATGACACGATGGATACAGTGGATAGCTCATTGATTCTGCCGACAGCAAATTTTGTATCTGACTATATTTTAAAAATCAGCGAGATGGAACAATCATTGTAGGACTTCAACCGCCCCAGTTGTAGCCGATTTTCTGTAATCCTCTGGACGTTTGAATGCTTGGTAATCTTCGGCAGTAAAAGCTGTTTATATAAAGTATGTAAATAGCTGATGAGAGCGTGGAACAATAATCAGTTTCTACTCCTAATTTTATTTGAGCGTAATTTTTGTAAAAATTAATAAACTTTCTTACTATTTAGGTGTGAGCTGTTTTTGATAGTTGAAAGTAGCAGTAAATTGGAGGGAATCGGATGGAAGCAGAAACAAGGCATCAAACATCAACTTCAGCGTTTGATGAAACGATTATTCAAACGATTATAGGAGCAGCATTGGATCGAATTGACGGTGTGCTGAATATACATGGCCAGGTTTTCCTTTTAGATAAGGAAAATACGATAACAGAGGGTGAAACGGCCGCCGAAGGAATTAAAACTGAAATTGATGAAAACGAAGTGACGATTGACTTGAAGATAGTCGTCGAATTTGAAAAGGATTTATCAAAAATCTTTTGGGAAATTAAACAGCTGATTTCAGAAGAATTTGAGCGTCTGACAAATCTGAAAGTTACTGAAGTAAACGTTCAGATAAAAGATATTGTTACCAAAGAAGAGTATCAGGCAGCAGAAAAACAGTAACTGCATAAACTGTTTCCTGATTAAACAGCCGTCTAAAAAAGAATCTGGGAAGAAGCAGCCGCTTCTTTCCAGATTCTTTTCTCTATATTAAACTTTTTTAACATGGGCAGCTTGAAGTCCCCGGGAACCTTCAACGACCTCAAATGTTACTTCTTGATTCTCATCTAAATGTTTAAATCCTTCTTCTTCAATTGCAGTGAAATGAACGAAAATTTCTTCCTCTTCATTATACGTAAGAAAACCATATCCTTTTCTGTTATCAAACCATTTAACGACGCCTTTTTCCATTCGATTCACGCTCCTTTTAGATTTGAAACTAGTCTCATTATAATGACAAAAAAAGAAAACGTCAATATTTTGGAATAGACTGCATATAATCATGGAAAAGTTAAAAAATAATGGTTATAATAGAAAATAACTTAACGAAAATGAAAATATCAATAAAAAAGTTCGGGAAAAGAGGTAAAAATGAAAACAGATATTGAGATTGCTCAGGAAGTAGAACTCCTGCCTATCAAAAAGGTAGCAGAAAGAATTAATTTAAACGAAGCAGATTTAGAACTTTATGGGAACTACAAGGCAAAGCTAGATTTTTCTGCTATTCGAAGGTTGGATCAGGAAGAAGACGGCAAACTAATTTTAGTAACATCCATTAATCCTACGCCAGCGGGTGAAGGCAAGTCCACAGTTACGATTGGCTTAGGAGATGCTCTGAATAAAATCGGTAAGAAGACCGTTATTGCATTACGTGAGCCTTCATTAGGTCCAGTGATGGGGATTAAAGGCGGGGCCACCGGCGGCGGTTATGCGCAAGTTTTGCCCATGGAAGATATTAATCTACACTTCACTGGGGATATGCATGCGATTACGACCGCCAATAATGCATTGTCTGCTCTTCTTGATAATCACATACAACAGGGAAACGAATTAAATATTGATGCAAGACGAATTATCTGGAAACGTGTAGTGGACTTAAATGACCGTGAGCTGAGACATGTAGTCGTTGGATTAGGCGGTCCTATCCAAGGTGTTCCTAGAGAAGATGGCTTTGATATTACGGTGGCCAGCGAAATCATGGCTATTCTTTGTTTAGCAGCCGACTTAGAGGATCTTAAGGTACGGTTGGGGAATATCGTGGTTGCCTATACCTTTGATAGAGAACCCGTGACTGTAAGTGACTTACAGATTCAAGGGGCACTGGCTTTGTTGCTGAAAGATGCGATTAAGCCAAATCTGGTACAGACAATATACGGTACAGCAGCTCTTGTTCACGGCGGACCGTTTGCCAATATCGCTCATGGATGCAATAGCGTTTTAGCGACAAAAACAGCCTTAAAGCTGGGGGATTATGTGGTAACTGAGGCCGGATTTGGTGCAGATTTAGGCGGGGAAAAATTCCTCGATATCAAAGTACCAAATCTAAAGAAAGCACCAGATGCAGTTGTCATTGTTGCGACCATTCGAGCATTGAAAATGCACGGCGGGCTGTCTAAGGGAGAGCTGGCAACAGAAAATGTTTTTGCTTTGAAAAAGGGGTTCGCTAACCTGAAAAAGCATATTGAAAATATGGAGAGTTATGGTTTACCTGTGGTTGTTGCAATAAATGAATTTGTCAGCGACACTAAAAAGGAAATTGAGATATTATTGGAAATGTGTGAAGAATTGAAGGTTCCTGTTGAACTAACAAAGGTTTGGGAGCTGGGGGCTGACGGCGGCACAGCTCTTGCTGAGACAGTGATTGGGACGATTGAAAAAGAAACGGCTGATTTCAGAACTATCTACTCTACAGGGATTGGTCTAGAAGAAAAAATTGAAACCATCGTACAAAAGATTTACGGCGGCGAAGGAGTTCAGCTATCACCGAAGGCTCAAAAGCAGCTGGAAACCTTCACAAAATACGGCTGGGACCGTTTACCAGTATGTATGGCTAAAACACAATATTCTCTTTCAGATGATCCAACCCAATTGGGAAGACCGGAGCACTTCAAGATAACTATTCGCGAACTGGTTCCTAAAATTGGCGCCGGCTTCATCGTAGCACTTACTGGAGATGTTATGACTATGCCGGGGCTGCCTAAAAAACCAGCAGCATTGAACATGGACATTGATGAAGAAGGTAATGCAATTGGTTTGTTTTAAAAAATAAGCTGTAAACCAGCGAGCTTGTGCCAGAAGTGTTCTGATTCTGGAAAGAAGGCGAAGTAGGCAGAAATGATTTTTGAAGTGCACCTCCTAAGTTAGAGTGAACATCTTACTTAGGAGGTGCACACTATTCTTTTTTAGTATCATCAGTTTATTTTTGAGACTATAAACTTGTCTACAGTTTTCCCTCTATATGCTTCAGTTTTTTGTAATGCTTTGACATTTTGGTATTTCTTTTTGGATAAAAAATAAATTATTTTTGAGTGTTAGCGCTTGCATTAGTGCGCTAATTATGGTATAAAATAAGTGTAAGGGGTAATAGAAATTCCCTAAAGAATCCTGTAGAAGAAGTACAGGGGAATAGTGAAAAAATGGACGTTGAGAGAACATCCAAAGTAAGAAGCCGAGATGGCACGAGAAAGGAACGTGGGAATTTGAGCAACAACTCCTTACTAACTGAATATGGTCTGGCAAGTGTTCAATAAATAGAAGGATTGAGTGGACATGAGAACCTCAATTCAGATGTGTATGAAAACAACAAGAGGAACACTTGTCAGACTACTTTTTTGTGTGTTGTTTTATTTATGGAAAAGAGTATATGAGACGGGCAAAGGGCGCTGCTTTTAGTGAGCAGAAGAACTTTGCTTTTTTTGTTTTACTTTTAAGTAGAAAATCATGGAAGAAAGCTTTTTAAAAGTGAAGACAGAAAAGGAGATGGATTCTCCTTTTCTAGCAACGTTTTTTAGTATATACTTGTTAAGAGTTGCATGGAGGTGTGGGAATATGAAGCTTTATATTACACGTAAAACCGGCTTTTACGGTATGGCGACACCAATCACTATTTTAAAGAATGGAAAAAAATGGTTCGCTATTGGCAATAACTCAACAAAAACCGTAGAGGTGCTTGAAAATGAGTTGGATTTACAGGTTTCTTTTTATCTTTTGAAAAGTGAACCCTTTCATTTAAAAAATGATGGATTGGATAAAGAGCTGAAAATTACAATGAATCCAATGCTGGTAGGTAATTATCTAATCTTTTTTGTATTGATGCTGCTGATTCCTGCAACAAGAATGCCTTTGATTGCCATTTTACTGTTTTTAGTGCTTTATTTTGTTTTTTTAATCACTTCACTCAAAAAAGCGTATGTAATTAAGGAGAAATCGAATGGGACATAATGCTGAGGAATTTTTAAACAGCTTTAACCGAATTGAAAAATGGCTGAAAGAAGAGCTAAACAATCCTTCTGCAATGGGCTTCAGCGAGATGGTTCGGCGTTTGGCAAGAAAGAAGCAGTCTCAGGTTGCTTCCGTTGAAAATGATCTTTTGCAGATGGCGCAGTTGAGAAATGCTATTGTTCACGAGCGGGTTTCCAAGGATTTTGTTATTGCGGAACCAAATCAATGGGCAGTAGATCGAATAGCTGAGATTGAAAAACAGCTGATAAAACCAGAAAAGGTTTTACCTAAATTTGGCAAACATGTAACAGGTTTTGAGAAGAAGATTCCTCTAAAGGAGATTTTGGAAATTATTGCTGAAAAGCGTTACTCCCAATTCCCAATATACCATTCGGGTGTGTTTATGGGATTGATTACTGTTCGCGGTTTAGGCATTTGGCTGGCTGTAGAGAGTCGGCGTGGGACTATAGAACTGGAAGGCAAGACTGCCGGTGATTTGCTAACTGATAATTATAAAGAAGCAAATTATCAGTTTGTGGATGAAGAAACAAATATCTATCAGGTGGAGGAAATGTTTGAAAGCCAGGTTCGGCTGGAGGCAATTCTGATTACGAAAAATGGAAATCCAAATGGAAATTTATTAGGAATTATCCGGCCAAGAGATTTGTACAATAATAGGGAAAAGGAATGATTTTGTTGTTAGCAGTTTATCTAATTATAAGTGCCTTGATTATTGGCATTGATCAATGGACGAAGTACTTAACAGTTTCCAACATTCAATTAGGAGAGACAAAGGAGTTTATCAACGGCTTTTTATCCTTTACATATGTTAGAAATACAGGTGCAGCATGGAGTATTTTAGAAGGGAAGATGATTTTTTTCTATATTATTACCGTGATTGTTGTTGCAGTGCTGGTGTATATGCTGATTAAAAACTTGAAAAGCAGCCGCTGGTTTACGATTGGTCTGAGTCTTGTCCTGGCGGGAGCTTTGGGTAACTTTATTGACCGGCTGCGCTTAGGGTATGTTGTCGACATGATTCAAACAGATTTTATGAGCTTTCCAATCTTTAACATAGCAGATATGTCATTAGTAATCGGTGTGGCATGTATCTTTATCTACTTGATTTTAGATGAGCGGGCAGCTAAGAAAACGAATCAGAAATAAGCAGCAGTTGCACGGATAACAGACTGTGGTAATAAATAATTGAAAAGAGCGAAAACCTACTTAGATTATGAAGATTAGAAGGATGGCGGAAATGGAACAAATTGATGTAATAATAAAGGATGAAACTGGTAGAATCGATAAAGTCTTGAGCGAGAGGCTGGACTTCACCCGTTCTCAAATTCAGCAGTGGCTGAAAGGCCAGCAGGTGAAAGTGAATGGAGAAGTTGTTCGTTCAAACTATAAAGTGAAAAAAGAAGACATGGTGACGATTGTTGTGCCGGAGCCGGAAGAACTGCAGATTGAAGCGGAAGATATTCCATTAACAATTGTCTATGAGGATCAGGATGTCGCTGTAATCAACAAGCCTCAGGGGATGGTTGTTCACCCGGCAGCAGGACATCCCAAAGGCACATTGGTTAACGCACTGATGTACCATATTAAGGACCTGTCTTCAATAAATGGCATCATTCGTCCGGGAATTGTTCATCGGATTGATAAAGATACCTCAGGCTTACTGATGGTAGCAAAAAATGATAAAGCACATGAAGCACTGGCTGAACAGCTAAAGGAAAAGACTTCTGTCAGAAAATATCTGGCGCTGGTTCATGGGGAAATTTCCCATGATAAAGGAGAAATTAATGCCCCAATTGGCCGTTCAAAGGCAGACCGGAAAATGCAGGCTGTAATCGAAGGGGGCAAACCAGCTGTTACTCATTTTCAGGTATTGGAACGGTTTAATGATTTTACGTTGATTGAGCTGCAGCTTGAAACAGGGCGGACGCATCAAATTCGCGTTCACATGAAATATATTGGCTACCCCGTAGCTGGAGATCCATTATACGGACCGAAAAAGACATTGGCGGGGCAAGGTCAGTTTCTGCATGCTAAGCTTTTAGGCTTCACGCATCCAACAACTGGCGAGTACATGGAATTTGAAGCCCCTCTTCCTGAGATTTTTGAAAAAACTTTGGAGCAATTAAGAAATAATCATTGATTTATTATCTGATACAAGGTAAACTGTTTTTAGTTGAATAAGCAGTCCTTTAAGAGTAGTCCCGTGAGGCTAAGAAGGAGACATGCAGATAACCTTGAGTGCGCTCAAAGGATGTATCTGCGTGCATTACAGTATACAATTATGTAAGTATCCTCCTGCCTTCTGGGCAGGAGTTTTTTTGTGTCTAAAAAGCTGACGGCTGTCAACAGAATCAACAAGTTAAAAAGATTTTTATTCATATAAGGAGGCAACAAAAATGCAGGGCAAAGAAGTTGTAGATGCAGTAACAATGAAACGGGCATTAACTCGTATCACGTATGAAATCATTGAAAGAAACAAAGGGATTCAGGATATTGTGCTTGTGGGAATCAAGACGAGAGGAATCTATATTGCCGCCAGAATTGCAGAACGTTTGAAACAACTGGAAAACATTGATGTGCCTGTAGGCGAGCTTGATATTACCTTATATAGAGATGATGTGGCTAACGATGTGGCTGAGGAAGCCGAGCTGCATTCCTCCGATATTCCATTTTCAGTAAAAGGAAAGCAGGTTATCTTGGTAGATGATGTTCTATTCACCGGACGCACGATCCGGGCTGCTCTGGATGCAGTGATAGATTTGGGAAGACCTAAAAAAATATCACTGGCAGTGCTTGTGGATAGAGGCCATAGAGAATTACCGATTCGGGCAGATTATGTTGGGAAGAATATTCCAACGGCAATGACTGAGGAAATAATCGTTGAAATGGAAGAAATCGACGGAACAGATCGAATACTAATTAATAAAACAGCAGAATAAAGTTTATGAATAAATGAGAGAGTTGGAAAGAAGAAATGTTGGAAAAAAAGTTTAGAAATACAGATGTTGTACTGGATATTCAAGATAAACCAAAGGCTTTACAATGGATGGGGCTAAGCCTGCAGCATCTTTTTACAATGTTCGGCGCCAATGTATTGGTACCTATTCTGACAGGGCTGGAGCCAAGCATTGCTTTGTTTAGTTCAGGTGTTGGGACCTTGTTGTACATCTTAATCACTAAAGGATCAGTTCCTGCTTATCTAGGCAGCAGCTTTGCATTTATCTCTGCTATCAATGCGCTAATGGCAACACAAGGATATCCTGCAGTGGCTCAGGGAATCATTTATGCAGGAATCGTTTATCTGATTGTTGCTTTGATTATTGCTAAAACAGGTTCTGATTGGATCAATAAGATTTTACCCCCAGTGGTTGTTGGACCTGTAATCATGGTTATCGGCCTAGGGCTGGCATCCACTGCGGCGAATCAGGCAATGTTTAAAACATTGGAAAATGGCGAATCAGTTTATGACAGTAAATTCTTTTTGGTAGCATTGTTCACACTGGGAATTACCATCTTTTATAACATGTTCCTTAAAGGCTTTCTGAGCTTGATTCCTATTTTACTGGGAATTGTTACAGGATATATTTTTGCAGTCCTGATGGGGATTGTCGATTTTGCGCCAGTTAGTGCTGCACCGTGGTTTGGGCTTCCGGCTTTCCAGATTCCCTTTGTTGACTATGATGTCAAGTTTTCATTAGCCGCCTTAACCAGTATGGCGCCGATTGCGTTTGTAACAATGACAGAGCACATGGGTCACCTGATGGTTCTAAGTAAAATTACTAAAAGAGATTTCTTCAAGTCTCCGGGTCTTAATAAGACATTGCTGGCAGATGGACTGTCTACCATTATTGGAGGATTTACCGGCGGACCACCGACAACTAGCTACGGAGAGAATATCGGTGTACTGGCAATTACTAAGGTACACAGCGTTTATGTTATTGGCGGAGCAGCAGGGTTGGCAATCGTTGCTGGTTTTATCGGTAAAGTAAGTGCTTTGATTCTAAGTATTCCAAGTCCGGTAATTGGCGGCATCAGCTTCTTGCTTTTCGGAGTAATTGCTTCCAGCGGCTTGAGAATTTTAATTGATAATAAAGTTGATTATGATCAAAAACGTAATTTGGTTATCACTTCAGCAATTCTGGTTATTGGAATCGGCGGAGCCTATTTAAAAATTGCCAACTTTGAGTTAACCAGTATGGCATTAGCGACAGTGTTAGGAATTATCTTAAATCTGGTTCTTCCTGAAAAGGCTCGTAGTGAAAAATAAAAGCAAAAATGAAAAAAAGTCATTTCTTTCGCTGTAACTAGTGTAGAAGAAAAGACTAGCAAATCGCTAAAAGAACCAAGATAGATTTTAAAAAGTAAACCAGTTAGTTTTATCAAAATAACAGGAGGAATGACGAATGATTCATACATCAGAGCGGGTTAGTTTAAAGCATTTGTTGACAGTAGAAGCATTAAGTGATCAGGAAGTAATGGGCCTGATCCGTCGGGGACAGGAGTTCAAGCAGGGGGCGGTCTGGGAATCCGGAGGAAAGCAGTATTTTGCAACGAACCTTTTCTTTGAAAACAGCACGCGGACCCACAAGAGTTTTGACGTCGCTGAGAAGAAGCTTGGTCTGGAAGTGATTGAGTTTGAAGCTGGCACAAGCTCCGTTCAAAAAGGCGAGACATTGTATGACACCGTGTTAACAATGTCCGCACTTGGAATTGACGTTGCAGTCATTCGTCATGGAGAAGAAAATTATTATGATGAGCTGATTCAAAGTAAAACGATTCAGTGTTCAATCATTAACGGCGGAGACGGCAGCGGTCAGCACCCTAGTCAATGTCTGCTGGATTTGATGACAATCTATGAAGAATTCGGCCGTTTTGCTGGACTGAAGGTTGCGATTATTGGCGACTTGACTCATTCCAGAGTAGCAAAATCTAACATGCAGATGCTGAAGCGTTTGGGAGCTGAGGTTTATTTCTCTGGTCCGAGAGAGTGGTATGATGAGCAGTTTGATGTATATGGAGAGTACGGGGAGCTGGATGAAATTGTGGAAAAAGTAGATGTGATGATGATGCTGCGGGTACAGCATGAACGTCATGACGGGACAGAAAGCTTTTCAAAGGAAGGCTACCATCAGCAATACGGGTTAACTGTAGAACGGGCAAAACGTATGCAGAAGCAGGCAATTATCATGCACCCGGCACCAATCAATCGGGATGTAGAGCTGGCAGATTCTCTGGTAGAGAGCCTGCAGTCAAGAATTATACAGCAGATGAGCAATGGCGTGTATGTAAGAATGGCAATTTTAGAAGCAGTACTATCAGGAAAGGTGTAGGTGGAATGTATGAAAACATTAATAAAAAATGGAAAAATCGTAGTTAAAGATAATCAAGTAACCGCAGCTGCTGTTTGGATAGAGGATGGAAAAATTGCAGCGATTGGTCAAGTGTTCGAGGAAGCAGATTTTGATCAAGTATATGATGCACAAGGTCAGTTGATTACTCCAGGACTAGTAGATGTCCATGTTCACTTAAGAGAACCCGGCTTTACTTACAAAGAGACGATTGAAACAGGGAGTAAAGCGGCGGCTAGAGGCGGATTTACCACAGTCTGTGCTATGCCTAATCTGAATCCGGTACCTGATACTGCCGAAAAATTGAAAGAAATCTATGAGATTATAAAAAATGAAGCTCAAGTAAAGGTGCTGCAATATGCACCAATCACTGAAGAGCTGCGGAGTGAACGTTTAACAGATCAGAAAGCCCTTAAGGAAGCCGGAGCTTTTGCTTTTACAAATGACGGCGTGGGGGTACAGACTGCAGGAACGATGTATCTGGCGATGAAGGAAGCTGCAGCAAATAACATGGCGTTGGTGGCTCATACAGAGGATGAATCGCTGCTTTTCGGCGGTGTCATGCACGAAGGCGAAATCTCGAAGAAACTGGGACTTCCGGGAATCTTGAGTGCAACAGAAGCTTCTCAAATTGCCAGAGACATCACCTTGGCGAAAGAAACGGGTGCACATTATCATGTTTGTCACGTATCTACAGAAGAAAGTGTTCGCGTGATTCGTGATGGAAAACGTGCAGGTATTCATGTTACGGCTGAGGTTTCACCTCACCACCTGCTTTTGATTGATGAAGATATTCCTGAAGATAACGGTTTTTGGAAAATGAATCCTCCATTAAGAGGAAAAGCGGACCGGCAGGCGTTAATAGATGGGCTGCTGGATGGCACAATTGACTGTATTGCAACGGATCATGCTCCTCATGGTTTGGAAGAAAAGGAACAGAGCTTTTTGAAAGCTCCATTTGGAATTGTCGGCAGTGAAACTGCTTTTCAGCTAATTTATACACATTTTGTTGAAACAGGAAAATTCACTTTGGAACAGGTTATCGACTGGATGGCAGTGAAGCCGGCTCAATTATTCGGATTAGATGCAGGAACGCTGCAAATCGGTGCACCGGCAGATTTAGCAGTGTTTAATCTTGATTTAGAAGAGGCAATAGATGATAAGCAGTTTCTATCTAAAGCGGTCAACACACCATTTGTCGGCTGGAAAGTAAAAGGGAACACTATAATGACCTTTGTAGATGGAAAGCTGGTATGGAAGAAAGAGGAGGCATAGCACGTTGAAACGATTACTGATTTTAGAAGATGGTACGGTCTTCGAGGGAAAAGCTTTCGGAGCAGAAGCAAATGTGGTAGGCGAGGTTGTTTTTACAACTAGTATGACTGGCTACCAGGAAACAATCACAGACCAAAGCTTCAATGGTCAAATCATTACATTTACCTATCCGATGGTAGGGAATTACGGAGTAAACCGTGATGATTATGAATCAATTTCTCCAACCTGTAAAGGGGTGATTGTTAAAGAGCATGCACGTCTAGCTTCTAACTGGCGTAATCAAATGACACTGGATGAATTCCTGAAGAGAAAAGGAATTCCAGGGATTTCAGGGATTGATACTCGTGCATTGACGAAGAAACTTCGTTCAGTCGGAACGATGAAAGGCATGCTGGCAGATGCAGGCGACGATTTTAATCATCTTTTTGATCAGCTGAAGGCAACTGTACTGCCGCACAATCAGGTTGCTCAAGTTTCTACAACCAAACCGTATCCGAGTCCGGGAAGCGGCAGAAATGTTGTTGTTGTGGATTTTGGTTTGAAGCATAGTATCCTGCGTGAGCTTTCAAACAGACAATGCAATCTAACCGTTCTTCCATATAATACAGATGCACAGACGATTTTAGATTTGCATCCGGATGGCGTTATGCTGACAAACGGACCAGGAGATCCCAAGGATGTTCCAGAAGCAATTAAAATGATTCAGGGCATTCAAGGGAAGGTTCCTATTTTTGGTATTTGCTTAGGCCACCAACTATTTTCTCTAGCGAATGGGGCAGATACATACAAAATGAAATTTGGTCATCGCGGGTTGAATCATCCAGTTCGTGAAATTGCGACAGGCAGAATCGATTTTACTTCGCAAAATCATGGCTATGCAGTGGATGAAAAAACAATTGATTCAGATAAACTGATGGTAACCCACGTGGAAATCAACGACGGAACAGTTGAAGGTGTACGCCATAAAGAATTTCCTGCCTTTACAGTACAGTATCATCCAGATGCTGCACCAGGTCCTCATGATGGGTTACATCTTTTTGACGAATTTATGGAATTAATGGATGCATGGAAGGAGCAGGGAAATGCCTAAACGTACAGATATAAAGAAAATCATGGTCATTGGTTCAGGACCAATTATTATTGGTCAGGCAGCAGAGTTTGACTATGCAGGAACACAGGCTTGCCTTGCGCTAAGAGAGGAAGGCTATGAAGTTATTCTAGTCAATTCCAATCCGGCAACAATCATGACTGATAAAGAAATTGCGGATAAAGTCTATATCGAACCGATTACACTGGAGTTTGTTTCAAGGATTCTTAGAAAAGAACGTCCAGATGCACTGCTGCCTACATTGGGCGGTCAAACTGGATTGAATATGGCAATGGAGCTGGCAGCTTCTGGTATTTTAGATGAGCTGAACGTTGAGCTTCTAGGAACTAAGTTAAGTGCGATTGATCAGGCGGAAGACAGAGATTTGTTCAAGCAGCTGATGGAGGAGCTAGGGCAGCCGATTCCAGAAAGTGATATTGTGCATACAGTAGAAGAAGCACTGGCTTTTGCAGAAACAATCGGCTATCCGATCATTGTTCGACCTGCGTTTACACTGGGCGGTACAGGCGGCGGCATGTGCGACAATGAGGAAGAGCTGCGTATTGTAGCGGAAAACGGCTTGAAGCTCTCCCCGGCAACTCAGTGCCTAATTGAAAAAAGTATTGCCGGCTATAAGGAAATTGAATACGAAGTAATGCGTGATTCGGCGGACAATGCAATCGTTGTCTGTAATATGGAAAACTTTGACCCTGTGGGCATTCATACTGGAGACTCGATTGTTTTTGCGCCAAGTCAAACAATGTCTGATTATGAGTATCAAATGCTGAGAGATGCTTCGTTAAAGATCATCCGGGCATTAAAAATAGAAGGCGGTTGTAACGTTCAGCTGGCGCTGGATCCCCATAGCTTTGAATACTATGTTATTGAGGTAAACCCTCGTGTTTCCCGCTCCTCTGCTTTAGCAAGTAAAGCAACCGGCTACCCGATTGCAAAGCTTGCCGCAAAAATTGCAGTGGGCTTAACGCTGGATGAAATGAAAAATCCGGTAACTGGAACGACATATGCTGAATTTGAACCTGCATTGGACTATGTAGTAGCTAAGATTCCACGCTGGCCTTTTGATAAGTTTGAAAAGGGCGAACGTTTATTAGGAACCCAGATGAAAGCGACTGGAGAAGTGATGGCTATTGGTCGAAACATTGAAGAATCACTTCTTAAAGCTGTCCGTTCTTTGGAAATTGGTGCCTATCACAATGAGCTAAAAGAACTAAAGGACGTTTCCGACGATGTACTAACTGAAAAAATTGTTAAGGCACAGGATGACCGTTTATTCTACCTGTCTGAGGCATTAAGAAGAGGCTATAGTATTGAAGACTTGGCATTATTAACAAAGATTGATTTATTCTTCCTTGATAAGCTGCTTCATATTGTTGAACTAGAGCAATCACTTAGCGAAAGTGTTGATGACCTGGCAGTGTTGAAAGAAGCGAAGCAAAATGGGTTCACTGATCGAAAAATTGCGGAGCTGTGGCAGACAACCACAGAAACAATCACTCAAATACGAAAAACACAAGGTATCGTTCCTGTCTATAAGATGGTAGACACGTGTGCGGCAGAATTTGAATCTCAAACCCCTTATTTTTACAGTAGCTATGAGTTCGAAAATGAAAGTATTCGTTCTGACAAGCCTTCTGTTTTAGTCTTAGGCTCAGGGCCTATTCGGATTGGTCAGGGAGTAGAGTTTGACTATGCGACAGTTCATTCAGTAAAAGCAATTCAGGCCGCCGGCTACGAAGCAATCATTATGAACAGCAACCCTGAGACGGTTTCTACGGATTTCTCGATATCTGATAAGCTGTACTTCGAGCCATTAACACTGGAAGATGTCATGAATGTGATTGATTTGGAGCAGCCTATTGGAGTGATTGTCCAGTTTGGCGGTCAAACAGCGATTAACTTAGCTGAACCGCTAGTGAAAAACGGAGTGAAAATTCTCGGAACAACAATCGAAGATTTAGACCGTGCCGAAAACCGTGATTTATTTGAACAGGCATTGAATGAGCTTGAAATCCCTCAGCCGCCAGGTGATACAGCAACTAGTGAAGCAGAGGCAGTGGCAGTGGCCAACCGTATCGGCTATCCAGTTTTAGTTCGCCCAAGCTATGTTTTAGGGGGACGGGCGATGGAGATTGTGGAAAATCAGAAAGATCTGGAAGACTATATGAAAAATGCTGTTAAGGCTTCTCCGGAGCATCCAGTTCTGGTCGACAGCTATTTACTGGGACGGGAATGCGAGGTTGATGCCATTTGTGACGGTGAAACAGTGTTAATTCCGGGAATCATGGAGCATATTGAGCGGGCAGGTGTTCACTCAGGCGATTCGATGGCGGTTTATCCACCACAGACACTATCTGAAACTATCAAAGAAACAATTACTGAATACACTAAAAAACTAGCATTGGGACTGAACTGCATTGGAATGATGAATATTCAGTTTGTGATTCATGAAGAGACTGTTTATGTTATTGAAGTCAATCCACGGGCGAGCCGGACGGTTCCCTTCCTGAGTAAAATCACAGGTATTCCCATGGCGCAGATAGCAACCAAAGCTATTCTGGGTGAAAAGCTAACTGATTTGGGCTATACAGATGGTCTGTATCCAGAAAGCAAACAGGTTCACATCAAAGCACCGGTCTTCTCATTTACGAAGCTACAGAAAGTGGATACTTATCTTGGACCAGAAATGAAGTCAACAGGGGAAGTGATGGGCTCGGATTATAGTCTTGAAAAAGCATTGTATAAAGCTTTTGAAGCAAGCGGGCTGCATTTGCCAAGCTATGGGGCTGTCTTATTCACTATTGCTGACGAAACCAAAGAAGAGGCACTGGATTTGGCCAAACGCTTTACAGAGATTGGCTATAGTCTTACAGCTACAGCGGGAACTGCTCAATATTTTGCTAAGGCAGGGCTGCAGGTAGAAACGATTTCAAAAATCGAAGATAAAGAATCAGGTAAAGAAACGGTTGTTGATTTGATTCGCAGCGGACAAACTCAAGTAGTTATCAACACAATGGATAAAAACCGCTCATCAGCAAATGAGGACGGCTTTATCATCCGCAGAGAATCTGTGGAGCATGGTGTTCCGTTGTTTACTTCGCTGGATACAGCAAATGCCATCTTAAAAGTGTTGGAATCAAGAGCTTTTTCTACAGAAGCTATCTAAAAAAGTAGAAGTAAGCTATCATAATAAGTGATAGCACAACATATCCCTTTTGCTAGAAGAACAGTTAAGAGGAAAAGTAGAGAGCAACCGGACTTAGCGCTCTCTACAGCTCCTCAATTAAACAGCAGATAAGCACAAGGGTGTGCCATAAGTTTATTTCTGAAAGGAGTCTGACGATGAAACAGGAAATGATGACAATCACTGCGCAGAAGCAGCTGGCCCCAAGGATTTTTCAAATGACATTGACCGGTGAGTTAGTCAAAGAAATGGGAAAGCCAGGACAGTTTCTACATATTAAAGTACCGCGCGAGGATCTTTTGCTTAGACGGCCAATTAGTATCAACCAGATTAACAAAGAAGAAAGCAGCTGTACAATCATTTATCGTACAGAAGGGGATGGTACCCAGTATTTTTCTACAATGACAGTAGGAGAACAGCTGGATGTAATGGGACCATTAGGTAATGGCTTTGACTTGTCTGACCTAAAGACTGGACAGCGGGTTTATGTTGTCGGCGGCGGAATCGGCATCCCGCCTATGTACGAACTATCAAAGCAGCTGAAAGCGAAAGGCGTTGAAGTCATTCATTTTCTTGGATATGCCTCGAAGGAAGTAGCTTATTTTCAAGATGAATTTATGGCATTAGGAGATACTCGTTTTGCAACAGATGATGGTTCTTTTGGTATTCAAGGGAATGTGGGTAATTTATTGATGACAGCTTTGGAGGATGAAGCACCAGCTGCAGTTTTTGCTTGTGGTGCTAACGGCATGTTGAAAACCGTAGCGCAGCTATTTTCAGATAATCCGAATGTGTTTCTCTCTTTGGAACAGCGAATGGCCTGTGGAATGGGCGCTTGTTATGCCTGCGTTTGTCATGTGCCGGATGACGAGACTGGAACTAAGAGTGTAAAAGTTTGCGATGAGGGTCCTATTTTCAGGGCTAGGGAGGTTGTATTATGATGAAAAATCCTTTAGCAGTCAGTCTTCCAGGACTAACATTAAAAAACCCTATTATCCCTGCCAGCGGCTGTTTTGGCTTTGGCGAAGAATATGCAAAATATTACGATATCGGTTTGCTTGGCTCAATCATGATTAAAGCAACGACTGCAGAAGCTCGTTTTGGAAATGCAACACCGCGGGTTGCTGAGACGCCTAGCGGCATGCTGAATGCCATTGGCTTACAGAATCCGGGGCTCAAGGTAGTAATGGAAGAAAAGCTTCCAGCATTGGAAAAATACGATTTACCGATTATTGCCAATGTTGCGGGTGCCTGCGAAGAAGACTATGTTGAAGTTTGTGCCAAAATTGGGGATGCTTCAAATGTCGGCGCTATCGAGTTGAATATTTCCTGTCCCAATGTTAAGCATGGGGGAATCGCGTTTGGTACAGATCCCGATGTCGCATTTCAATTAACAGAAGCAGTGAAAAAGGTAGCAAAAGTACCGGTTTATGTTAAGCTTTCGCCGAATGTTACTGATATTGTGCCAATCGCTCAAGCTATTGAAGCAGGCGGTGCAGACGGCTTTACAATGATAAACACGCTGCTGGGCATGCGGATTGATTTAAAAACTAGAAGACCGATTCTGGCAAATAGTACTGGAGGATTATCAGGTCCGGCAATTAAGCCGGTGGCGATTCGCCTTATTCATCAGGTTTCGCAAGTCTCTTCACTTCCGATTATTGGAATGGGCGGCGTGCAGACGGTAGATGATGTCCTGGAAATGTTTATGGCTGGTGCAAGCGCAGTTGGTGTAGGTACCGCGAATTTTACTGATCCTTATATTTGTCCTAAATTGATTGAAGGCTTGCCTATTCGCATGGCAGAGCTTGGTATTGAATCATTGGAGCAGTTAATTAAAGAAGTAAGAGAGGAGCGGCGCTCATGATTGAACGGCCGGTTATTGCATTGGATTTCCCTTCAAAAAAAGATGTAGAACATTTTCTTGAAGGGTTTCCTGTGGAAGAAAAGCTTTATTTGAAAGTAGGAATGGAGCTGTTTTATCAGGAGGGTCCGGAAATTGTCCGCTTTTTGAAACAGGCTGGTCATTCTGTCTTTCTGGATTTGAAGCTGCATGATATTCCAAACACTGTAGAAAGTGCGATGAAGGGATTGGCGAAGCTTGGCGTGGATATGACAAATGTTCATGCGGCCGGCGGGATTCAAATGATGCAGGCTGCTAAGCGAGGGCTTGAAGCTGGAGCTCAGCAAGCCCAAACACCCATTCTGATTGCCGTTACTCAGCTGACATCGACTAGTGAAGAAGAAATGCAGCACGATCAGCTAATTCATGCTTCATTAAAGGAAAGTGTTAAGCACTATGCTAAATGTGCTGAAACGGCTGGGCTAAATGGCGTTGTTTGTTCTGCGCAAGAAGTCCAACTGATTAAGGAATCGACGAATGAATCCTTCGTTTGTCTAACACCAGGTATTCGTCCGGCCGGAAGTGCCGTTGGCGATCAGAAGCGGGTAATGACGCCCGCAGCAGCAAGAGAAATCGGTTCAGATTATATAGTAGTTGGGCGTCCAATCACTCAGGCTGAGAATCCCTATCAAGCATATCTGTCAATTAAAAAGGAATGGAGCGGAAATTAAATGACTGAATTAGCAAAAAATGTAGCAAAGGATTTATTAAAAATTGAAGCGGTGTTTTTAAGTCCAAATGATCCCTTCACATGGGCTAGCGGCATTAAAAGTCCAATCTATTGCGACAACCGCATTACTATGAGCTATCCAATGATTCGTAAAGAAATCGCTCAAGGTCTGGCAGCAGCCATTAAGGAGAAATATCCAGAGGTTGAAGTAATTGCAGGAACAGCTACAGCGGGCATTCCTCATGCTGCCTGGGTTGCAGATATTCTTGACCTGCCGATGGTTTACATTCGCAGTAAGGCAAAGGAACATGGGAAAGGGAACCAGATTGAAGGACGTATCAGCGAAGGTCAGAAAATGGTTATCATTGAAGATTTGATTTCAACTGGCGGGAGTGTCCTTGAGGCCGCAGAAGCAGCCAAACGTGAAGGAGCCGATGTTTTAGGCGTAGCTGCAATCTTTACCTATGAATTGCCAAAGGGACTAGAAAATTTTGAGGCGCATGGTATTGAGTTGACGACATTAACAAATTACTCAACACTGCTTGAAGCGGCGCTGGAAGCAAAATATATTGAAGCTCAGGATTTAGAACTACTACAGGAATGGAAGCAAAACCCAGCTGCTTGGAAAACAGTGTAAAAATGAAACAGGAGAACAGATTAGATAAAAGTGATTGAATTTAAGCAGCGGGCAAGCTAGCTTTTCATCACTTGTTCTACTTTCGTAGTAAGTAATCACAGTGATTCAAAGCATTAAGAAGGAATGTACGAAAATGACAGGAAACACGAAGGTCAGCCATTCGCTGTCGACGTATTACCGCAGAAGCTGCTTCCATCTCACTGTCTATTCGGTTTTAAGTGTGCTGAGGGTCTAGAGGTCTAATTGTATCTCCGATTTTTGATACCTATTTCAATTTAGAATAAACGTTGGGACAGAAGCAGCAATTTTTAGATGTTTGCCGCTTGTGTCCTTTTTTATTTTATTGAGCAGTGATTTTCGGGAGGTCATTGTTTGACCCAAATTGGGAAATAAGATACAGTTATCAAAAATAATTTTTTTCTTTTAGGAGGCCGTATGAAAAATATTCGAAATATGGATGTAGAATGGAGTTATTCAGGAGAAAGAGGTCCAGAACATTGGGGAACTTTATGTGACTGGTTTGCTGAAGGAGCGGCATTTCCAGATCAGTCGCCAATTCGTCTTTCTGTCGATTCTATCAATGAGAAGAAGCTTATAGGCAGTGACAGCATTACCTTTCATTATAAAAAAGAAGTCTTTACTGAAAAAGAATTTAAAAATACTATGCACTTTGTACCGCCAAATACAGAAAGCTTCATCGTGTATGCGGATCAGACCTATCATTTGACGGATATCCACTTTCATACGCCAGCAGAGCATCTGCTTGAAGAACAGGAGTATCCTATCGAGTTTCATCTAGTTCATATGAATGATTTAGGTCAAAACCTGGTAGTAGGCTGCTTGTTCAATCTGACGAGAGATGTAAACAAATTTACAGAGCTAAGAACGCTGGTTGAAGGCAGCATAAGAACACATGAGTTTTATTTTGACCCTTCCGTTTTTTTACCGGAAAAACGAAGCCATTTTCATTATACAGGTTCTTTAACTACTCCGCCGACAAAGGGACCGATTCCTTGGTTTGTGTTCCAAGAAGTGGGGCAGATGGATAGGCAATTGGTTGAATCCCTGAAAGAAGGTATGCTGGCGCTCAATAGCCGTCCGCTGCAGGATAGAAAAGGTCGTCCGGTTTATTTAGTCGAATGAACAATGGAGAATGATGATGAATATAAAACAAATGAAATATGTCGTAGCGGTTGCTGATAACGGCAGTTTTCGAGAAGCTGCGAAAAAGCTCTTTATCGCCCAGCCTAGCTTATCCAATAGCATAAAAGAGCTGGAAGATGAATTAGGTATTCGTTTATTTACGCGAACAAACAAAGGGGCTTTTCTAACAGAAGCAGGAGTTCAATTTTTAGAGCATGCTGAAAAAGTATTGACACCGCTGGCATTATTAGAACAGCGCTATATCCAGCAGCAGGCAAGTGAACGTTTCTCTGTCTCTTCACAGCATTATGATTTTTTGGGAAAAATTATGGCGCAGATGATTAAAAAATTTGAAGAGCAATACAAAGAATTCCGTCTGTTCGAAACGACCACTCTTAAAGTGATTGAAGATGTAAAAAGTCATAACAGTGAACTGGGGATACTGTATTTAAATAGTAAGAATCGGTCTGGTATTGAACGTCACTTGTCAGGGACGAATCTAACTTATGAAGTGATTGGCAATTTTGCTACCCACATTTTCTTGGGCAACCATCATCCTTTAGCCCATAAAAGACAAATTGGCTTAAAGGAATTAATGGCCTATCCTCAGGTTCGTTTTATTCAGGAGGGTAGTGAATTTTCTTATTTTGCTGAAGACTTGATTGAAGAAGATGAACAAGGAACGGTTATTTATGTTAACGACCGGGGAACACTGATGAACATTCTAGCTGAAACGAATGCCTATGCTTCCGGTTCAGGTATCGTTACTGGATTTACGAAAAAGGAAATTAGACTAATCCCTCTAGAACAGTCGGAAGAAAATAAAATCTGTATCCTCTATCAGAAAAATCAGCAGAGAACAGAAATTGCGCATCATTTTGTTAAGCTGTTGAAGGAAGTTTCTAGAACAATCAGTTAGCAAAAGAGTCAGCTTTACAAGCAAAGAGGGGAGTAACCCTTTCTTGCTAAACGCTCTTTAGCCAGCCGATAGCTTATTCGTGCTTTTTTACTTCTCAAAAAAAGCTTGAAACAAAACCAGTGAATCTCTGTTTTTTGCTCCAAGCGCTATGATAGTATGCAGTTTGTTGTCTGTCAATCTGAGATGAGGTTGAATCATTTTTTTAAAGGAACTATACCCTTGTTTATTTAACGACGGTACAGTTCTTTTTTATAATAAAGCTAATTTTTAATTTATTCTTTTAGGAAACAATCAATAGCTGCGGCTGTTTTCTCCATCTCTTCACGAGTGCCAATCGAAATTCGCAGATATTTTTTTAAGCGTGCTGGTTTAGCAAAATAACGGACAAAAATATTTTGTTCTTCTAAAAAATGATAAAGTGCGGGTACATCGATTGTTTTATGGGTTGTTAATACAAAATTAGTCTGAGAATCCAAAGACTGAAAACCGAAGGTAGCCAGTTTGCTGACGAACCACTCTCTTGTTTTGCAGATTTCTTCATTTATTTTCTGATAGTAGCTAGTATCTTCAACTGCTGCAGCTGCCAGTTTCTCAGCTAGTAAATCAACAGAATAAGGATTAAAAGAAGACTTGACGCTTTCCATAACCGCGATATACCGAGGATCTCCTATGGCATATCCGATACGCAAACCAGCCAGTGATTGGGACTTTGATAAGGTACGGACAATAATCAAATTAGAAAATTCATCAAGTAAAGGAAGCATCGTTTCTTCTGCAAATTCTGCATAAGCCTCATCAATGATGACAATCACATCTGGATGTTTTTTTAAGAGTGTGCGAACAGCCTCTGAAGATTTAAATAAACCAGTTGGGGCATTAGGATTAGCAATAACTATACCGCCATTTGGCTGGTTGTAATCAGAAAAATCAATATGAAAATCCGTCGTTAACGGGAGTTCTTTAAAGGGGATATGAAACAAGTCAGCCCAAACCTTATAAAAACCATAAGTAATATCAGGAAAAAGAATCGATTCGCTGCTATTAAAAAAAGCAAGAAAACAAAATGCTAATACTTCATCAGAACCATTTCCAATAATTAATTGTTCCGGGAGCAGCTGGTGTTTGTCAGCCAGTGCATTTTTTAAAAGCTGATTGTCTAAAGAGCTGTAGCGTTTTAAGTCCTCTACTTTGAACTCTTTTAACGCTTTTTCGACCTTTGGTGAAGGAGGGTAGGGATTTTCATTTGTGTTAATTTTAATCATATTTGGATAATTTGGCTGATTCCCAGGAATGTATGGTGCGATTTTACGAATGCCTTTCATCGTTTCACGCCTTTCTCTATTAAGTATTCGTGATTTTCTTAACTATAAAGAATCGAAAAAGGAAATGCAAGAGTAAAATGAGATTTTGACGAGAAAAAAATCATGTTTTTAAATAATATTTTCATTATTAAGCAGAATATGATACCATAATGAGCAAGTATAAAGGAGTGATGTTAATGGACTTAACAAACAGATTTAATCAGCAGGTTTATAAGATTGCGGTTTCTACAATCCGCCGCTTTGATGAGCAGGTTTCTACAATTCCTGATATATTGAAGCTGACATTGGGTGAACCTGATTTTAATACGCCAGACCATGTAAAAGAAGCCGGACAACAGGCAATTGAGCAGAATTTCTCTCATTATTCAGGCATGGCAGGGTTAACGGATGTCCGCGAAGCAGCTGCATACTTTATTAAGGGAAAATATGGATTAGCTTATGATCCTTTAACAGAAGTTTTAGTCACTATTGGTGCAACTGAAGCGATATCTGCCAGTTTGCTGGCTATTTTGGAAAAAGGAGATAAGGTCCTGCTGCCGGCACCAATCTATCCAGGGTATGAACCAGTGATTACACTAGCGGGTGCAGAGCCTGTATATATAGATACAACAAGCAATGGTTTTGTTTTAACACCGGAAATGATTGATGAAGCCATGGCAGTCCATGGTGAACAGGTGAAAGCAGTCATTTTGAATTATCCAAGCAATCCGACTGGGGTAACCTACAATCGTTCAGAGGTTCAAGCAATTGCAGAGGTTCTGAAAAAATACCCAGTATTTGTTATCAGTGATGAAGTGTATAGTGAGCTGACCTATGATGATCCCCATGTATCGATTGCTGAATTTATTCCTGAGCAGACTATTATGATTAATGGGTTGTCTAAATCTCACGCAATGACAGGCTGGAGAATCGGCTTCATTTTTAGCAGAAAAGAGTTAACCGGAGAAATTATTAAGGTCCATCAATATCTGGTAACAGCTGCTTCAACAATTTCTCAAAAGGCAGCAGTCCGGGCATTGGTTGAGGGAATCAATGACGGCGTAATTATGAAGGAAGAGTACCGTAAACGTCGTGATTTTGTTTATGATCAGATGACAACCCTAGGTTTTCAAGTTGCTCGACCGAATGGTGCCTTTTATATTTTTGCAAAAATACCTGAGGGTGTTGAACAAGACTCAATGAAGTTCTGTATTGATTTGGCAGAGAAGCAGGCACTAGCACTAATTCCCGGAATTGCATTCGGACCGGAAGCAGAAGGTTATGTCCGAATTAGCTATGCTGCCGATATGGAACGACTGGTTGAAGCGATGAATCGGTTGACTATCTATATGACTAAAGAGATAAAAGATTAGGACCATACATTACAACTTGCGTCCCAAACAAGTGCTGATAAACATCTTTCTTATTGCTTAGAAATGCGGTGATGAGAAGGATGTTTTTATTGATAAAAATGCGAAAGGGATCCCCTTGCGGCTGACATATTGCTATTTCTATAATAAAAAGGCAAGGCCATGATACATACAAGAATGCTGCCAATAGTAAAAATACTACTATTAATAGTGTGAATAACAGCTAAATGAACGAAATAAACAGGTATCTTTTCCAAGAGTTTTCCGTTGAAAAAGACCGCCTTTTTTTGTATACAAAATCTTTACATTTCTTTACCGATTATTTACAGGATATTTGAGAAGCATTAACAATGACTTGTTAGACTAAGCTTGTAACTAATCTTACTAAGGAAGTGTTGAAATGAAGAAGAAGATTTTAACAACAATGGTCATTACAGTAGGCGTACTTTTGGCAGGATGTAACAGTTCTGATACGAAAGGCGAAGCTTCTGATAAAACAAACGAACCAACCAAAATTGTAGCAGTTGGCTCAACTGCACTACAACCTCTTGTTGATGCTGCCAAAGATCAGTTTATCGCAGAAAATACTGCCTACTCTATCTCTGTTCAAGGGGGCGGCAGCGGGACAGGGTTATCTCAAGTTGCTGATGGCGCAGTAACAATTGGTAATTCTGATGTTTTTGCTGAAGAGAAATCCGGGATTGAAGCGGATAAGCTGGTAGACCATAAAGTAGCAGTTGTAGGGATGGGACCTGTAGTGAATAAGGATGTTGGTGTTAAAGAGCTGACCAAAGCTCAGTTAATCGATATTTTTACAGGGAAAACCACAAACTGGCAGGATGTTGGCGGCAAGAATCAGGAAATCGCTGTAATCAACCGACCGGAAGGTAGTGGAACTAGAGCGACTTTCGAAAAATGGGGACTTGACGGAGCGACATCGGTAAAATCACAGGAACAAGATTCCTCAGGTACTGTCCGTCAGATTGTTTCTCAAACTCCAGGGGCAATTAGTTATTTAGCATTTTCTTATATGGATGAATCAACCATAGCTTTGAAAATTGACGGTGTGGAGCCGACAGAAGAAAATGTCGCTGATAATACTTGGTCTATCTGGTCTTACGAGCACATGTATACCAAAGGGCAGCCTGATGAATCAGTGAAAAAATTCCTGGATTATATGATTAGTGATGGTATTCAGAAAAGTGTTGTAAAAGAATTGGGTTACGTTCCTATCACAGATATGAAAATTGAACGCAGTGTTGATGGAGAAGTAACAAATCTTTAATTGAACGATTCAGTCTTATTCTGGCATCGAAATGATAAACGAAAATTCTATAAATGAGTAAAAGAGGAGGGACAGAAGGGCTAAGCTTTGAGAACCAAGTAGGTCCTGTTCGACAACAACTGCTCCCTCACTGTGTTTCACAGCAATAAGAAGGATTTTCTTAAAATGACAGGAAACACAAATGTGAGACAGTTGATGCTATTGGAACGAAGTGTAGCAAGTTGCTTCTGTCTCACCGTTTATTCGAATGTTAAATAAGGCAGCGTTTGGACATTTATTTATGTTCCAAACGCTTTTTTTTTACAAATTAGAAAAAGTTAAAATCTCATTTTCTTTTATATTATTTAAAAATATTGATACATCGTTTGATGTTTTATTTGTTATAATTATATATCTAAATGATTTTTATTTATTCTAATAGTGAGATTCTGTTCTGTGTTTTAATAAAAGAAAGCGATAATTTAAAAGTGAAAGAAATGAACGCTTACATCCGAATTTTAATCAGAAAAAATCAGCACCGGAAGGTTTGGCAGGAATTCAAAAGCAGCAGAATGATATCCTGCGCCCTTTTGGCTAAAAAAGGAGGAAAAGGTTGGATATAAAGTATAATGCAGCAGATTGGCAGGCGTTGAGCGAGGGTGTGGGCTTTATCGAAAGCATGGATCTCTTTTCTATGCTGAAGGAAGCCGACCGTCTCAGTGAA